>CAYXAZ010000094.1:0-11816 GCA_964463085.1 uncultured Flavobacteriaceae bacterium | reverse complement strand
AAAACAACCAACTTAAACTATTAGGAAAAACCTTAGAACTTACGCCAAATATAGCAGTAAAGTTGTCTGTTAAAGTCATTAAAAAAGTAATCGAACTCGGAATGGGTATTTAATAATAATAATATGTCAAAAATTGAAGAAATCACGGAAATATTGGTCAATGAAATTGATAGTTTTGAAAAAGGTATTTCTAAACTGGAAGTATTACAACAAAAAATTAGTAACACAAAGATTAAATTGGAATTTCAAGAAATACAAAAAGCTAAAACCGAATTGATTCGTGAACTTACTTTGAGTAAAAATGAGCAACGTGAATTTCTTTCTAGTTTTGAAGCCAAAGTTAAAAATGCTAATATTTATCCTAAATGGGCGGTACTTATTTTTATTATTTCATTAGTAATTTCTTTTGGGGCTTTATTTTATGCTTATACTGTAAAACAGGATATTGATGCTATTGAAAAAGAAGCTTATCAAAAGGGTATTAATACATACGACAATTATATCATTGAGTTTTTTGAAAGCCATCCTAAAACCAAAAAAGTTTATGAAAAATGGAAAGAAAAAAATATTAAAACTAAAAAATTATTCCAACTCTAATTGGTTTTGTTCATCCTCATCAGCATTAGGCAATTCTAACGCTTTTACAGATTGAATGGCATTTCCAGCAATTCCCTTAATAGAACCATACATATCAATAGTATTGGCAGTTACTTTTTCAATTTGTTTGTCTCTTTGTTTCCAAATTCGTTGCATAGAACGTTTTTCACTTTCTAAATCAGATTTCATTTGAGTAAAGCCCTCAACAATTGCTTCTACTTGCATTCTAAAAGTATTTCCTGTAAGAAAAGTATAGAGCATATCCATTTTATCCCCTTTGTTTTCCTGAGAACTGATTGCCGTACTCAACTGTACAATGGATTCTCTTAATACTGCACAAAGACCTTTAAACTCTTCGTAATTACAAATCCAAATCCCCTCTTTTAATCCCATTCTGTCCATATCAGAAGGCATTACTTCTGTAACCAAAACTCCAATATTTGCCCCTTTATCTCGTATATCTGCTTTGAATTTTTCTATCCAACTTGGTTGAAAATCTTTGGTGCGTTTACTTTCGTAATAGATAGTCCCGCAATTCTGTGCTGAACGAGTGTTAACGTGCTGTAAACAATCTCCACCTCTTGCTCCTTTCTTTATTTCTTTAATTGTATCTAACGGAAATTGAATAGCCAACCACTCTTCTATTGCCAATTCTTGAACTTCTCCTTGTAACTGCATAGAGCCTTGCTCTTGCTTTCGTTTCATCTCTTCGGTTAGCTTTTTTTGCGCTTCTAATTGCATTTGCATTTCTTTAAAACGCAATTCGTTCTTTTCTTCTTCTGATTTCTTTATTTTTTCTTTTTCGGAAACCAGAGTTTCATTCAACTTTTTTTGTGCCTCTGCTTCTGCAATTTCCTTTAACTCGGATTTTTCACGTTTTAATTTTTCAATCTCAGCTTTGGTTCTGTTGAGTTCTTTTACTTGTTCCGATTTTTCATTTAACTCCTTTTGCAAAGCTTCAAACTGTTCAGATTGCTCTTCTTTTAACTTTGATTTGAGGGTTGACTCAATTATTTTCTTCTCTTCTTTAAGTTGAGATTCCAAACGTTCTTGAAACAATTCGTTTTCTTGTTTCTTTTTTTGCTCAAAAGCTAATTTATCTTGTTTTAGCTTCTCCTGTTCTGACTCATATTTCTTTTTTTCCTCAGCTATTTGAGATTGATATTTTTGTTTTATTTCATCTTCCAACTGATGAGCCAAAATATCTTGAACATCTATAGAAGTTCCACAGTTTGGGCATTTTATTTGGGTTTCGTTTTTCATAATTATCTTTCAAATTCAAAAGATTTATATTCAGTTTCTCCTAAAAAAGCAAATTTTTTCTCAAACAAACCAGCAAGTTTCTGACTTGCTGTAGAAAAAACTATTTGCCTATTCTCATTAATTACTATTTCTCTTAAATAATCTAGAAATGATAATATATTTAAATCATCTGTATATGTAACAGGATCGTCAAATAATATCAAATTCGGACCATTTTTCAATTTTTTATTTAAAGCAAGAAAAATTGATAGAGCCAATGCACTTCTTTGACCAGTACTTATTTTATTAATAGGGACTTCTACATCTTCAGTACGCCTTTTTAAGAAGATTGAATTTTTAGAATCACTAAAGATTATCTTTGAAAATTCATTTGGAGAATGAATATTTTGAAATATTTCCTGTATTTCAATTTCGTTATCTTTAATGAAATCGCCTAATATCGTAGATTCATTATGGTTATCAAGTATATCAATAATTACTTTTAATCCACTATCTAATCTTAAGCATTCAGGTTCGAGTATTTTAATTTTACTTTTTGAATCATTTATTAATTTGTTAGCTAAAACCAATTCTTTTTGATCTCTAATTGATTTTTTTATATCCTCATAAAGAATATGTAATTTATCTAATTGCTGACTTAATTTACTAATATCATCGTCTTCAGAATATGTAAAAAAATCTTTCAAACTATTAAAATTAAATATGCCTGTTTTTAGAAGTTCTATTCTATAATTTAAATCTCTTTCATACTCAATTACATTAATACTTGGAGCTACTTCATTTATTATTTTACTTTGAGCTTTTTCATTTAATATTAATTTTGCCTTAACTTTATATATGGAATCACTAATCTCCGAAATTTCTTTTTTTAAAGCTAGATATTGTTTTTCAAACATCGATTTATTTGAAAATGAAAATTTTATTTTATTAAAATGATTTTCAAACTCTTCCTTAATTTGCTTGAATTCATCTTCATAAAACCCTTTGTCCTCTAATTCTTGCTTAAGCATTTTAAAGTTAGAATTGTTTTCAATATTTTTGCTATTTCTGTTTTTAACTAAATTAAATTGGCTTTTAATTTCAATAATTTTTAACTCGGAATAATTATCATCCTTGTGTATAATCGAAATTGCCTTTTCAATTAAATCAGTATTTTTAATTAGAGTATTAATAATCAATAATTCCTTTTCTACATTAATTAATTCTTTATTGAATTCATCTATTGCAACATTTTCCTTAATATTCTTTTCTATTTTAGATATTCTATCCTCTAACTCTTCATGTTCATATTTTGTATTACATAAAGGGCATTCTTCTGCCTTATTATTTAAAGTAATATATTGCTTTCCATAAGATTTTATTTCAGAAACAATACTCTGTAATTTATTTAAGTTGACTTTTAAGTTTTCAATTTGTAATTTTAATTGTTTTTGCTTATCCAATAAGTTTATTTGTTTTCTTAATTGGTTATTTTTTAAGTTGGTTAAAGTTTCATTACTATCAAGAGCTTTTAGATCAGTAATACTTTCAATAATTTCAAGTGCTCTTGAATCTCTTTTAATTTCAATTGAAATCTTATTTATTTTTTCACTTAACTCTAATAATTTAAAACTTGATTTCTCATCAAAATATTTTTTTGATGAATTTAAAATTTGAAAACTAATATTCTTTTTATTTAAAAATTCATTATTGCTTTCAACGCTTTTTTTATCAATTTCGATTTCAGTTTTAATATTATTACATGCTAGTAATGCCTTTTGTAACTTTTCTAATTCTTCTTCCCAACTTTTTCTAGTTCTCAGTTTAATAGTAGGTAAAAATTGATTTAGTGTATTTATATAGGATTGTGATGTGTGATAGTCTTCATCAAAATCATTATAATCTCCATCATGTTTATTTGGAAGTTTTTTTGTCCAGTTAATTTCTTTAGAATATTCTAGAAAAGTTTTGAATTTATCATCTGGACTTGATTTTAATTCAACTGAATCAATAATTATCGAAGCTTCCTTAATATTACTTTCAGCATCTTCTATAACCTTTTTTCTATCATTATTTTCTTTTAATAATCTTTCTTTAAAACCAAAAAGCCTATCTTGAATTCTATTAAATTCAGACCCTAATGCTATCGAAGATAAGTATTTAGACAATGAAGTAACATCTGAATTATGTGATAGGTTATATGCAGCATCTGAATCATAGAAATTATATTTATTGAATGCTCTATAAAGTTCATTTCCTGATTTATATGCAGTTGAATACCAAGCTATATCACGTTGTCTATATTTAGCATTGTTATTCGGTGAATAATCATCGATAAACTCATTATCATCATTATATATAGCATTAATACTTTTATCTTCTTCTGTTGAAGAAGGATTGCTATAGTTTTTTCCAGCAATTGACAATTCAATTGCTTCTAGAAATGAAGTTTTCCCTGTACCATTAACACCTTTGATTAAATTTACTTTGCCCAATAAAAAATCTCTTTTTATCGGATATTTTCTATAATTATCATTAAGTATTATCCTTGATATTTTTTTTATTGATAGATCTGTATTTATGTTTGAAGATACTTGATTTGATTCCTCATCTTTTATTACTTCATTTGATAAATATCTAGGAACAGCTTGTGAATATGGAGTATTTGAATAAACTTCATCTAGATCGACTGCCTTCAATTTTTCTTTCCATAAATTTATAACATCTGCATCGACAGCTTTTTCAGATTTTTGATAATCAAAATAATTAACTAATTCTTCTGGTGTAAAGACAAATTTTCTAGTATAAATACTGTCCTTTTCTATTCGAACTTTATCTGATTCAGAATAAGATTCTCTGATAAAAATTAAATAAAAATTCCATTGATCATTGCCAGAATTATTATAATACTGACTTGAAATATAATCTTCTTGATAATCTCTTAAATCGAAAGTAAAATCATTATCACCATAATCAATGAAATATGTTCCCAAAGTCAAATCTTCGTATTTCTGTTTTCCAACTAGTATGTTAGAATCCTCTAGAAAATTGATTTCTTTTAATTTATCAGATAATAATTGCTGAATTTTTTCTCTATCCATAATAAATTTTAAAAGATTGAATTAGATTTAACAGTTGTGTCATCAGTTACATTTGGCGGTTTAGTTTCACTGATGTTAGTAATATTTGATTCACCTTCTTTGTACCAAACAACTACTAGTTTTCTGGATTGATTGTCTTCTTCAAATAAGTTTCTTAATTTATCATAGATTTTTCGAGCTGAAGCCTTAGTATTTCTACCGATATAAGCAATGGTAGCTTTACGTTCGTTATCATCAGTAACTAAATTATATTTATAATCATAACCGTTTCCTTTAACGAAAAACATCACTTCAGAGCATTTATTTTTAAATGAATATAAGCTATCAGGGAATAAATTTTGGTTTGTTAATATTTTTGAATTAATGTCCTCAATTATCTCTAAGTATTTGATTCTGTCATTAAGACTGAGTTCGTCATAGACATAAGTAAACCTCTTTATTTTTTCATTAGCATCAACTTGAAATGTTTCTAATCTATCAATTTTATGCCACCCTTTATCATCCTTTTTTGTTGTTACATTTCCCAATGATAAATTAATTAATCTTTCCTTATCAATAAAATTGATTTCAGAATCTTGAAATATTTTGTTCTTACAATTGTATTCATTTAAAAAATCATCAAATCCATCACCTAAAACATTAACGTCATCAAAAGCACTATCTTCTACATCCCATGTATAAACATTCATAGCTTCGGGTCCAGTTCTTCTAATTAAAGCTGGATTTGCTCCTGCGGAAGATGGTTTTTGGTTTGAAATTAAAAATGCTTCTGCAAAAGGGTTTAGGAAATAATAATGAATATTAGGTTTCAAATGCATATAATAAAGTCCTTTCTTATGATTTTTAATAAACCTTATATCTCTATCAAACTCAACATCATTCGTTTTGAATAAAATAGATGATTTACTTAATTCAATCAAAGGTTCTACTTTACCTGGATACATTGTTTTCCCTGCCCAATTAAGAGTTATCACGTCTTTATTACTATATTTTGAGATAGTTTTTCTAAAATTCACAAAGTAGTCATGCGAAGGTTTTGGATTCATTTGAGGGTTTAATATTATATATGGATTGTCATCCCAACGATTATCAATTTGTTTTTGAAAATCGCTTGTAATAGAAAAATTTGTAGCTTCAGAACAAATATTCGTAAATAAGAATATAGAATTAGGGCTATTTCTTAAAACGTAAACATCATTTCCATAGATGTATTTGAGTCTTTCTTTATCTGAACCCCAAACTCCCATATGTACAGTTTTGAACTGAACAAGAACAATGGTTAGGTCAATACCATTTTGTGTAGCTTTAAAAATATAACATAAAGGATCTAAAAGTACTCCTGCTCCTCCATTATTTAATGCTGTTTCATCAAAGTATACAACAGTATTTTCATTTTCGTGATTTTCTTTGAATGCTGTTATTTCTAGTGGTGTTATTGATTCGCAACAAATAGCCCATAGTTTAGATTGATTTGGCAATCTTTCTTCGCTTTCTAATAACCACTCAATAGAAGCCCAAGGACATGAATATTCAGGTGTCATGGCTAAAGAGGAATTTTTAGATTTTGCAAGAGTGAAAAATGCATTAAATTTATCTGTACAATCTTCATTATTACCAAACCTTGTTTCTTCAGCAATAAAATTTCCTTTATGCTGAAATAATAATGTAGTATACAGGTTTGTATCTTTAGTTAGTATCTCAAGATTTATACTTAAATTATTAATAACTGTATCGATATATTTAAATTTCATTTGTCAATTTTAATATTTTTTAACCATTCTCCACAATCTCAATTTCTTCCTCACTCAACCCATACAGCTCATAAACCATAGCATCAATTTCACTATCCGTTTTATCAATTTGGGCTTTTAGGGTTTGGGCTTCTGCTTTTTTTGTTTCAAAAACATCCATCCAATCCATTTCATCTGTTTTGGTCAGTTTTTCTCCACTAACTTTTTTAATGGCTTTGTTCAGTTCTTTTATAAAATCTCCAAAATCTAACTCGTACCAGTTCTTTAACTTGTTTGTCCTTTCGATTGTAAAAGTCGCCACTAAATAAAGTTCAAACTTTTTTGCAATTAGATATCGGTCATTATTAAGTTTAGAAATTACATCCACCAAATTTGACAAGAAATTTTCATTATCTGAATTAAGTTTAACGATTGGCAATCTGCCTAGTTGATTCGTTCGAACTTTTGTAAATGCCCCCTTTGTAAGTTCGTAGGCAATTTTTCTAATATAAAAACTAGCCAATTCAGAATTAATAATTGCAAGTAAAGATTTTAAATAGGAAGTCTTAAACTCTTCTTTGGGATAAATGGAATATAGCGAACTAAGTAAATAATGATTTTTAAGGTCTAGAGTTGCTGTAATTCTTTTTCCCGTTTCTCTAATAACTATCTTTTCAGTTTCATAAAATGTTTTATTCTTCCAATTACGAGCTAACCAATCTCCATATTTTAAATATAAATCATTCTCAATTGTCACATATCGATTCATCCCCTTTCCTCTTAATACAGGCTTCCAAGGTTGAGTTAACGGTATGTCAGATTTTTTTACATAAATTTTATCATCTCCAGTTTTAATACATTGCCTAATAAAACAAATATCTTTCAGTTGAGTATTCTTCTCCAACTTCTGAATAAAATTCATTTCTTCGGGATTGAAGAATATGTCAAATGTTGCATTATCTGAGTTTAAAAAGGTATTCTGATCAAGTTGATAGTTGAATTCTTCTCCTAATTCATTTTGGTTTTCAACTTGTTTTCGAATATTAGTAAATCCTTTTTCGCCTTTATTTATCGAAATTATACAAGTATGAACAGTAGGGTCATTAAACACATCCATCCCAAAATTTGTTATCTCTAATAGATTTAAATTTTCGACAATATGCTGTCGGAGTTTCTTTGAATATAAATTCGATAACAATGTGTTTGGAATAATAAAAGACATTGTTCCTGAATTCTTAAACAGTTTAATGCTCTTTTCAATAAACAATTCAAATAATTCATCTCTACCTTCAAGTAGTACATAGGTTTGTTTGTAGAAGTTTTTATTTGTTTTGGTTTGATCCATTCCATAAGGTGGATTACCAATCACAACATCAAAACCACCTTTTTCAAAAATATCAGGAAACTCATCATCCCACTTAAAGGCTTTGTCTCCTGCAACAGCTATACTATCAATTAGAGAATTACCACATTTAATATTACTATTTAAATCGTTTAATTTTCGCCGTGGTTGAGCAGTACGTAACCACAATGAAAGTTTTGCAATTTCCACAGACTCTTCGTTTAAGTCAACGCCAAAAATATTATTTTCTAATACCGTATTTTCTATATTAGGAAACACAAAACCACCACCCAATAAGTTGGTTTGTAATTCATCAACATAATTGGTGTTCTTTTATTAAAAAATCTAAGGCTTGGTTTAAAAAAGCTCCAGAACCACAGGCAGGGTCAAGTATGGTGAGTTGTAATAACCATTTTCTGTAAACCTCTAATTTATCTTGAAGCTCTTTTAATTTTTTTGTTGTCCTTCCTTTTCTACTTTTAAAATATTCTTTCTCATCAATAACAATTTCTTCCTTCTTTTCTGTACAAAGCTTACCTATGGTATTATCAACAATATATTTGGTAATGTATTTGGGTGTATAAAAAACACCATCTTTTTTACGTTTGGTCTTTCGCTTGTCAAATTGAGCACCTTCAATTTCTGCATTTACACTTTCAATTTCATTCAAGGAGTTTTCAAAAATATGTCCAAGAATATTTACATCTACTTGGCTTTCAAAATCGTAATTAGCCAATGTCTTGGTATGCTCATATAATAAATCATCACTAATTAGTAAACTCTCTAAAATAGCATCCGGTTTAAACAAACCGCCATTATATGCGAAAATTTCTGCTCTTTTATCTGTTTCTTTTCTTCCCGTATCTAAATAATCAAAATATAGCTTATACCTGTCATATAAAGGAGTATAGGCATCTAAGTCTTTTAATTTATCCCATTGCTCTAAAATTTTCAAGGTCGAGTTTGGCGTCAATAAACCTCTATCTTCGGCAAAAAAGATAAAGAGAAAACGGTCTATTAACTTTTGAGATTTTTTAAAGAGGGCAAGCTTTATATTTTTCTTAGTTTTTTCTAAATCTTCCTTGTTCAATTCGCCCCTAAAAACTTCATTTTTCATATTTAACTTTACCAAATCACGGAATAGTTCTCTCTTAAACAAAGAATAGTCTGCATAGAATTTTTTGGTAATTTTTTCTTCTTCTACTATGGATGCTTCTTTTATTTTTAGCGGAACATTCTTTAGTAAATTCTCTCGATGTAAACACAAATAGAGTAGTTCAAATTGAGATTCAGTAAGTGTAAACAAATTGAATTCTTCAAAGTCAACCGCATTATTGATATAGAAACGTAGTTTTTCAAAATTAGAAGTAATAACATAGACACAACCTGTTTGATTGGCTTTATAGTCAAAGGCTTGTTGCCGAATGCTTTCAAGATCTTTCGTTTTTGTGCCTTTTAATTCTATAACTGCCAATGCTTTATTATCTAACAAAATTGCACCATCTGCTTTTTTTGCCCCTTTTTCATTTTTGAGTTCGGTAGTTAGATTGTAATTAGGTTTTGGATTTAAAGTGTAGCTTAAAATTATTACAAACAATTCTCTTAAAAAGCCTTCTTGAAACTGTTCTTCTTTACTTTCTCGAATATTTTGTTGAATAATAGGATTGTGGAAATATTTAGTAAACTTCTTATAGGCTTTTGCTACAAGAATTTTATCCTGTGTTTTTAAATATTTATTAAGAACCGAATTTTGAAATAATGCCATTCATTTAAATTAAAAATACCTGTAAAAACTAACCTACCGGTATTCATAATATCAAACTATCTGGCTTGTTCTTTTTGGTAATAAAAAATTTTGTTTTTTCTCCCCCTTCAAAGATAGGAAATAGCTTTGAACTAAGGGGTTAATTTTAAAAATTATGCTTAAGCCACACTAATTTTACTTTTAGATGTATATATGGCTTCATAATTTAATTGAAATCAATACCTTTGAAATCATGATAAATCTTATCCTTAAAACTACAAAAAAGCATATCAACACAATATAAATTCACTTAAAAGTGAAATAAATTTGCAAATTAACTTATAAGTGAATAACTTTGCCGACATAGAACTGATAGCACAATATGACAAAGTATGTTATTATTCAGTATGTGTTAATGATGATGATGATTCATTATTTGAGCAATTTATCAACCAACATCACGTTAATAATAAAGATAAATTAGATCATATACTTAATTGGCTAAGAGTTATAGGAAACAAGTATGGCGCACAAACACATCACTTTAGATTCGAGGGAGAAACGGCAGATACATCTGCTCTACCACCAAAAGGAATTGATCGCAAACCACAGTATACAGAATATGGTAAAAAGAAAGCAAACAATTTGCGCTTATATTGTTTAAGAGCAAATGAACATGTTGTTTTCTTATTTAGTGGAGACACAAAAACTAGTCAAACCGCACAAAACTGTCCTAATGTTAAACAGCATTTTAAATTAGCAAATCAAATTACAAAAGCAATTGATAACGCTTTTAAAGATAGAGACATCATTTGGAACGATGATTGTACACAAATAGAATATATCGAGAGTTTGAAAATTTATTTCTAAAACAAACCATCACACTATGAAATCCCCACAAAAAAATATAATTGACAAATGGTTAGATGAAAATGGTAATCCTGAAATAGCAAGATTAGTAGAAAAGAACCTTGCCTTAACCGAAAAAATTAATTCCATTTTAAAAGAACGTGGTATTCAAAAAGGTCAATTTGCAGAAATGTTAGGCAAAAGACCTTCTGAAATTTCAAAATGGTTATCAGGTACGCATAACCTAACTATGAAGAGTATTACTAAAATGGAGTTTATTTTAGGTGTCGATTTAATTAATATAGAACCAATTACAGAATTTAAATATATATATTTAGGTTCTATTGAAGGTGGAGAACTTAAAGGTGCTATAAGTGATTATGAAGACTCTAACTATGATATTGCTATGTAATGAAAGAAGTGAAAATTGATACTGATAAATTACTCCTCTTTCATATTGACCTAATTGAAAGTTCTATAAAAGATTTACCACAAAAAGGTAAAATTTCTTTTAATATTAATGTCGCTCATAAGACTATGCATAATCTAAAAGAAGAGCGTATTAAGATTGGGCTACTAATTGACCTAGAAACTGACAAATCTGATAATGAAGGTGCAAATGCACATTTTAACATTGACTTCCATTTTCAAATTGAAGAATTAAAAAAGCATTTTAAATTAAATGAAAATAAGAATCCTGTTTTTTCTGGTTTATTAATAGCTACACTTTTGGGTTTAAGTTTCTCTACGGCAAGGGGTATTATTTATGAGCGTTTATCTAATACAAATATGCAAGGAATCATATTGCCAATTGTATCACCTCAAAAAATGCTTTCACAACAAATGGAAGGTGCTGACGAGAAAAATATTTAATAGAATACCTCTAAAATCTATTTTAGTATATTCATTTTCAAACATTTATGATAGGTAAGACAATCATCAATTGTACTACCTTAAACCTTTTGTATACAATCAAGCTTCTTTTAAAATATTCTATCATATCTCTCTCCTATCTTTTCCCTATAAAGCGTTTTCATTTTATTGGATAAAAAAGAGGTGTCAACCCACTTAATTGCAATTGGTTTTAACTTATAAAATCGTTCAAAAACACCTTGTATTTGTTTTGAGTTAAGTCCTAAATTACCTCCCAACTGCACAAAATCTATCCTTTCTAATCTATTTTTTCTTCCGTTCAACGTCAATGCCATTTC
>CAYXAZ010000093.1:0-12061 GCA_964463085.1 uncultured Flavobacteriaceae bacterium | reverse complement strand
CTAATTAAGCTTGAAGCTCCGGCTTCTTCTAAACCAAGATCATCTAAAAATAATTGACGTTCTTCATAATCTTCTAACTCAGCAATATCAGCTTCTGTTTCAACTGCTAAAATAATAATTTCGGCATCTTCATCTTTAATTGCTTCTTTAACTGAATCAACATAGGCATTACCATCTTTTGCTGAGGCTTCATCTACATTACAAACATATAAAATGGGTTTGTCTGTAAGTAATTGTAAGGGTTTGATATATTCTTGACGTTCAGTATCTGTCAATTCAATAGCTCTAACAGAAATAGCACTTTCTAAGGCTTCTTTTACCTTTATTAAAATATCAAGTTCTTTTAATGCGTCTTTTTCACCTGTTCTTGATGCTTTTTTAACGCGTTCTAATCGTTTATCTATTGCTTCTAAATCTTTTATCTGTAATTCAAAATCAATAATTTCTTTATCTCTTACCGGATCAATAGTTGTTTCAACATGAACAATATTATCATTATCAAAACAACGCAGTACATGAATAATAGCATCGGTTTCTCTAATGTTTGCTAAGAATTTATTCCCTAGCCCTTCTCCTTTACTTGCTCCTTTTACGAGTCCTGCAATATCAACAATATCAACAGTTGCCGGCATCACACGTTCTGGATTCACAAGCTCTTCCAACTTTTCTAAACGCATATCCGGTACATTAACCACTCCTATGTTTGGTTCAATGGTACAAAAAGGGAAGTTTGCACTTTGCGCTTTGGCATTTGATAAACAGTTAAATAATGTTGATTTTCCAACATTTGGTAATCCTACAATTCCTGCCTTCATTTATTTTAATTTTTAAGGTGCAAATATAGGATTAACTTTTAATAAATTACAATAGACAAATCCCAAATTACAATGGATAGAAGTATGGTTTTTAAATTTTAGAACCGAGACATATACTAAAACTGAATAGCTGTATTTTTTGTTATTTAGAGAGCTAGAATAATTACTCAGGATGCATAAAACGTTGTTTATCTAACAATTCATCTTCTGTTTCAACATGATCTTCGTCTGGTATACAACAATCAACAGGACAAACAGCAGCACATTGTGGTTCATCATGAAAGCCTTTGCATTCTGTACATTTATCTGGTACAATAAAATAAAGTTCATCACTTACCGGTTCTTGTTCTTCATCAGCATTAAATTTATTACCATTTGGCAACATAATATCTCCTTTTAGATCTGTTCCGTCAGAAAAACGCCAATCTTCAGCACCTTCATATATTGCAGTATTAGGACATTCTGGTTCACATGCTCCACAATTTATACATTCATCCGTTATTATAATTGCCATTGTTTTTTTTCGATTAAATTTGCACTGCAAAGTTACAATAATCACAATATAAAAGACGATAAATGTTATTGGAAAACAGAATTAATGCTTTTGTAGAATTAGGGAATTTTTTAAGTCAGTTTTCGAGAAAAACAATAGAACAAAACAATACTGTTTTACATAATGATCTATTTTTTGATGCTTTTAAACTACAAATAAAAAGAGCTAAAGAAACTAATGGGTGGTTTACAGAAGATGCTGTTTTATATGCTTTTGAAAATTTAAGTAACTTATTGACTAAAAACAGTTTAAATAATTGGATATCGTCTTATACTTTAAATAATGATCAAGCTAAGACTGTTGCAATTATTATGGCAGGTAATATTCCTTTGGTCGGATTTCATGATTTTTTATCCGTATTAATTTCCGGGAATAAGGTTTTGATAAAACAATCATCTAATGACAATCGTTTTTTACCATTAATTACAAAATATTTAGAGTATGTAGAGCCACAGTTTAAAGATTTAATTCAGTTTACTGAAGAAAGGTTAACTGAATTTGATGCAACTATTGCCACGGGTAGTAATAATACAGCTCGTTATTTTGAAGCTTATTTTGGAAAATACCCTAATATTATCCGTAAAAATAGAAATAGTATTGCTGTGCTTACAGGTAATGAAACTCATGAAGAACTCAGTAAATTAGGAGAAGATATATTTAGATATTTCGGATTGGGTTGTAGAAGTGTTTCAAAACTATTTGTACCTAAAAACTATGATTTTGACAACTTATTTAAGGCAATCTATGATTACAAAGACCTTATCAACTATATAAAATATAGAAATAACTACGATTATAATAAGGCAGTCTATCTAATGAGTGAATTTAAGCTCTCAGATAATGGTTTTTTGATGTTAAAAGAAGATATTAGTTATGCCTCACCTATTGCAACGCTTTTTTATGAATATTATACTGATCTAGACTCTCTAAAACAAAAACTAGATATTGATGCTGAGCATATTCAATGTATAGTGAGCAATGTTATTGATAATGCTGTACAATTCGGACAGACTCAACAACCACAGCTTACTGATTATGCTGATGGTGTTGATACATTGGCGTTTTTGAGTGAGCTATAAGCCCCTTTGTCCTTCGGACATTTCCCCAAAGGGGAAAGCTAATCGGATATATTCTTCCCTTTGAGGAGTCTGCTTGACGGCAAGGCAGGAATTAATTCAATTTTATAACATTACAAGTCTATAAATAAAGGGTATTAAACCCCAAGGCAAGCCTAGGATCCAATAATAGGAATCGACCCAAGGGTAGAGATATTAAACCGAGATCCCGCTGAAAAAAAGCGGGATTAGTTCGATTAACTAAAAAATCGGAAATGATTTTTTAGAGTCTCACGAAAAAAAAGAGCTCTCAAATTCATGAGAACTCCTTTAAACTCAAATAATATTTTATATTAATTCACAGACCATACTGAATAGCTGTTTGGCGGACACTGAATTTTTACCCAACCTCCACTTTGTGTTGTTGGATACCATCCTGAATGTCCTGTAAAATCTTTTATAGAAGTACTATACCAATTAGTTGGCACCCATCGTTCTTTCCAACTACTGGAATTATTAAGGTACACTATAAGTCCGGGATTGCCATTATAGCCATTTCTTCTGGCAATATACTCATCTGTATCCGTATATAAGATAGATGTATTACCAGTTGCTTTATTATTGTGAATCCAAATCAAATTATTCATTCGTTCTTTATTCAACCATTCTTCATAATCTCTATAAAAAATGGTTGGATAACCTTCATGCGTTAAAATATAAGCATAAGCCAACATTTTTTTCCATATTATGTCTGTATCATGATTTGCTACAAAGGTTACTGCTTTATATGGATTTCTTTTCCACATCATATCATCATTCAATATATTCAAATTATTTCCATCAAAAGCATCATTCATTTTATAATAACATGCAAAATCAAATACTGAACTATTTGCATTATTTGCCCACCATTCTAATGTATTTACGTTAGAATCCCAGTATTCGCCAACAGAAAATCCACCAACATTTGTATTCCAAGTATTTACAACCCAAGGTCCAAAACCTTTTACATAATCAAATCTCCAACCATCAAAACCCATCACATTTTTATAATATTTACCTACACCATCACTTCTATTCCAAAGCCAATCTTGTACATTAGGTACTTCGTGACACATATCTGGAAAACCACCAAAATAGCCTTCATCATTACTATGGATATTATTAGGGTGGAAGTCATGTTGGGACCTTAAAAATTTTCCTGATGCCACACCGCTAAAATCTGTCCAAGTATTTGTACCTGTATATTGATTAGCTTCTAACTGAGCTCCACTATTATGATTTAAAACGATATCAGCAAATACCTTTACATTTTGTGAATGCGCTGTAGAAATTAAACTTTGTAACTCGGTTTTAGAGCCAAAACGAGTTTCAATTGTTCCATTCTGATTGAAATTTCCAAAATCAAAATAATCAGTTGGGTCATAACCCATAGAAAGCGCGCCATTTTGTGCTTTTGATGCTGGCGGAAGCCATACTGCATCTATCCCGGCATTAGACCATGCAGTTACTTTTGACTTTACGGTATTCCACCAAGTTCCTCCTGAAGGAACATCCCAATAAAATGCTTGCATCATTACACCACCTCCGGGTCCCGGAGTAAATGCTTTACTGATAGAAGTACTTTGTCCGGTACTAAATGGCTGCCCATCATGTGTAGTTACATTCATAATTGAGTTTTCTTTTTGAATGTCTAAATTATCTTCTTCTGCTGTTTGGCAAGAGAACATCAATAAAGCAACTCCTAAAATTAACCCCTTCAACTTTAATGTTTTCATAATAAAAAGTTTTAATTAATAAATAAGTGTTTTATAGCAACTTTTAATTTCGAAGCTTAAGTTAGCTAATATTTGAACTCAAAGAATTTACGAAACCGTTTTCGTGTTTAAAACTTTTTAATATGTTAATAGTATTATTGAGTAACTATCAAATTAAATGCTAAAAAGTTATGAAGTACTTTATTTTAACCGGGTTTACATAGTACATGACAAAAAATATTACTATTTCATAAATGTCTGAATTTTAATCTTTTACAAAAATGTCATTTCGAGCGCAGTCGAGAACTTGTTTTGCTAAAAGACCTAAAGAAGAGGTCTCGACTACGCTCGACCGGACATTTAATAAATTCAACTGATTTTTATCATGTACTAATCCGGGTTTGTTAAAATTAAAGTATAAAAAAGCTCCTGAAGAGAAATACTGTAGGAGCTAAAAAAGTATTATCGTGTCATCCTAATATAAAGAAATATATTTAAATTATGGATTCCTGCCTGCGCAGGAATGACAAGGTTAATAATTTTAAATAGTAATTATTCAAACGTTGTTTCCAGTTTGATATAATCTAAAAATTCTCGTTTTACAGCATCTTCTTTAAATTTACCACCAAACTCAGAGGTAACTGTACTACTGGCCACATCTCTGATGCCACGAGAATTCACACATAAATGTTTAGCATCTATAATACAAGCTACATCTTGAGTACCTAATGCTTTTTGAAGTTCTTGTACTACTTGCATGGTTAAACGTTCTTGTACTTGTGGTCGCTTTGCAAAATAATCAACAATGCGATTCATCTTTGATAAACCGATAACATTTCCATTAGAAATATAGGCAACATGTGCTTTACCAACAATTGGCAATAAATGATGCTCGCAAGTAGAATACACCGTAATGTTCTTTTCTACCAACATTTCTCCATACTTATAGTTATTATCAAATGTAGAAGCTTTTGGTTTATTTTTTGGGTTTAGTCCGCCAAAAATTTCTTTGACAAACATTTTTGCAACTCTACGCGGTGTACCTTTTAAACTATCATCGGTTAAATCCATTCCTAAGGTATGTAATATATGTGCCACATCTTCTTCAATAGACTGTATCTTATCTTCATCAGAAATAGCAAAAGCATCCTCACGCAATGGTGTTTCAGCTGATGTTGGGATATGGTTTTCTCCTATCTCTTCAATACACTTACCATTTTTTCCTTCAAACATTGTTTTTATTTTTTAATACTTCGCTTTATTTTTAGAAACCTATTCTCAATACTCCCGAGATTTTATGATTGTCCGTTATAACTACTCTCAATGTAGTTAACAACTTCAAAAACACCCCCTAAAGTCCCCTCAAGGGGACAGTTATTCAAATCATCTTCTTGATACGCCATCTCACCTCTGGCGAGAAGCCACTTGAAGTGACGTTTAATTCTTAATACAAAATTACAAATTCTTTACTGTTTCAAGCAGTTCTTCAATACTACATTGCTTTTGTTCGCCATTAATCATATTTTTTAATATAAAACTATCTCCATCAACACCAGAAACTACATATTCAATATTACGATTGGTAATATATTTCCATTGTTTCTTTTGCTGCTTATTACTTTGTGCAACATCAGGATAGAGTTCACATTTTATATTATTTTCACGCAATCTTTTAATCGCTTTTAATTGTGTTAACTCAATGCCTTTATCAAAATTTAAAAAGACAATCTTCGGTTTTGGCAATATTACTTCATTAAATAAATCTAATTCTTCTAATACCAAATAAACCCTATCTAATCCAAAAGAAATACCAACACCACTCATATCTTTTAAACCAAATATTCCCGTTAAGTCATCATATCTACCGCCGCCGCCAATAGAACCAATATTCACTTTATCTGTTACCACTTCAAAAATTGCACCGGTATAATAGTTCAATCCTCTTGCTAGGGTAACATCAAGCTGTACGTTAGATGACTGTAATCCTAATTTGGTTACACTTTCTATTACAAATTGTAAATCATCAACACCTTGAGAACCTTCGTCGGAGTTTTCTAACATACCTTTCAACTGGCTTAGTTTTTCTTTATTTGTACCTTTAAGATTAAATAAAGGATTGAGTTTTTCAATGGCTTTTTCGCTAATGCCTTTATCCAACATTTCTTTGGTAATGCCCTCTACTCCTATCTTATCAATTTTATCTAAAGCAACTGTAAAGTCTATCAGTTTGTCTTGAGCACCAATCATTTCGGCAATACCGGAAAGTATCTTCCTGTTATTTATTTTAATAATAGTATCTGTCAAACCAAGTTTGGTAAACACATCATCATAGAGTTGCACAAACTCAACTTCTTGCCATAAAGAGGTACTGCCTACTATATCAGCATCACATTGATAGAACTCTCTAAAACGCCCTTTTTGTGGTCTATCGGCACGCCAAACGGGTTGCATTTGATATCGTTTAAATGGAAAAACAATTTCGTTTTGGTGTTGCATTACATAGCGTGCAAAAGGCACGGTAAGGTCATAGCGTAGTGCTTTTTCGGAAATTTTTGGAGTGATAGTTTTTTTATAATACCTCAAAATAAATTCTTTATAGATATACTCAAAATTAACCTCAAAAGAAGTGTAATGAACTTCTTGATAAACCATATCAATAAAGAATGATTTTATTGATTTACAAAAATCAATAAAATTATCAGTAATGAACATCGATACTACATAACTATTTAAATATTTTAAATTAATAATTTCTGTTTCAAAAAAGGTATCTATTTCTCTATACATTCGACTCTTTGAATACTCATAATTATTTTTTAATACTTGAGTTCTTTCTTTTACCTCTTTATGAATTTCAATAAGCAATTTTTCAAATTTATGATAATTACCTAGCTCAACTTCAAGTGATTTAATATAATCTCCCGAATTTAAAATCTTAAATATCAATCGATCTCCTTCTTCTCCATATTTTCCCATCAAGGTAGATGAATTTTCAAAGGCTGGCGTCTCAATGGGTTGAAAACCGAAATTTTCAAATGATCGTTTTATCGTATCAAAAATATAATTACGTTTTGCTACTTCAGTAGGAGAAAAGTCTCTTGTTCCTTTTGGTATGCTTGGTTTCATACTACGTATTTCGGGTTTCGGGTTTCGGGTTCAAGATTATAATCAGCTCAAACCTTAAACACAAAACATTTAAACTTAAAGATGCAAATATCTGAAATTAATCACAAAATATAAGGTGCAGTCACGAATTGTTTTACACCTAAGACTTATGGAGCTTTTTTCGAATAAAATTATTAGTATTTTAGCGAGATGTATTTTTACCTAATTCTTGCTTTGCAGGCATATTGTATTTATCATTCTATTAAAAACAGGAATGATTATTACTGGATTTTTATCATTTTTTTTATCCCGGTAATTGGTTCATTAATCTATTTAATTACTCAAGTATTTAACAAAAGAGGTCTTGAAACAGTTCAAGACAATTTAGTTGCTATTATCAATCCAACAAAAAAGGTAATTGACCTAAAAAAGCAACTGGAATTTTCAGAAACTTTTCAAAATAAAGTAAACCTTGCTGATGCATATTTTGAGATTAGTGATTATAAAAATGCTATTATTTATTATACAGACGCATTAGATTCATTATTTTCAGGAGATACTTATGTAATCTCAAAACTCATGGAAGCTTCTTATTATATAGAAGATTATAAAAGTGTTACGACCTATTATCAAGATTTAATAGGGAAAAATGAAAAAATCAAACCTGAGAATCAATTAATATACGGACTAACTCTAGATAAATTAGGGAAGACTACATTGGCTGAAGGTGAACTTAAAAAAATTGATATTGAGTATTCTAACTATAGTGAGCGTTTACAGCTTGCTGAATACCTAATTCAACAAAACAGAAAAGAAGTTGCAAAAAAAATACTAGATAAAATTTATGACGAGTCAAAACATTTTACAAAAAATCAACATAAATTTTATAGGAAAGTAAATACCTTATTAAAATCTGTGTAATTACTTATTTAGATTTACTCATTTGTAGCTTTAGCTGAAACAGCCTTTGGTTTAAACCATTTAAACACTTTAAAGAATAACCAAAGTATTACAATTACAAAAATGATAGCTAATACCGGAGCTACCAATGCTAAGATTGACATGATTATTGAAGTTCCTGATTCTACTGTTGATATGATAGGATTAGCCAAACCACCGGTAGTAGCAGTAGAAGCCAATCTAGTAGTACTTGTAGAAGCTTTTATAGCTGTAGCTGTACCACCACCGGCAATAATTGCCAATGACCAAGTAATAACAGGATCTAGATCAGCCATGGTAGATAACATCACAGCTGTTCCTGCCAAAGCAGCTAAAGGAACTGCAACAGTATCTAATAAATTATCTAACCAAGGTATTAGGTAAGCTCCTATTTCAACTATGGTTGCTATTCCTAAAGTAATCATGGCAGTTGTGCTACCAATCCATTGCCAGCTTTCATTGAGCGGAATCACATTATAATAAGATGCTATACTCAAAGCAAATAATGGTACAAAAATTCTAAATCCGACTGAGGCTGCTAAGCCTATTCCTAATAGAATACTAAAAATAGTTTCTGGCATGATATATTCTGTTTTACGACTTTTACAAATATACTTACAATAATATTGCCAAAAATGCAAAGGGGATTTTTCCCCTTTTTTACGGGGATTTTTCCCCATATTGCATCTAACTCTTTTACAGCTTATAACATTGAATTACATTTGGTGAAAATTAGAAAAGTCATATTAAAGTATGTATAATTATAATAATGGGAAAGAAAAAAAAACTAAATATGATAGCCACTTTTGGGATAAACTGATTAAGATATTATTTTTATTTGGGGTGGTTATCATTCTTCTTACAATTGCTTCTAAATGGTTAGGATTTTTAGATTAGATAACATTTCATAAAATTCGATGCAATTGTATAACCCTTAAATTAGTCCAGATTTAAGGGTTTTTATTAAAATTATAGTGTTTTTGTCATAGAGCAATTTTATAAAGCGCAGAACTCCTTCTGTATTCTTACAGCCTCTGCGCTTTATCCTTTTTTGAATGAAAAAGGAGTGAACTCATCTTGGGTTCAGTATTTAAAAAAGTAAAATCTTATGTCTTATGTCTTTTGTTTTTTCTTCTTTGCCGCCGGAAATAATACATTATTTAAGATCAGTCGATAGCCCGGTGAGTTAGGATGTAGATCTAATTCAGTTTTAGGATCCCCCACTCTATGTGTATAATCTTCAGGGTCATGACCACCATAGAAGGTCCACATACCTTTGCCTTTTACACCATGTATATAACGGGCTTCACTATTTGTTTTATTTTCACCCATAACCAATACAGTTGATTTTACACTGTTTCGGTCAAAGCTTGTTGTTTGACCCATAAATCCTTTAACCAATTGTGTATGATTTTGACATAACATGGTAGGCACCGGATCCCATTTTGCAGAAAATTCTTGTAGCGAAAAATAGTCTTCCGTTCTTTGTATTCTTCGCTTACGTGTCATATCAATTGACGAAAATTCATATTCTGTAGGACTTCTAACCAATTCGAAATCTGTAAATGCAAAGGTGTTGGAGAAATCTATTTTATTTTGATAATTTGCTTCTGAAGGATCTCCATCAAACATAGCTTCACAAATATCAACACCTTCAGCTGCCAAAGCGATATCAAAACTATCAGTAGCAGAACACATTGCAAACATGAATCCGCCTCCAATCACATAATCTCTAATCCGCAACGCAACAGCTGATTTTTCTTGTGATACTTTAGTATAACCTAATCTTTTAGCCAGATCTTCAGCATCTCGCTTAGCTTCTATATACCATGGTGCTGCTCTATATGCACCATAAAATTTACCATACTGACCTGTAAAATCTTCATGATGCAAGTGCAACCATTCATATAATACCAATTTATCTTGCAATACATCTTCATCATAGATAACATCATAAGGTATCTCAGCATAATTCAAGACCATTGTTACGGCATCATCCCAAGGTTTTTTCCCTTTTGGAGAATATACAGCAATTTTAGGTGCTTTCTCTAAAACAACGGCTTCCATATTTTGAGAAGGGCTCGCAATTTGTTCTAAAATACGTAAGGCTTCAGTATCAGAAATCACTTCATAAGATACGCCTCTAATTTTACATTCATTTCTGAAGTCTTCAATATCTTCTAATAAGAATGAACCACCTTTATAATTTAATAACCATTTTACATTATTGCCTTTTTGTAAAGAATAAAAAGTAATACCATAGGCTTTTAGATGGTTTTCCTGACTCAAGTCATCCATTGGTATTAGAATAAACGAAGCAAATACAGCTTTTGAAGTAAACAGTATTATAGCTAAAATGATATATTGAAATAGTTTTTTGATAGTGATAAAGATTTAAGATTTAAGATTCAAAATTAAAGATTTAAAATTTATTAATGGTGGTTGTATTTGTATTTATAATATAGCCATTAATTATTATCCGTTTTTAACGGTTAATAACGGCTATTTAATTTAAAAACCCCACTGTATTAAGAAAAAACAATAACTTGCGGATATAAGAGGAGTATAGTTAATATTAACTATATTCCTACGTTACAGGCAATATTCAAAACAATGAGAATTACATTCACTCTTTTAATTCTAGTTCTATTTTCCTCTTGCTCTAACAATGAGAAACTTAATGGACTTTGGTATGGTGATGTTAAAACTAATCAAGAGAGGTTTCCAGTATTAGTTAAGTTCGAAAATGGAAATTTCATTGATTATTTTTCAGGTGATAATGATACAATAAAATACAGATATTTTAGGAATACATTTTACTTTAAAAATTATATGAACGAAAAAAAGGAATACAAAATAAAATTAAATAATTCTGAATTATTAACCTTTGACTCAAAAACTGATTCTTTAATTGTTAAACTTAACAAAAGAAGACAGAATAACTTTGTGTTTGATTATTTGCATGACAAAAGCCTAAAAATAGACTTACCATCAGGAAAAGGTTTGGAAAAAACATTTGGGAGAACTCATCGATTTGAGAACCCTTTGTATCTTTCTTATAAAAACCAGAAATTGACGGCAAATTTTTTAGACACAACTATTTTAGTGAATAATAGATATTATGAATTTCTAAGGAATAAATTGGAAACTTTGGAAATGGACAAATTTGAGTGGGAAAAATACAGAGTTTCGTTAATTGCGGACAAAAACATAAAAATTTCAGATTTAGACTTATTGAGAAAGCAATTAAAAATTGTTGGTTTTAGCTCTGTTGATTATTTTCTTAAATCTAATCTATATGACAAACTAAACATCTATTCATTAAAACTGAAAGAGCTTTCTGATGAAGAAATATCTAAATATCAGGTTGAGAAAGACTCATTCAATATACGCATGCCTCCAATAGTTAAATCAGCCTTAGAATTTAAGGACCACTTGTTACTAGTTGAAATAAATAGAGGAATCCTAAAAATAAATGATAAAGTTATTTCTAATAAAGAATTTAAAAATCTTATTAACCCAAAAATTGAATCTGATAAAGAATTGGCTGTGCTTTATCATTTGACTGAAAATTCTGTCTATCAAGATTTTATTCTTATTAATGATTTGGTAATTAATTCAATCTACGATGTGCGGGACGATTATTTAGTTAAAAATTACGGATTTAAATTCAGAGAAGACCATCGGTTTAGAGTCAAAGAAATTAAAGAGTCTAAAATGAAAATTCCTCTAATAATTAAGCAACTAACTGAAGAGGAATATAAAAAAATAAAATATAGCCTGTAACAAAGAACTGAGTTAAAAAACAAGTCTATTTAGCTTAATTTTGAAACAAAA
>CAYXAZ010000092.1:9787-12091 GCA_964463085.1 uncultured Flavobacteriaceae bacterium | reverse complement strand
CTTATAGACATCACCCAAACAATAGTGATGAATTTGAAGTTATTGTAAAATATTTAGCCTCTCCATCATTAACCAATAAAACATTGGTCTTAACTGACCCAATGTTAGCTACTGGTAAAACATTAGAGAATACCTTTAACGCTTTAAAAAGCCATGGTATTCCTAAACAAATTCATATTATTTCAGTAATTGGTTCAAAAAAAGGTGTTAATTATATAGAAGATATCTTTCCTGAAAACACCCATTTATGGATTGCTGCTATTGATGAAAAATTAAGTAGCAAAGGGTATATTGTTCCCGGATTAGGTGATGCCGGAGATCTATCATTCGGAGCAAAATTATAAGAAATAAATAGCTATTGTTATTACCAAAAATAGATATAAAAAAACTTCTTTAAACCATTTTTCTTTTACTATTTGTAGGTAATTAGTTAAAATAATTGCTGTAGGAAAAAAGATAAATAAAAATTCTGATCCGTTTTTGTTTAATGATGGTATAATTAATAGTACACTGACTAGTAAATGAATCAGTAATAGAAACCATGAGGTTCTAAATTCGTTATTAACAGTAACAACCTTAACAGTTGTAGGAAAAATTGCCCACAATAAATATCCCAAAATTAATGCTATGGGTATCAATAACTCTAATGAATTATAATTTAAAAATAAAAAACTATAATTTAACTGTAAATTAAAACTGTTAAAATCATTAACTGCTAATAAATATACTCCATAAATTAAAATTGGCGCTAAAAATCCTACTAATGGAATTAGTATATTCCTAATAGTTGATTTATTGAATAGATAAATTGCTGCATAAATTAAAAGTATATATAAAAAGCTATTAGGATAAACAATTGTGGCTATTCCTATCCAAAAAGCACTATCAAATAATTTTTCTTTAGTATCTTTTTTTGTTCTTAGGCTATATATTCTTCTATAAGCTAGTAATAATAATAAATGTGTAATTAAAAGGTGTTTGTTTAATGTTGCGAAGGGAAACATTCCAAAACATAATCCCAAAATTAATAAGACATATGAATTGTCTTTTGTTAATCCGTTTTTTCTAACTATAAAATTTATGATGAAAAAAGTGACTAATAAAACTAAGAAAAACAGTGCATTCTTTGAGAAAAATAGAACTCCAGAGATATCTTCATTAAGATAAAAGAAAGAAAGGATATATATAAAAGTCAAAACAAGTATAATAATTAATGTATTAATTGGTCTTGTTTTGTTAAAAAATTTAGCAATCATTATTAATATTTCATACTTTTGTACGGTAAATATACTTAAGATATGATTGCTAACAATATTTTTAGAGCTATAGGTGATTTTTGTACAAATTTTTTATTTGCTCCCTACGATTCTTTTCGAGCTATAGATGGATGGTGGACTTCTAACACAATGAGTGTGTTTTTAATCTCTATGGGGTTTATCGCTTTGTTTTACTGGCTAGGTCAAATGGTAAATCAGCACAGAGCGGGCGAACAGTAATTTTTCTTCAATTTATTCATTTTGGGAAGTAAAAATAAATTAAAACGTTTTAATGAAAATGAAACGTTTAAAAATGTAATACAACCTTCTCGTAAAGATGTTTCTAATGGTTTTTATTTAAAAGGTCAGTGGAATACTTTTTTTAAAAATAACAACCCTATCATTTTAGAATTAGGCTGTGGTAAAGGCGAATATACTATTGCTCTTGCCAAACAAAACCCTAATATTAATTATATTGGTGTAGATATTAAAGGTGCACGTTTTTGGCGAGGTGCTAAAACTGCTTTAGAGGAAGATCTAACTAATGTAGCTTTTTTAAGAACTCAGATAGAGTTGATTGATTTATGTTTCGGAGAAAATGAAATTAATGAAATTTGGATAACATTTCCTGATCCTCAAATTAAATTCAAACGTATGAAGCATCGTTTGACCAATCCAGATTTTTTAAAGAAATATCAAAAAATTCTGATGCCTGAAGGCGTTGTACATCTTAAAACAGATAGTGAATTTTTACATGGATATACGCTGGGTATACTTCAAGAAGGAAATCACGAAATAATATATGCTCATCATGATATTTATAATAATCTTCACACCCCAAAAGAAGCTACTTTAACTAAAACATTCTACGAAAAACAGTTTTTAGATCAAAAAAAAGCAATTACTTATATTAAATTCAGAGTAAAATATCATTTATAACTTGATCTCTATTTAGTTTTTATTCTATACTTTTCATTATCTTTAACTCGTTGTGCATTTTGATGAAATTTCGTCTCCAGAAACTTCGGGACTAGTGAATTTTTTGCCT
>CAYXAZ010000092.1:0-9777 GCA_964463085.1 uncultured Flavobacteriaceae bacterium | reverse complement strand
TAGAAATTTCTTATTAAAAACTGTTCTCGATACAATTTTTTATCAAAAATCACTCGAACTGACTTGAGATAAAACTCAAAATGCACAACGGGTATCTTTAATATTCATTATGGGTAAAAGTGAGAATTTTTTTGAAAAAGTATATGATATTGCTAGAAAGATCCCTTATGGAAGAGTTACTTCATATGGGGCAATAGCTAAATACTTAGGAGCGGCAAAATCAGCAAGAATGGTTGGTTGGGCAATGAATGCTTGTAATGGTGATGAAACTATTCCTGCTCACAGAGTTGTGAATAGAAAAGGCATGATAACAGGAAAGCATCACTTTAGTGGTATCAACTTAATGCAACAATTGTTAGAAAGTGAAGGTTTAGTGATTAAAGATGATAAAATTGTGAACTTTGAGACTACTTTTTGGAATCCATCAAAAAATCTTAAATAAAAATTTCTTGAAACTGACTATCCCCCGAGGCAAGCCTTCCTACGGCGGGCGGACATAGGGGTATTTTGCCTACCGATAGTCCCGATAGCTATCCGGATCGGGATCATTTTGGTCTTGAGGCCAAAAATCATCCCGAACGGTCGGGATTGTATTTTACCTCACCCTGAACTGCAAAAAAGCAGTTCTAACCTCTCTTAAGGAGAGGTAAATCGGAAACCCCGAGCCAAGCCATAGGGGTGTTTATAGATTAATTTTTTTCTAAGGTTTACAATAATTTTATCAAATTTCAGTTTAATTTGATACTTTTAAAATGATGCTTTTACATATTTTTTGTTAAATTGCACCACAAAAGGGTTGATACATGAAATTTCTCTATAAAATATTTTTATTATTACTGTTTATTCCGCTGTTAAATTCTTATGCTCAGCTAGATTTGAGCCATGAAATAGGTGTCTCTTTTGGTCCTGTTACTATGCAAACAGATTATGGAGAAAGAAACCACTTACCAAGTAGTACAGCTACCAGTTTCGGTGTTGCTCTTTCACATTACTTAAGTTTTTATGGCAGTAATTATAATTGGAGAAATGGTGCTAGTTATTTTTCTGATCATTTTAAATTAAAAACAGAGGTGTCTTATTATTTTAATAATAATCTAGAACATAAAGGTCGATATGTTGAACAATCTGGTGCATCTGCTGATAAGCTAAAAGCTATGAAAGGAAGTACCAAAATTTTTAATGTTGGTACGCAATTAGAGTATTATTTTAATAATTTAGAAGATTATGGTCTTTTATTTAATGACTCAAATAAATTTGCTCCGTATGTAAGTGTAGGTTTTCATTATAATAGTTTTGACCCTGAAGTTTCTTCTGATCTAGGTAATTATATTACGAACCCTGACGTTTTACCTTTACCATGGCAAGAGAATGCTGTCTTTGTTGAAAAAGATAATACTTTTTCACTTACATTTAGTGCTGGTACTCGATATAAATTGGATGGTTTCGATTTATTTATAGATGCTCGTTGGCAATATTTCTTATCGGATAAAGTTGATGGATTAGATGCGCCAAGTGAATTCTCAGGAAATAAATTTAATGATACCTTGATTTACTTTAGTGTTGGTGCAATTTTTGACTTAAGTAACTTTTATTCCGGTAGATAAATACTTGGTTAGCTCAACGCTTGTTGTAAATCGGTTATTAGATCTTCAATATCTTCAATTCCTACGCTTAAGCGGATTAAAGAATCTGTGATTCCCAATTTTTCTCTTTCTTTTTCAGGAATAGAAGCATGTGTCATTGTTACAGGATGATTTACCAGACTCTCTACACCTCCTAAAGATTCAGCTAGTGTAAATACTTTAAAACTTTCTAACATTTTAAATGCAGTAGCTTTATTTTCATCTTTCAATCTAAATGAGACCATCCCACCGAAATCTTTCATTTGCTTTTTAGCTACAGCATAATTTTTATCATTCTCTAAACCAGGATAAAATACTTCCTTAACTTTATCGTGATCTGCCAAAAATTTAGCAATTGCCATTCCGTTTTCACAATGACGCTGCATTCTTATATGTAGGGTTTTTATACCTCTTAAAGCTAAGAAGCTATCTTGTGGTCCTGCTATTCCTCCTCCGGCAAATTGGATAAAATGTAGTTCTTCTGCAAGATTTTTGTCTTTAACCATCAGTGCTCCCATTACAATATCTGAATGACCTCCTAAATATTTTGTTGCCGAATGCATTACGATATCTGCCCCTAAATCTAACGGTAGCTGTAAATAAGGCGTTGCAAACGTATTATCGACAGCTACTAGTATAGCACTATATTTTGCTTTAGTAAGTTTACTTATTTCTTCTATATCAGCAATTTTCATTAACGGATTAGTAGGTGTTTCTAGCCAAACTAATTTAGTATTACCATTGATGAATGGTTCTATATTTTTAGGGTCTTCCATGTTCACAAAATGGAATTTCAATCCGTATTTTTCGAACATTTTAGTAAACATTCTATAAGTCCCTCCATACAAATCATCACCGGCAATAACTTCATCTCCCGGGTTTAACATTTTCAATACACAATCAATAGCTGCTAATCCTGAAGAAAAAGCAAAACCGTGTGTACCGTTTTCTATAGCAGCAAAACTATTCTCTAAGGCTGTACGTGTTGGATTCGCTGCTCTTGAATATTCATAGCCCTTATGTTTTCCCGGGCTACTTTGTGCATAAGTTGATGTTTGATATATTGGTGGCATTACTGCTCCTGTTGCAGGGTCATGTTCTTGACCACCATGTATAGTTTTTGTATTGAATTTCATTCGTTTAAATTTTTGTTTTTGTCTGCTTATTTGAACTTTACTTACAAACTTAAATTAAGTAAATTTTTTAATTAATTTTCCAATCGTTAATCCTTGTACTATAATTGAAAATACTACAACTATATACGTTATCACTAAAAACAGATCGCGCTCCATTACATCAGTTAAACTTAATGCCAATGCTATAGATATTCCTCCACGTAAACCTCCCCAAGTCATAATTAAATTTGTTTTAGGTACAAATTCCAATTTTTTAGCATAAATTTTTATAGGCAACATCAATGATAAATACCTGGCAAATAATAACAACGGAATAATCAAAAATCCAGCTAAAATATATTTCCCGTTAAAGGTAAGCACTAGTATTTCCATCCCTATCATAACAAACAAAATAGTATTTAGAAGGATATCTATCAGTTCCCAAAATTTATCAACATATTGTTCCGTAATTTCACTCATAGATGATTCTCTAACAGTATCAGTACCAACTATTAATCCTGCTGTTACCATGGCTAAAGGTGCTGATAAATGAAAATGCTGAGCAACCAATGTACCTCCCATAACAGCAGCTAAGGTTATGATGACTTCAATATCATAATCATCTATACTTTTTAATAATTTATAAGTTAACCAACCTATAGCGAGACCTAATGCGATGCCTCCAACAACTTCTACCAAAAATAATTCAGCTATATGCCCGAAAGATATTTCACCAGTTCCTTTAGCTATTTGATAAATGGTTAAGAAAATAACTACTCCAACTCCGTCGTTAAACAGAGATTCTCCAACAATCTTGGTTTCTAATTTTTTGGGAGCTCCTACTTTTTTTAAAATTCCTAATACCGCAATTGGGTCTGTTGGTGAAATTAACGCTCCGAAAAGTAAACAATAAATAAAGTCTATATTTAAGTTTAAAAATTTTAATAAATAAAAGACAAAAATACCAACTAAAAAAGTAGAAACTAACGTACCTAACGTTGCAAATATCAGAATGGGTTTTCTTTGTACTTTTAATTGTTGAAAATTGGTGTGTAGTGCTCCTGCAAAAAGTAAAAAACTCAACATTACATCTAGCAATACTGTTTTGAAATCTATTTGAGAGATGAGTTCTTTTTCTTTCAAAAGTAGTGTGTCATCAAAATAGCTCAATGCTAAAACCGCTAAGGTAAAAAGTATGGTAATTGCCATTAAACCAATGGTATCCGGCAGTTTTATAAACTTGACATTTATATAGCCAAAAACTGCTGATAGTACTATTAGAACAGTAGCAATTGTAAAATAATCCATATTATACTAGGTTTTTTAATGCTAAGATATATCCTAAATGAATGCCTTCATGAAAATTATTAAACTCAATAGCATCTCCTATATCATTCAACGTCACATTCGCACTTGTTGGATATGAGTTATATACTGTAAAAATATTATTGTTATAATCTTCTTTAAATGTATCAACTTGGGTTAAAAAAAGTGTTTTTATAGTTTCTAATTCTTGTTGAGTCATATCACTTGTAGGTGCAGTACCTTTTTGATATTTTTCTACCATTTCTTTACTAACAGTCATCTTTAAACCGGATAAATTATAACATAATAATTGTTGAATTACGGCTAGATGAGCCACATTCCAAGCAATATTATTTCGAAACCCTACAGGAATTTTATTTAACTGTTCTAAGCTTAAATTTTCGATTACTTTTAAGATAATAAGCCTGTTCGCCTTTAGAATTTCAAACTGTTTTTCCATTTATCTTTTATTTTGCATAAAAGTATCAATTTTTATCATGAAAACAAGTTATTTTTACATTCTGATAAACAGAAATAAATTCAGCTTAAATGAAAAAAATATACTACTTAAAAACTTGTGATACCTGTAAACGAATTTTAAAACAAATTTCGTTAGAAGGATTTGAATTACAAGAAATAAAAACACAGCCTATAACTGTAAAACAACTAGAGAAATTGTTCACCTTATCAGAAAGTTATGAGGCATTATTTAGCAAAAGGTCAAAAAAATATGCTGCAATGGATCTAAAAACCCAGATTTTAACCGAAAAAGATTACAAACAACTCATTTTAGAAGAATATACTTTTTTAAAACGACCTGTAATTATAGTAGAAGATAACATTTTTATAGGCAATGCTAAAAAAACTGTTGATGCTCTTAAAGAGTTTTTAAAATAATGGTGTTCTAATCTTAATTCTTGTGTTGCTCTAACCAGGTTTTAACTCTCAATTCAGCGTTTTGTTGAATATCTTTCCAATATAAGTTTATATCTCCTACATGATAATTTTTCTTAAACATAGCAAATATACGATGTGGGAATCGAGGTAGCGTCGTCCAAACCATTCCATCAATAACTTCAATTTTTAATGCTTTATCATAAATTTTACCATTGGTATATAAAAAGCCTTTATGATCCCCTCTTTTTGTATGTTTAGTAGTATTCCAAGTAATCGGATTGGATGTTACTTTACCTTTATACCATTTATTATAGCTTTTAGGTAATTTTTTCCTCTTATAGGTATTCCATGAAACAAAACCACCTGTTTCGTTAGGGCTAAACATGGCTTGAATCGTTTTAAATTCATCCTTTTTAATACCAATTCCAGGAATGTAAGCAGCTATTAATTGTTTCTGTAAAGGTTTATCATCAAAAAATTCTTTTAATAATAATCTACAATGAGTTGACCCTTGACTATGACCTGCTATAATAATGGGTCGACCGTTATTATATTTTTCTAAATACAATTCAAAAGCAGCTTTTACATCACTATATGCTAGTGTTAATGCTTCCTTCCCTCCATTTTCTAATTGATAATACGAGCGCAAATGTGCTTGACGATATAAAGGAATATATAACTTACCTGATGTTGCCCAAGCTGAAGCTTGAAAACGTACTGCAGAATTTAAAACTTTAGCATTTTGTATTGTATCGGTAGTAGCAATATTCCAACGAATATCTTTTTTATCAGTAATTAATGTAGGATACACATAAAAAACGTCAGCTTCTAATTCAGCAGTAGAATTTAGTGTTAGCTCTTTAAGTTTTTGAGTGTATTTTGAAGGTAATACTACCCAACTATCTTCATTTTGATAATCTGGTTTCTCAGCAATTTTTTCTAAAGAAAAAGGCTCTGTTAAGTAAATTGATGTTGATTTACAACTTACTAGAACGATTAAACAACAAATACTTATGAATTTATATAAATATTGTCTTTGCTTAAACATCAATCTTTTATTCCTTTTTATAAAGCATCGGATTCAACTCATCATCATTGTACATTTTCATTTGTTTATATACTTTCATATATTTTTTGCCTTGAGAAATGTCTTGTAATAAATCATCAATTGCTGAAGATAGATCCTTACGTTGTTCTAACAATATATCAAGTTTTTGCTGACAATTTGCTCTATGTTGTTCAGAAGCTGATTCCCGATTAGCCTCTTCTGCCATATGGTAAATTTTTAATGCAAGAATAGATAACCTATCTATCGCCCAAGCCGGGCTTTCAGTATTTATTTTAGCATTATGTTGAACCTCAACATCTTTAGACAGATCTAGATAATAACTATCAATATATTCAACCATATCGGTTCTGTCTTGATTTGAAGCGTCAATTCTACGTTTTAATGTTAGTGCTTCAACCGGATTTATATCCGGTAAACGGATAATGTCTTCATAATGCCATTGTACCGTATCTATCCAAGATTTTCTGTATAGTAAATGTGTCAATCCTTTTTTATCATAAGGGTTTTCAAAAGGTTGATCAACGTTATCAATAACATGATATTTTTCAATTACTGTATCAAACAATGAGTTAAATTCTGTTGCGTTCATATAATATAAATTAAGAAAATTTTCTTTCAATAAGTGTTATTAATCGTTCTTCGTATTCTTCTTTACCTGTCCAATCATAATCAGGTTTTACCTTATTATGTATAAATTCTTTGGCTTCATTTTCTGTTTTAAAAGAGTTGAGTTGTGATAATACGCTATTAAAACCTGACTGGTCAAAATTAAATAAATGCTTTACAAAAGCGATTCTGTCATTCAATCCAACTTGAATGGTATTTTTTACTAATTTATCATTTAGGGTCTTTTTTTCGTTGTCTTTTTTTTCATCATTTTCAAAAAGTGTAGCAGTTTTATCAGCAGAAATAGTATCTCTAAATTCTTCTTTAGAACTAATCTGATTTGTTTTTAAGCTTCCAATATCAATTTTAACCGAATCGAATTTTGGTTCAAAAATATCTTTATTTTCTATTTTTTCAGGTATTATCTTCTCTTCTAGCTTTGATTCAGAGCTAGCTTCTTTAACGGTATTCGTTGGTATTTCCTTTTTAGTTACTATTTGGTCAATTTTCTTTAATAACTCCTCTTTTGAGGTTTCAAGATTCGGTGTAGCTGCCACATAATCATCAAGAAAAGCTAACACAGACAATTTTTCATAAACTTCTCTGGCTTTTTCTTTTAAAGCCACAGCTTCATGCCTGTTTTTCATCTGTAAAATACTATGAGCCAAACTCACTAACTCCGCTTCAAGTTTTTTGTGCATAATTTGATGCCTTTAATTAAAAATGGAACACTATTTTTAATAAATTTGTTTCCAATAAAAAGTAGAAATTCAAATCATTAATCTTTCAACGCCGAAAATTACAAAATGTTTCTTGAAAATACAGTAAATCACGCAGAACAATTTGGTTGGATAGAAGTAATTTGCGGTTCAATGTTTTCCGGTAAAACCGAGGAATTGATCCGTAGGCTAAAGCGTGCGCAATTTGCAAAACAAAAAGTAGAGATTTTTAAACCCGCAGTAGACACACGATATGATGAAGAAAAAGTAGTATCACATGATGCCAATGAAATTCGCTCAACGCCAGTTCCTGCTGCGGCTAATATTAGATTGCTAGCAAATGATGTGGAAGTTGTTGGTATTGATGAAGCTCAGTTTTTTGATGATGAAATTGTCACTGTTTGTAATGATTTAGCCAATAGAGGCATAAGAGTAATAGTTGCCGGATTAGATATGGATTTTAAAGGCAACCCTTTCGGCCCAATGCCAGCATTAATGGCTACTGCAGAATATGTTACTAAAGTGCATGCTGTCTGTACTACTACCGGGAATTTAGCGCATTATAGTCATAGAAAAGTTAAAAATGATGATGTGGTTTTTTTAGGTGAAACGGAAGAATATGAGCCTTTAAGCAGAGCTGCTTATTATAAAGCGCTTCTAAAAGAAAAAATTAAAGACATGAATGTTGATGCCGAAGAAATCTCTTCTAAAGAAAAATAAGTAGATGTCGAAGGTTCAGGAAACTATATTAGAAATAGATTTAAATGCACTTAAACATAATTTTGAGTATATAAAATCTAAACTTCATAATAATACCAGAATTTTGGCTGTTGTTAAAGCTTTTGGTTATGGTACTGATGCTTGTGAAATTGCAAAGTATTTAGAGAAATTAGATCTTGATTATTTTGCCGTCGCTTATACAAAAGAAGGTGTAGCATTAAGAGATGCAGGGATAAAAACTCCTATTCTCGTATTGCATCCTCAAACTACAACCTTTAAAACCATTATTGAACGTTGTTTAGAACCTAATTTGTATAGTAAAAGGGTATTAGATGCTTTTGTGGCTATTGCCGAAGCTGAACATCAGAAAAACTATCCTATTCATATAAAATTTAACACAGGTTTAAATAGACTTGGTTTTAAAGAAGACGCTATCTCTTATATTGTTTCTAAAATTAAAAGCACTGCTTCAATAAAAATAATATCTGTTTTCTCACATTTAGTTGCAAGTGAAGATTTAAATGAACAATCATTCTCTGATCAACAAATCGTCACATTTAAAAATATTACTAAACGCCTTTTTGATCAATTAGGTTACAAGCCTATGTTGCACATGCTGAATACATCAGGAATTCTAAATTATCCCGAAGCACAATTTGATATGGTTAGATCTGGTATTGGTTTATATGGATTTGGAAATAATGATACTGACACTAAAATGTTACAAAATGTAGCCTCATTAAAATCTGTCATTTCTCAAATTCATCAAATTGAAAAAGGGGAATCAGTTGGCTATAACAAAGCTTTTATTGCAGATCATACTATAAAAACAGCAACCGTACCAATTGGTCATGCTGATGGTATTCATCGTGCTTTTGGTAATGGTAAAGGTTTTGTTACTATAAAAGGTGAAAAAGCTCCAATTGTGGGTAATGTATGTATGGATATGTTAATGGTAAATATTACAGATATTGATTGTAATGAAGGTGATGAAGTTATTATTTTTGACAGTCAAGAGGCAGTTAATGACTTAGCAAAAAGTATCAACTCTATTTCTTATGAGATTATTACTGCTATTTCACAACGTGTGAAAAGGATTGTTAAATAGTTGTTAATTTTATTATATTGCAACATATTAACCAATTTAAAACTATTAATCATGTTAAAAGAATTTAAGAATTTTATAATGAGCGGCAATGTTATTGATTTTGCCGTTGCAGTTATTCTGGCAGGTGCTGTTGGTCTTGTTGTTAACGGATTTGTAAATGATATTGTCATGCCCGTAGTCGGTCATTTTGCTGGCGGTGTAGATTTTGCAACCTTAAAAATGGTACTTACTGAAGCTTCGGGAGTTGAAGGGGCAGAAGGCTATGTAGCTGAAAATGCTATTCGATGGGGTGCATGGATCAATACTCTTGTAAACTTATTAATTGTTGGCTTTGTTATGTTTTTAATTGTTAAGGCTTATAACAAAACTAAGGCTCCGGAAGAAGAAGCTGCTCCGGAAGGACCATCTCAAGAAGATCTTTTAGCTGAAATTAGAGACCTGTTGAAAAAATAAGCATTAACTAATGCTATTAATTAAAAACCCGAACAAGTTTGTTCGGGTTTTTTTATGATTTAGAAAAATAACTGTAACCTTTTTAAATTTTAAAGGTTTTAAGAATAGTAACTAACGTGAGTTCGATATAACTATTTTTTTAAATAACTAATAATCAATATTT
>CAYXAZ010000091.1:0-12150 GCA_964463085.1 uncultured Flavobacteriaceae bacterium | reverse complement strand
ATGGTGTTCGTGAACCTCCTTTGTCGGTTTCTTGCCATATTTTTTCAAACTAACCGCCTGCCCGCCGAAGGCTGGTTAGTACTTCAAAAAGATACCTACGAATTGAATAAAATTCATTCAAACTGTAAACAAATATTAGGTCAAACTCAGGTTTAAAGATAATAAAAAGAAGTAGATATGAAACATTTAAAGATCTAAATTAAAAGTTTTTTTCAATTTAGCCAATGCCTTATTTTTTTCTAGTAATTTATTATATTTTTCTTGTGGAGTATAAGCAAACTTTTTTTCATTTTCTTCATTTATTTTGATATCAAAATCAATACTATAATTATTCAATTTTTCACGAAAATGCTTGAGTAGTTTTGGTCTAATTTTTAGTAACTCGGCTTTCATCATACTATTTGGGAAGGTCAATTCAATAGTATGGTTATTTACTTTAGGAATATCAGTATTCATTATAGATGCTGATATTTTTTTGCCGTTTTTATTTAATCTTTCAATATAATCATTCCAAAGTTCTATAAACTGAGATTCGGTAAAAGGATCTTTAGGTTTATTTTCATTATCAGATTCTAGATCAATATCAACACTTTTACTTTCCTTTTTCTTGTGAATACTTTTTAATGATAGTGCAGAAGAACGTCTTCTTTCAGTTTTTAGTGTTGGTTTTTCAAGGTCATCTTTTATGGTTTTGCTCTCTGTTTCTTTTTTAACTTCAGTGGTTTTATATGAATTCTCATTTGGTTCAGCAACTGCACCAATTACATCTTCTTTAGTTACAGAACCTTTACTAACTACCGATAAGTTAGGAGCAACACTAATAAAATTATAAGAAGGAATTATAAAGGGTTCAGACTTTTTTTTTTCTCCTGATCCTGAATTACTCGGGGCGGAGTCAAAAGTGATAGATGCCAATTGCATCAAAGCTAATTCAACTAATAAGCGTTGATTTTTACTAGTTTTATATTTTAAGTCGCAGTCATTTGCCAGTTCAATGGCTTGTAATAAAAATGTAAGACTACAACTCTCAGCTTGTTTTAAGTATTGTTTTTTTGTATTATCGCCTACTTCTAGTAATTCGATTGTAGCTTTGTCTTTTGCTACCAATAGATCTCTAAAATGAGAAGCCAAACCGGCAATAAAATGATGACCGTCAAACCCTTTTGCTAAAATCTCATTATAAGATATCAATAGTTGCGGAATATCATTTTCAAGAATTAAATCAGTAGTTTTAAAATAGGAATCGTAATCTAACACATTCAAATTTTCTGCTACTGCTTGTCTGGTTAAATTATCACCCGAAAAACTGACAACTCTATCAAAAATTGAAAGTGCATCACGTAATGCACCATCTGCTTTCTGAGCAATAATATGTAATGCATCATCATCTGCATTGATGTTTTCTTGTACAGCTATTTTTTTTAAGTAATCCTTAATATCGAGTACTCCAATACGTTTAAAATCAAAAATTTGACAACGAGACAAGATAGTAGGAATTATCTTGTGCTTTTCTGTAGTTGCCAATATAAAAATAGCATGAGCCGGTGGTTCTTCCAGCGTCTTTAAAAAAGCATTAAAGGCAGCTTGTGAAAGCATGTGTACCTCATCAATAATATATACTTTGTAATTACCGGTTTGAGGCGGAATTCTAACTTGGTCTGTTAAATTACGAATATCATCAACCGAATTGTTTGAAGCGGCATCAAGCTCAAAAATATTAAAAGCAAAATCTTCATCAGGACTGGCCTCTTGTCCGTCTAGATTAATTTGTTTTGCTAATATTCTGGCACAGGTAGTCTTACCAACACCTCTAGGACCTGTAAATAATAAAGCTTGCGCTAAATGGTTATTTTTTATAGCATTTTCTAAGGTGTTGGTAATGGCTTGTTGCCCTACAACATCTTCAAAGATTTGTGGTCTGTATTTACGAGCAGATACTATAAAATGTTCCATTAATTATAATAAGTTGAGATATTACAAATATATATAGTGTTTATAAGAAAACAGATAAATTTTATAAATTTTCTTATTTTGGAAGAGATTTTTATTTTCTTTATATGAGTTGATGCCTTAGTATCAGAGGATTAGAAAAAAATAAAAATATCGCCAAAAGAAATAATTTTAATTTTGTAGTATTTCCCTATTGACACTAAGCAATTAACAGTAGATTTTATCGTACAAACCTTGATATTTTTTTTGAATTTCTGTTCTTTTTGGTTTAAAGGTTGGGGTTAATAGATTATTATCTACGGTCCAAATATCCGGAGTCAATTCAAAACGTTTGATTTGTTCCCATTTTGCAAATTTAGTATTACAAAGAGTTACTTCTTCTTGAATTCTATCAAGAACTTGTTTGTTACTTATTAGATTGTCATTTGATTCAAAAGAAAGGTCATTCTCTTTTGCCCAAGTGTTAACATAATCAAAATTAGGCTGTACAATTGCTGCAGGCATTTTTTCACCTTCACCAACAACCATTACTTGCTCAATAAAGAGAGATTGTTTTAATTGATTTTCAAGTAGAGCAGGTGATACATATTTACCACCCGAAGTTTTAAATATTTCTTTTTTACGTCCAGTTATCTTTAAAAATCCGTCCTTATCAATCTCACCTTTATCTCCTGTATGGAAATAATCTCCAGTCATTACTTCTGCAGTTTTTTCCGGATCTTTGTAGTAACCTTGCATTACATTTGGACCTTTTATCAATATTTCACCATCCTCGGCAATTTTAACCTCTACATCATCAATAGGTTTTCCAACAGTACCAATTTTAAAGCCATAATTATCAATTTTTCCAACTGATACTACAGGTGATGTCTCTGTTAATCCATAACCTTCTAAAACAATCATGTCAGCTGCAGAAAAAACTTTAGACAACCTAGTTTGCAAAGCTGCACTACCCGAAACCATAGAATTTAAATTTCCACCGAGTGCTTCTTTCCATTTATTAAAAATTAACTTTCTAGCGACTGCCAACTTTTTTTCATACCACCAACCATTTTGCTCATAAGGCTCATATTTATTGCCAATTTTAACCGCCCAAAAGAAAAGTAATTTTTTAATACCTGTTAACTTATTTCCTTTAGCAATAATACCGTCGTATATTTTTTCTAATAACCGCGGTACTACAGTCATAAAATTAGGATGTATTTCATTTAAATTTTGTCCTATTTTATCAATAGCCTCGGCATAATAAATTGAAGTTCCTGTATATTGATATAAGTAAATTATCATTCGTTCAAAAACATGACAGATAGGTAAAAAACTGAGTATTTTTTCACCTCTAACTAAAGGTAGTCTATCCTTACAAGCTAAAACATTACTTACAATATTGTTATGTGATATCATCACGCCTTTAGGTAATCCTGTAGTGCCTGAAGTGTAAATAAGTGTTGCTAAATCATTAGGTTTTACCTCTTTTTTTAGTGCTTCAACCTCATCTTGATTCCCGGTGTCTTTCCCTAAATCTAAAATCTCTTGCCAATTTTTGCCATTTTCAATTTCTTCAAAACAATAAATTTCTTTTAGTGAAGGTACTTTAGCAGAAGCTTCTTTCGCTTTTTTATATAATGCCGCATCAGAAACAAAACAATATTTTGACTCTGAATGATTCAATACATAGGCATAATCATCAGCAGTAATTGTTGGATATATAGGAACATTTTGTGCACCTATCTGTAATACACCAACATCCATTATATTCCATTCGGTTCTGTTAGATGAAGATATTACAGCAATTTTATCGTTAGGTTTGACGCCTAGCCTTAATAGAGCTCTACTAATTGTATTAGCTTTATCAATATATTCTTGAGTTGAGGTTTTAATCCATTCTCCATTCTTTTTTGTTACAAGAGCATCTTGAACATTTCCGTTTTCTAATTGATAATAAGGGAAATCAAAGAGGCGTTTTATTTCGATTGGCATATGTAGTTAGTTTTGAGGAAGTGCAAAATATAAAAATTATAAGGATTATGCAAATGAGAAAGTTAAGCAAATAAATTTGTTAAAAAGGTAGTATTGGTACTCGAATCTATTCTTTATCTTTGCTTGCTTAAATAAAAGAAGTTATAGCTATGAAGATTTCATACAATTGGTTAAAACAATTTTTAGAGATAGATTTAGAAGCTGAAAAAGTTGGTGAGATATTAACTGATTTAGGTTTAGAGGTAGAAGGGATTGAAACTATAGAATCTGTTAAGGGAAGCCTAAAAGGTATTATTGTAGGAGAAGTTTTAACTTGTGTAAAACATCCAAATGCTGATCGGTTAAAAGTTACTACTGTTGATTTGGGGAATGGAGAACCTATTCAGATTGTATGTGGTGCGCCTAATGTTGCAGTTGGTCAAAAAGTACCTGTAGCAACTATAGGAACCATATTGTATGATGCTGAAGGAAATGATTTTAAAATTAAAAAAGGAAAAATTAGAGGTGAAGTAAGCAACGGAATGATCTGTGCCGAAGATGAATTGGGCTTAGGGAATAATGGTCATGATGGAATTCTGGTGCTGGATGATGAAATTGAAGCAGGAGAAAAAGCTTCATCCATTTTTAATATTACTACCGATCAAGTTTTTGAAATAGGATTGACACCTAATAGATCTGATGCTATGAGTCACTTTGGTGTTGCTCGTGATTTGAGAGCCGGGTTATTTCAACATGATATAGATTTACAACTATTCAGACCTTCTATTAGTGATTTTCATGTAAAAGAACGAACGCTAATAATTGATGTTGATGTTGAAGATATAGAACAGGTTCCTCGTTATGCAGGTATAACTATTAGTGATATAGATGTAAAAGATTCGCCCAAATGGTTACAGGATAAATTAAAGGCAATAGGTGTCACTCCAATTAATAATATAGTTGATATCACTAATTATGTATTACATGAATTAGGGCAACCTTTACACGCTTTTAATGCAGATAATATTAAAGGAAATAAAATTCTTGTTAAGAATTTACCAACCGATACTAAATTTGTAACTCTAGATGGTGTGGAAAGAAAATTGCATGAAGAGGATATTATGATTTGTGATGGTGATTCAAACCCTATGTGTATTGCTGGTGTTTATGGCGGAATAAATTCGGGTGTAACAGAACATACTACTTCAATATTTTTAGAAAGCGCATATTTTAATCCGATTGCTATTCGCAAAACAGCTAAAAGATTTGGTTTAAATACCGATGCTTCCTTTAGATTTGAAAGAGGTGTTGATCCCGATATGACTGAATATGCTTTAAAAAGAGCAGCATTGTTAATTGAAGAAATTGCCGGAGGTAAGATAACTTCTAATATAGTTGATATTTATCCTAAAAAAATAGAAGATCATCAGGTCAATTTATTTTATGAAAATGCATTTAGATTGATAGGTGAAGAGATATCTATTGATACAATTAAGAATATCATAGTATCATTAGATATTAAAATTAACAACCAAACTGAAATGGGTCTGGGCTTGATTATACCTGCCTATAGAGTTGATGTTACCAGAGAAGTTGATGTTATTGAAGAAATTTTAAGAGTATATGGGTATAATAATATTGACACTTCGCAAAAATTAAATACCTCTATATCTTATTCTGATAAATTGAGTGCTGATAAATTGCAAAACTTAGTTTCTAATCAATTGGTTGCTCAAGGATTTTATGAGATGATGGCAAATTCATTGACCACACCTAAGTATGCAACGTTCTCAGATAGATTAAATGAAGCTCATAATGTAGAGATGTTGAATCCGTTAAGTGCAGATCTATCAGTATTGAGGCAATCAATGTTATTTAGTGGTTTAGAAGCTATTGCTTATAATATCAATAGAAAAAATACAGGATTGAAGTTGTTTGAATTCGGAAAGACCTATCATAAATATGAAAGTGGATATGATGAGCAAAAGCATGTTGCTTTGATAGTATCTGGTAATAGAACGGATGACAGTTGGTTAAATACACATAAAAGGTCTGATTTCTTTTACCTTAACGGAATAGTAAGAAGTGTTTTAGAAAGATTAGGATTAAATGCTGTAAGACCGAAACCTACCAAAAACGATATCTTTTCTGAAGGCGTTTCATTACAATTAGGAAAAAAGGCTGTTGTTGAATTTGGTGTTGTAAGATCATCAATATTAAAGAAATTCGGGATTAAACAAGAAGTATTGTACGCCGATTTTAACTGGGATACAATACTTGAAGTAGTTTCACATAAATCAATTAAAGTTAGTGACTTGTCAAAATTCCCATCTGTAAAAAGAGATTTAGCATTATTACTAGATAATAATATTTCTTTTGATGAGCTATATAAGTTGGCATTTCAAACGGAAAAGGATCTATTACAGTCTGTTGATCTATTTGATGTTTATGAAGGTGATAAATTGCCGGAAAACAAAAAATCGTATGCGGTTAGTTTTGTGTTGCAAGACGAAACAAAAACATTGAATGATAAACAAATAGATAAGATAATGCAGAAACTGCAACACACTTTCGAGACTAATTTAAAAGCGGAGTTGAGATAGACGAATGTTGTTCCTGCAAAAGCAGGAATCCAGAAAGAATAGATAGAGAATCAAAAAACTTTAAAGATTAATAAAATCTCAAATAACAAGTACCAAAACCCAATTTATAGATATAAAAAGTTTGCACTAGTTAATTATCATCTTTAATTTTGAATATTGATATTTAATTATTGGATATTATTTGGAATTTGGCTTTTGTAATTTGCTATTTCAGTAATTATTGGTCTTAATTATATTCAGTATTGAGTTCAAATAGTCATGTATAAAACAGTTATCAGAAAAATACTTTTTTTATTCGATGCAGAAAAAGTGCATCACTTTACTTTTTCTTTTTTAAAAATAGCTTTTAAAGTTCCGTTTATTTCTTCCATAGTAAAAAACAACCATAAGGTTAAAGATAAAAAACTAGAACGAAATTTATTTGGACTAACCTTTAAAAACCCTGTTGGTTTAGCTGCCGGATTTGACAAAAATGCAATACTATTTAATGAGTTATCAAATTTCGGATTTGGTTTTATCGAAATAGGAACAGTGACACCAAAACCACAAGATGGAAATCCTAAAAAACGATTATTTCGGCTAAAAAAAGATAAAGCCATAGTCAATAGAATGGGTTTTAATAATAAAGGTGTTGACGACGCTGTAAAACGATTAAAACACAGAAGAACTGACATTATTATTGGTGGAAATATTGGTAAAAATAAAATTACACCTAATGAAAATGCTATTGATGATTATGTAATTTGTTTTAATGAGATGTTTGATGTAGTTGATTATTTTGTGGTGAATGTAAGTTCACCAAATACGCCTAATTTAAGAGATCTACAAGAAAAAGAACCGTTGACCAATCTACTGAATAGATTACAAAAAGAGAATGATTTACAACAAAAAAGGAAACCTATTTTACTAAAAATTGCACCAGATCTTACTGATAGCCAATTGTTAGATATTATAGACATTGTGAAAATCACAAAAATTGATGGCGTTATAGCTACCAATACAACTATTTCAAGAGAAGGTTTACAGTCTGAGAATAAGAAAGAAACTGGAGGTTTAAGTGGTAAACCTTTAACTATCCGATCAACAGAGGTTATTCGTTTTCTGGCAGAAAAATCAAATAAGGCATTTCCCATTATTGGAGTAGGAGGTATTCATTCTGCTGAAGATGCATTAGAAAAAATAAAAGCCGGTGCAGACTTAATACAGATCTACACAGGCTTTATTTATGAAGGACCTCAATTGATCAAACAAATAAATAAGGAACTTCTGAGTTAGTTGTGTTCTAATAAATATTTCGAAAAACCTTTTCCGTTAATATCCGTATATTTTAAATTTTGTAATAAATTGATTTTTAAATCTACTAGGTCTTAATAATATCTTCAATTTAATTTTTACTGTCTATTAAATAGCTGGAAAGTCCTTTTCCGTTAATATCAGTATATTTTGAATTAATATCATAAGCTACTGACATTCCTGAAATATTAAAATCGCCTCTTACTTTAGTGTATTTAAAGTTTAAGTCTTCTTCAAAACGAGCATTTTTAAAAGAAACACCTTTTTTGAATTTGGTATATTTAAATGTTGCAGATTCTTCAAAAACTGTATTGGCAAAACTAACTCTATTGTCAAATTCAGTATACTTGAAGGTGGTGTCTTCTTCAAATTTTGAGCCACTAAAATCTGCGTTGCCTTCAAAATCAGAATACTTAAACATGGCATTTCTTTTAAATTGGCAATTTTTGAATCGTACATCATTTTCAAAATCAGCAATAAAAGTATAGCCACTATCTTCATCATGAATATATGCTAAAACATCATCTTCAAAAACACAATTAACAAATAGAATTTTACTTTCTACAGTTTCTTCAATAGTATTACTGCCACCATTATTATACCATCTATGCTTTTTTGGTAGATCAGGTAATTTATCATCCATAAAGGTCATATCTAAAATACCGGTAATGGTTGCATTTTCATAAGATATAGTTTTTCCTTTTTTGATATCTTTTAAGATATCACTAGCTTTAATAGTTTGCTGTGCTATTATACTCGAAGTTAGAAATAGAACTAAAAGGAATGATAATAGTCGAATTGAATTGTTAAATGATTGAATTTTCATAAGAATATAGTTTAAATTTATTTTAGTAGTACCTTTCTTTAATAGACACATAAAATTTATTATTGTTACAGTTAAGGGTACCTCTATTAATTCTTTTTATTAATTGAATTTTGATGATTCTTAAAAAGTTAAAACAAAACTTGTTTCAGTATTTGGAATTGAATACACTTCAATTGTACCTCCATGCAAGCGCAAAATTTGTTTAGATAAACTTAATCCTATACCGGTTCCTGTATTTTTTGTGGTGAAAAAGGGTACAAAAATTTCTTCTATCAATTCAGGAGGTATTCCTGAACCATTGTCAGATACTTTGATGAATTTTTTCTTTGAACTATTTATTCCAGCAGAGAAACTGATGATACCTTCTTTACTTTTTCCTAAAGATTGTAATGCATTTTTACTCAAATTTACCAATACTTGATTAATCTGTTTTTTATCTATAAACAGTTCTAAATTTTCAGGTAGCACCTTTACATTGATTTTTATTTTATTATTCTCTTGTTTCATCAATACAATTACTTTGTCTATCAATGTCTTTGCAAGAATAATTTCCTTATCAGGTTCAGGAACACTTAATAAGGTTCTATACGATTGTACAAAACTCATTAAATTATCACCTTGTTCGCTAATTACTTCCAAGCCTTTAACTGTATTTTCTATATGCTTTTCATCAAAATGATCAATAGTAACCAATCCATTTTCAGTTTTGTAGTATTTTAAAATTGATTCTGAAATGGAAGTCATAGGTGTAATTGTATTCATGATTTCATGTGTTAAAACGCGGATAAGTTTTATCCATGAATCGGTTTCTTTTTCATCTAATTCCTTATGAATATTTTGTATTACCACAAGTAAAATATTTTCTTTATTTATGCTAATAGTGGTAGATTTTATGGCTAGTTGAGTTTTTTCTCTTTCATTGCTTAGCTGAAAAAGTTTTTGGTCAAAAGGCTTTAAACCATCAAGTAATCCATATAATTTTTCATCAACTTGTGACAATTGTTTAATATGATTTAAAGGACTGTGATTTAGTAATTTTTCAACAGTTGGGTTAGAAAAAATGATATGTCCCTTCTCATTGAAAGCCAAAATTCCAATATTGGCTTGTTTTAATATTATTTGATAATATTGTTCTTGTTCTTGTTTTTTTAAATGTACTTCTTGTATCAAAGCATTTACTCTATTGAGGCTATGATTGAGATCTTTAAACGATTTTATAAGATCTTTTTCAGGAAAGTGAAGTGTGAAATCTTCATTTTTTATTGCATCAAAAAAATACGCTATCTTTCTGTTGGTATGATTAATATAGTAGACTAATTGACTTCCTTGTAATACAAGCAATACCAATATGAAAATAGACAGAGCATAATGCTCTTTTACAAATAAAAACGCCAGCATGAGTGCAGAGATAATAATTAAAGATACCCTCAAGATGATCTGTAGATAAAAATTTCTGCTTGCCATCAGCTATTCATTTTTTTAACTTTATTATACAGTGTTTGCCTTGTAATTCCCAATTGGTTTGCAACAGCACTATAATTACCATCATGTTTGTCTAAAGCGTTAGTAATCATTAGTTTTTCCATTTCGTCTAAGGTGTTTGATCCGGCTTCCAATGAAAGTGATGTCTTTTTGATAGTTAGTAAAAAATCGTTTTGTTTTAACACATTTCCTTCACATAAAATTACTGCCCTTTCCAGAGTGTGTTGTAGCTCTCTAACATTTCCAGGCCAATGATGAGCCATTAATTTTTCCTCAGCATTAGTATTGATCCTAATTCCTGATTTGCCATATTTGGATGAGAATTTTTTTAAATAAAAATCAGCTAGTAAGAGTATATCTTTTTCCCGTTCTCGTAATGAAGGAACTTCTATATGAATGGTATTGATTCTGTATAATAGATCCTCACGGAAAACTCCATCAGAAACCATTTTATTTAAATTGCAATTAGTCGCACAAACCAATCGAATATCTATTTTAATAGGTTTATTAGAACCTACTCTAACAATAATTCTATTTTGTATTACTGATAATAATTTTGCCTGTGTTTGCAAAGATAAATTACCTATTTCATCTAAAAATAAAGTTCCCCCATTTGCTGCCTCAAATTTCCCTGCACGATCTTCCTTTGCATCTGTAAAAGCACCTTTTGTATGCCCAAAAAGCTCGCTTTCAAATAAGGTTTCAGAGATAGACCCCATATCAACAGGAATAAAAATTTCATCTTTTCGAGTTGACATACGATGCAGTTCACGTGCAATTAATTCTTTTCCTGTACCATTTTCACCAGTAATCAAAACATTGATATCTGTTTTGGCTACTTTTCGGGTAAGATTTAATACAGTTGTTAATGCCTTAGAATTACCAATAATATAGTTGTTACCTTGATTGATAACTTGTTTTAAATTGCTTTCTTTTTCTTTTAATTGATAAATTTCTTTTTGAGATTTACGTAACCTATAAGCAGATTTTACGGTTGCTATAAGCTTGTCATTATTCCATGGTTTTAATACAAAATCTGATGCACCTTCTTTTAATGCCTCCACAGCTAGATCAATAGCTCCATAAGCAGTCATCATAATTACAGAAGTATTAGGAGCTCTTTTTTTTATTTCTTTTAACCAAAACAAACCTTCATTACCGGTATTTACACCCGCAGAAAAATTCATATCTAGCAAAACAATATCAAAATCAATTAAATTATTAAGAGATGATATTTGATTGGGATTAAATAATGTCTCAATAGTTTTATATTCAAATTGTAACAAGATTTCTAAAGCACTTAATACGCTTTTGTTATCATCAACTATCAAAATTTTTCCATCAGTCATAAGAATACTATTTGTTTAAAAATTAAATATACTGATAAGGGTTTGATATCGCAAAAATACTGTCAAATTATTTGACAGTATTTGTATGAATATTTTACAATTCAAAATACTTATTTTTAATATTTTTAACATAACTTACTGTATTTCAATAAAATAAAATTTTGGCATAACATTAGGATACATTTTGGCATTATAAAGAGATACTTTACCATAAAATTGAATTTTGATAAAGCATGAATAGTAAAAATCTAATTATCCTCATACTACTAATAGTAGTTTCAAGCCCAATCTTCCCGCAAGAAAAATGGTCTTTAAACGAATGTGTTGCCTATGCGGTTGATCACAATTTAGAATTGAATAATTTTAAATATAATTCAGATTCAAATAAAGAAAGCCATAGACAAGCTATACGGAATTTATTACCCATTATTGAAGGGTTTTCAAGTTATGATATCCGTTATGGTCGTTCAATAGACCCTAATAATAATGATATTATCAATACAGATTTTTTCTCTAATAATTATTCTTTAAGATCATCTGTTGAACTCTTTCAAGGGTTTCAAAAACTAAATATGATAAAAGCATCTAAGCTACTCTATAAAGCAGCGCAAGAAGATGTATTACAGCAAAAGTATCTATTGGCATTTAGAGTGATGTCAGCTTTTTATGATATTCGTTATTATGAAGGCTT
>CAYXAZ010000090.1:0-12165 GCA_964463085.1 uncultured Flavobacteriaceae bacterium | reverse complement strand
ATTTTATATCAAACATCAAAATTAAAATATGAATACCAACCAGATCAATATGTTGGTGCAGCCGTAGGACTGTTCGCTTCTTTTATGCTGTTGTTTTGGTATGTATTGCAAATTTTTATGTCTAGAGATTAATCTTTTTTAAGATAAAAGACTTAAGACACAAGGCTAAAACCTTTAAATTTTTATTATGAGTTTTTTAGATGGTATTTTTGGTAAAAAGTCAATAGAGACTTCTAATTTAGATTGGAATCATTTATCGGATGTTTCTCAGTTAGATACTATTATTGAGAATTCTAATACTAAAACGCAGGTTATCTTCAAGCACAGTACGCGTTGTGGTATCAGTAGAAGTGTACTTAAAAAATTTGAACAACAATTTGATACTTCCAATCTTACAGAATTGCACTACTTAGATCTATTAAATCATAGATCTATTTCATTTGAAATAGCACAGCGATTTAATGTGATACATCAATCACCACAGTTATTGATTATTAAAAACGGAGTAGTAGAAGCGCATGATTCTCACTATGGTATTTTGGATGTGAGCTTATGATATTTGAATTAAAGATTAACTTTTAAATTATACTTAGTTATTTAGTTTATTTTCAATATTCTTTTTCAACATTTCCATCTTTGAGATTACTAATTTATATCTTCCAATTTTGAATTTTCTATTATCTTCAATACGCCATAAATAGCTTAACATCTCTTTTCTTTGACTTTCTGGTAATTTTTTTGGAGGTATTATAATGTTCACAAGATTACCATTTTTATTAAATGACATATAAGGGTGTAAAATATTATTAATAGGTTTATAGTAGTTGTGAAAAGCTCTTAACTCATCATCATTATATATTTTTTCAATTATATTATAATAATAATCATAGAGAGTAATTATTTCGAGTCGCAGAGTATCATCTTTAATAATTTTTAATCCATTGGCTTTTAAGGATTGATATCCTGACAAGTTAATTATTGGCACATAACCATTGAATAAATAGTTATAAGCATAAGGAATAGAATCTTGAAAAACTTCTTTATTATTTATTAAGCTTCTGATTTTTTGAATAGAATTTAAACTGAATTTATGCCCTCTAACATTACCATTAAAATCTGATAGGTCTAATTCAATACCATTTTTAATTTCTCTTAAAATTTTTTCTTCAGACGCAGCGCTTCCTCTGTTTTCATTCCAACTATTCAGCATAAATGCTGAAATTACAGCTATAAACACAGATAGAAACTCTAGAATATATTTTTTCCAATATTTCTTTTTCATCTAATATTTTGAGTTAATTATATTATTTTTTAATAATTACTTCTACCTGAATATGAGCATGTTTTTTAGGAGCAACTACAGCATTTAAAACATTAAAAGATAGATTAATACTTTCTTCTTGTTGTTTTGTTTTTACTAGAATTATCGTTTTATGTTGTGGCGCAATAGTAACAATATCAGTATTGTTATGTAGTAAATAATTACTTGTGTTCTCTAAAATATATTCAGCATCAGAGTTGTTCTGTATGGTGACTTCTAGTATAGTTAAGGGCTTCTTATGTTGTGACCAACTTGTTTTTAGATATTTTGCTTTTTTCACTATTAGAGATGCATTGATCAATGGTTCTAAAAATTCTTGTTTTCCAATAAGAGTATTGTTAAACCAAATAGCAGTGCTTCCATCAAATAGTGCTGCCTTTATTCCTTCTTCTGATTTTTCTTTTGCAAAAACCAATGTGATTGGTCTATGACCGCCTTTATGAACATTGTATTCCCAATCAATTAATCCGTGAACGTCTGATGCACCAATAAAGGTAAGATTATTTGCTAAAGCTATTTCTAAGGCTTCAGTAGAATATATATGTTCATTAACAATCTCAACTCCATTGATCAATTTTTCTTTGATCAATTTTTTATGTATATCTGTCAATTTCGCCACACCATCATGTGCTTGTCCTTTCCAATGAGGGTGATTCCAAAATATAAATGCTCCTTGTTTTTTAGCTTCTCTAAACACATCAATGACACTATCTTTCAATAATAAATTGGCATCTTTAATAAATATAGCATTGCTATGACCCGGAGGCATTTCTCTGGTAATTTCTGAACCATTTGCAATGATCAGCGTAGTATCTTTCATACTCTTTTTTGCCTCAAGTGCAATTTGATAAGCTCTATTTCTATCAGGATGCGGAATGTCTTCTTTATGTGGTTGATACTCTAAATGCTCAGTAATTGAGATGGCATCTAATCCGTCTTTAATGGCTTCTTCAACTCTAATTGAAGGATATACTTTTCCGTCAGAAAAAATGGAGTGTTGATGAAAATCACATTTTAACGTTTTATAACCGGGTACATCGGGGAAAGTAATTTTCCTATCATGATGATGTTGAGCCAGCATAGAAAATGAAATACCAATGCTTAATAATAAAAAAGAGAAAGGCTTGAATGCGTTATTCATAATTATATAAATTATATTTTATAATAATAGATTGATTATTACTATTAAAACTGCTGTTGACTTAACATCGCAGTTACTTTTTGCTTAAAGTTGCTTATTGTATATTTAATAAATTCATGATCTTTAGGGTATGAGACTTCTTTTGCTTGAAGTGCTTTATGATATTTTTGCTCTATGGCACGTTGATCTCCTCTATACTTACCATAAGTGTTTTGAAATTTAGCCTCACCAAATTCCGGACTTGTAGAAAGAGTGGTTTTCATTTTTAAATCTTTAATAATGATAGTTCCATCTAATTTTGAGGATTTATTTTGTTGATATAAAGCAACTTCAGCATTTACAATTTTGTATTTGGCAACTTTGATATCATTACCTTTATCGTCTTTCATTACATTACCATTAGCGTCTAATTGATATTTCCATCCGTCTTGTACTTTTGCTTCTTGTGGTACTGTTTGTTGCTCGGTTTTTCCGGAAACAAAACTAAGTTTATCAAAAGTGACATCTATCTGATAATCATAATTAATTTTTCTATCTTTTTTATCATGATAAATAACCCATTGGTTACTAAAGTTTGCAGAATTTATACTTGCAAAATCTTTAATACTATCTTTTGAAATACTTTTTACTTTATTTTTTAATGTTACAAACACAAAGCTACTTCCTTTACTTTTAGCTTTATTTAATAGTTTATTTAAATTGGTTTTATAATCAGGATTTATATAGATCAGATCTTCCAAATGTTTATACGCTTTTCTTGCAGCTAAATTATCTCCTTTTAAATTTTCGATAGCACTGTTATAGAGTGAAGTTGAATAATCATTTTTCGATGTTTTGATTTTGTCGGCATAATCATCAAATTTAAAGGTTACTTCATTACCTTCATAATACAAAGGTTGTAAGGCTCTTACTTCATCTTGTCTGATATCAAGGTTTAAGTATTTACCATATATATTTTTTAAACTCTCAGGTGTACCTTCTTTTTGAAGGGTTTTAATTTGTTTCTTATCGGTATCAGCTGCCTTAGTATATGCTTCTTTTAATAATGGAATATGTTTTTGATTTGATTTTTTGGTTTTGTCTTTATTCAATTTAGTAATTGATGTATTAAAAGCTTGAACATAATTACCGGTTTGTAAGTGACTTGCTGCTTTTTGTGTGCCTCCGCAAGAAAGAAGTATTAAGGTTATGATGCTAAGTAGTAAATTTTTCATGGTAAGATTTGATTGATGGTTATTACAAAGTTACTATTTTAATTGAATAATTCTTCTCTTTTGAATCATGTTAATAGGTTTAAGTATATTATTTTTTAACCCTTCCGCTTACACTAAAGTGCAACCACCTTTCCCTTACTAGGGAAGGAATTTGATTCTAACTATCAAGGTAACTTGTACTAAAAATTCCCTTCCTTTTTTTAAGGAGGGGTGGATTTTATTCCATTATGATAATTATTATAGTTAATTGAAGGCATGTTGGAATGAAATTCGGGGTGGTAGATGGTTATTTTGAAGGAATAATACTTAACGTGAGTTCGATGTAAGAAATGTAGTTAATAATTCAAAATATTGATTATTAGCACTTTGTCTGTTCGAGCGCAGTCGAGAACTATTTAAAAACCTTTCGACTGCGCTCAAGGAGACATTGAAATTTTCATTTCACATTTAAAATATTGATTATTAGTTGTTAAAAAAATAGTTATATCGAACTCACGTTACTTACTCCAAAGCAGGTAACACTTTACCTGTACAATCTCCAAAACCAATACGTACTTTATCATTTTCACAAAAACCTCTCATGATTACGGTATCATTATCATTGATAAATTTACGTTCTGTTCCATCTTTTAGTTTGATCGGATTTTGTCCTCTCCATGTTAATTCAAGCATAGAACCGTAACTGTCAGGTGTTGGACCTGATATAGTACCAGAACCCATCATATCTCCGGCTCGTACATTGCAACCATTACTTGTATGATGTGTTAGCTGCTGAACTATTGTCCAATACATATACTTAAAATTAGAATCGCTTACCAAATTTTCCTCTCCGTTTTCTGGTTGAATAAAAGCTTGCAGGTGTATATCATAACTTTTTTTACCACTTTGTTTTAAATAAGGCAATGGTTTAGGATCTTGTTTCGGACTTTCCACTTTAAATGGTTTTAAAGCATCTAAAGTTACTATCCAAGGTGAAATAGTTGAAGCAAAGCTTTTCCCTAAAAACGGACCAAGCGGAACATATTCCCAACCTTGTATATCTCTAGCACTCCAATCATTGAAGAGCACCAATCCGAATATATATTCATTAGCATCATCAATAGAAATTGTTTGTCCTAATTTATTGACATCAGTTGTGATAAATGCCATTTCTAACTCAAAATCTAAGAGTTTTGAAGCTCCGAAAATTGGCGAATCTAAATGAGGTGGTTTTGTCTGTCCCGAAGGTCTTCTAACAGGTGTTCCGGATGGAACTATAGAAGAACTTCTACCATGATAACCAATAGGAATATGCACCCAATTTGGCAATAATGCATTTTCTGGATCCCTAAATAGACTTCCTACATTCGTGGCATGCTCTTTACTGGCATAAAAATCGGTATAATCACCAATATCTACAGGTAATTGCATTTCTACTTCATTCATGGTGAAGATAATTCTATCTTTATGTTGACCATTATCTTTTAAAGTAGCGTTGTTTTCGTCAAAAATATCGGCTATTTTATTTCTAACCAAACGCCATGTTTTACGCCCATCTGCAATAAAATCATTTAAGGTATCTTGTAAAAAGATATCATCCGTAAGTGGAATATCCTCAAAATAACCTAATTGATGCAATGCCCCTAAGTCAATGGCAAAATCGCCAATTCGAGTACCAATGGTAATAATATCATCACGAGTTAAAAAAACACCAAAAGGAATATTTTGTATAGGGAAATCAGAATTCTCATCAACTTTTAACCAAGTTTTTCTATTCGGATCGTTAGCTGTAATTTTCATATATCTAAAATTATTTTATTTTCTATTCAAATATAGAAGTTTCTATGCATTTGCAAAATGAAATTAGTATTTTTGACTCCAATTTAACAAATCTTAAAGATTATTTAACAATGCAACGAGATCAACAAGTTTTTGATTTAATTCAAGATGAAAAAGAAAGACAATTAAACGGATTAGAATTGATAGCTTCAGAAAACTTTGTAAGCGAACAAGTTATGGAAGCCGCAGGGTCTGTTTTAACTAATAAATATGCTGAGGGTTATCCTAATAAACGTTATTATGGAGGTTGTGAGGTAGTTGATGTTATTGAACAATTGGCCATTGATCGTGCCAAAGCTCTATTTGGAGCTGAATATGTAAACGTACAACCACATTCAGGTTCACAAGCTAATTCGGCAGTATTTTTTGCATTGTTAAAACCGGGAGATAAAATTTTAGGCTTTGATCTATCCCATGGAGGTCATCTTACACATGGTTCTCCTGTAAATTTTTCAGGGACTTTATATAAAACATCTTTCTATGGTGTTGAAAAGGAAACAGGTGTGTTAAATTATGATAAAATACAAGAAACTGCCAAAAAAGAAAAGCCACAAGTTATTATTGCCGGAGCTTCGGCATATTCAAGAGATATTAATTTTGAACGTTTCAGAGAAATTGCTGATAGTGTAGGAGCATTGTTAGTTGCAGATATTGCACATCCTGCAGGGTTGATCGCTAAGGGTATTTTAAATGACCCGATGCCACATTGCCATGTAGTAACTACTACAACACATAAAACGTTGCGCGGACCTCGAGGTGGAATGATCATGATGGGCAAAGATTTTGTAAACCCTTGGGGATTTACTTTAAAAAGTGGCAAACCTAAAATGATGTCTGCTATTTTGAATAGCGCAGTTTTTCCTGGTAATCAAGGAGGACCGTTAGAACATATTATTGCAGCGAAAGCTATTGCTTTTAACGAAGCCTTAACGGATGAGTTTTTGTATTATCAATTGCAAATCAAAAAGAATGCAGCAGTAATGGCAAAATCTTTTGTTGCTAGAGGTTATCATATTATTTCCGGTGGTACAGACAATCATATGATGTTGATCGATCTACGCAATAAAAACATTACAGGTAAAGAAGCAGAAAATGCCTTGGTAAAAGCTGATATTACAGTTAATAAGAATATGGTACCATTTGATGATAAATCTCCTTTTGTAACTTCTGGTATTCGTGTAGGTACGGCTGCAATTACTACTCGCGGACTCAAAGAAGATGATATGGAAGCTATCGTTTCATTGATTGATGAAGTGATTGCTGATTTTGAAAATGAAGCTGTTTTAGAAGCTGTTGCACAAAAAGTTAATGAAATGATGAGTGATAGACCTTTGTTTTCATAATTAATCTATTTCCTCATTTGCCCTATCAATAATGTTTTGAGGTAATGATTTTTTTGCCTTGGCACCTAGTTTTTTAATTTTTTCAACACTGGTAACTAAATTGCCACGACCTTCAACAAGTTTGTTCATAGCACCTTTATATTCAGACTTTGCTTCATCCATTTTTTTACCAACTTTGGTCAGATCAGATACAAAACCTTCAAACTTATCATATAAAGCGCCGGCTTGACGGGCAATTTCAACAGCATTATTACGTTGTTTTTCATTTTGCCACATACTGTCAATAGTTCGTAGTGTAGCCAATAGAGTAGTGGGAGTAACAATTACAATATTCTTTTCAAATGCTTTATTGTATAATTGATCATCAGTATTTATAGCAACAGCAAAAGCAGGTTCTACTGGAACAAACAATAGAACAAAATCAGGAGATTCTATTTCATAGATATCTTCGTATTTTTTTTCACTTAATTGTGTAACATGCCTGTTTAAAGATGTAATATGTTCTTTTAAATATTGTTGTTTTTCATCTTCATTATCGCTATTTACATATTGCTCATAGGCGGTTAGTGAAACCTTAGAATCAACAACCATTTTTTTACTATCCGGTAAATTTATAATTACATCAGGTCTTAATCGTGTCTTATTTTCATCATCAGTATTAAAGCTTTTCTCTAATACATATTCTCTATCTTTTTCTAAACCAGACTTTTCTAAGACACGCTCTAATATTAATTCTCCCCAATTACCTTGTGTTTTGCTATCACCTTTTAATGCTTTGGTAAGATTGATTGCTTCTTTACTCATTTGTTCGTTCAACTCTTTTAAACCAATAATTTGTTGACGTAAAGCTGCATGATAATCAATACTTTCTTTATGAGTTTTATCAACCTTATCTTCAAAAAGTTTGATTTTTTCTTGTAACGGATTTAGAATATGCTTGATGTTTTCTTTATTTTGTTCAGTAAACTTAGTCGACTTTTCTTCTAAAATTTTATTGGCTAAATTTTCAAATTCTTTGGTAAATTTTTCTTGAATATTTTCTAAATCTTCTTTTTGAATATTTAATTTTTCTTTCAAGTTATTAATATTAGCTTCTTGCTGTATATTTACACGAATAATATCTTCTTTTTCAGTTTGTAATTGCTTATATTCTAATTGTAATTCACTAATTGTTTTTTCAGCATTTATTTTAGTTTCAGATAAGATAGTATTACGCTCTTGAAGGCTTGACCTTTCTTTTTCAAAAGACACTTTAGTTAGTAGTTTTCCTATAAAAGCACCAATCAATAAAGCAATTATAAAGATTACAAAAAAAATAAAGTATTGCTCCATTACATTGATCAATTGAAATTAACAATTTTATACCCATTGGTTTGATGCCATTCTAACTCCGTTAAAGCCGACATTGTAATTTTTACATTATATGATTTATCTTTTGAGATATAGCCTCTGTTAGCTAAGGAATCTTCCGGAACAAATAAAACAACACCAGAATTTTTCAGTACTCGCAACAATTCTGTGTTAGGGTTGTCAATATTAAATTGTTTATTATATGCTTTATCCGTCAATACATTTTTTGTGGCAACACCATGCAGTAAAACAGTTACTTTAATATTTTCTTTTGGTACCCCTTTTTGGATATGTATTTGTAAATAACGGGCTACTTTTTTTAGCATTGGATTGTCCATATCAATCTTTGGACTATCAGTATAAATATCAAAAATAACTTTATATTGCTTATCCTTTTCAAATTCAATATCGGGATTCTCTACACGATATACTTTACCATACTCTTCAACAATAACACCTGTTCGTTGTGCAAAACCCACACTTATACTCAATATAAATAATATATTAACAACCTTTTTCATAGCAAAAATTTAAGGGCTGTAATATTACAAAATATCTATAAGAATTTGTGCTTTTGTTATTAATATCTTATCATTGAGCCATGAAATTCATATCAAAGCTTATTTTGCTTTATATCATGCGCTGGAAAATTATTAATGATTTTCCTAACTTAAATAAGTACTTAATAATAGCCGCTCCACATACGAGTTGGCAAGATTTTCCGATTGCAATTATGGCGAAATTTATTAAAGGAGTAAAGGTAAATTATATAGGTAAGGCATCATTGTTTAAATGGCCATTCGGATTTATATTCAGGTGGTTGGGTGGCACTCCGGTTGATAGAAGTAGAAGTGCCAATAAGGTACAAGCAATCGTAGATATTTTCGATGCCAGAGATTATTTCATTCTGGGACTGTCTCCTGAGGGTACACGCCAAAAAGTATACAAATGGAAAACAGGATTTTATTATATAGCAAAAGGAGCAAATGTGCCTGTTATAATGGCAACATTAGATTTTAAACATAAGCAGATAAAAATATCTGAACCGTATTACTTAACTGATAATATGGAAGCTGATTTTAAGCATTTTCACGCTTATTTTGATGGAGTAGAAGGTAAGCATCCGAAATTGGTTTAGTAATTCATACTTGAGTACATGACAAAAATTCACACTATTTATTTTTTAGAAATCCAAAACCGATCATCTTTATAGATAAATGATTTTTTGTCGGATGCATCAAAAAAGAACAGCTCGGTGTGATCATAGCCATTATCATGTTTCAGGGTAATGGTATACCCGTTCAGGTGGTACGTTCCTGTGTTTTTTGAACCATCTTTCTTTTTAGAAGAGGTTCCTCCTCCTACATTTGTACCAATCACAACTGTTGTTCCCGAGGTACCTGTTTTATCACTTTTATGTACTGTAGTGGTAGATGGACCTATGGAGCCATCAGGAGATCCCATTATTGATAAATTTTTTAATTCAAATCTACCGTTAGATTTAAAAGTTATCCAACTTCTGTGTGAGCCAAACATTTGACTTCCACTGGCAGTAATATATTTAGCATTTAATTTTTCTCCTGCTCTTGTTTTAATTGCTTTGTTCCCTTCTAGTTTTTCCCAAGTACCTTTCTTTTTGTTAAAAACTTGATAACCTGAACCCGATCTTTTCCATTTAGTCCATTTTTTAGCCTGTAATTCTTTTGACATTTTTACATTAAGTTCATTAGGTGGAATTTCCAATCCGTCATAAACTGTACCATCTTTTAAAAGTAGGTAGGTATCAACAGAGATACCACCTATAACCACATTAAGCCAACTGTGTATCCAAACTGTTTCAATTTCTGATGCTTTTACACCATTATTTGGCAAGGTTCGAATAGCTTTTTCTTTAGCTAATCTTTTTTGTTTTCCTGTTAATTTGGTTTTCTTATTAGAAGTGATTTTTTTATTGCTTTTACGTTTCGTATTTACTTCTTTTTGTTGACGTACCGAGCTATTTTGAATATTGCTAAGCGAAGAATTATTTGCAAAGGTTTTTTCAGCATCTTTTTTCAAATTTTTAAGTTTTGTCCCATACTTAAAAATTATTCCTAAATCCTGGCTCATAACTGCTTGCATAATAAATGCCTTACCATTATCAAGTATTCCTCCTTGATAACCCGCAGATAATTTTTCACCTTTTGAGTTTATATACATATTCGCCAAACCCCAAACAGCATCTTTATCTGGTTTTATTTTCCATGGATTTAATGGGTTGCCCAATGAGGTTTGCATTTCTTTTGCTTTTTCTAAAAACCATTTTTTAAGGTCTTGATTATTTAAATTGATTGGACCGGGGATGGTTACTTTAAAGGTTTTACCTGATTTTAAATCTGAAGGAATATAAACCAAGGCATCATTTTGCCGTGTTTTATCCCAACCATCCTGGGCAATTGTTTCTTGAATAGAAAGTAAACTAATGCTTACAATTAAAATTATTTTAGTTGCAGTTTTCATAAATAGATTACTTTTTAAACTTTTTATTTTTATAATTTGTTCCATCAATGTATATCCATTTAGAGTCTCCGAAAGTAAAACCAAAAAGAAGCCTACTGATTTTATCACTATCATGGCGGAGTTCTAGGGTATATCCATTCAAAATATAAGTTCCGGTCATATCTGAACCGCCTTCTTTGGTTTTGGTTTTTGTATTGCCAATTTTACTACCTGCTCCGCTTCTAGTACCTTTTTTGTCTTTTGATGAATATGCAACTACACTTCCACCTTCTCCATCTCCACCTATATTATATGAAGAAAAAGAAGATTCAAATCTGCCATCTTTTTTAAGGATTAAATATTTTGTTGAACTTCCACCTGCAGAGCCGTAAAGTGTCCAAGACCGTGTAAAAGACAAACTGACATCTACGGTTTGATTTGGTTTTGCTGGTGTTATTTTTGTGCCTTTACTGTACTTTTGCAGTATCTTGCCGTTTTTCTTCCATTTACTCCATCGTTGCGGTTCTAATTTTTTTGATGCTGCTACATTGAAATCTGAAGGAGGAACTGTTGGAGAGTCATACGCCCAACCGTCTTTAAGCAAGAGGTAATTTTCGTAAAATGTATCAACGCCATAAACGGAAGGTTCGTAATCCATGTAATAGGTTACTGCTTCTACCTGTGAGGATTTTAAACCTTTGTTTGGTGTCGTACGTATGGCTTTTTTTATTGCTAATCTTTTTTGTTGCTTTTCTTCTTCAATCTTTTTCTTTTGCTCTTTTTTTCTTTTTATTTCACTTGCTTTTTTCCTCTCTATTTCTGCTAATCCCTCTTTCTCTTTTTTAAATTCATTTAGATTTTGTTCCATATAATCGTCATTACCTTGAGATCTCATAACTTCTCCCACTTTTCGAAGACCATATTGATAACGCTTAAATGTTTCTTGCTTATCATAGTTTATTCGCATAATACCTACTCTGTTGTTATCAATTTTATGCGACATATAGATTGCAAATTGGCTTTTATGTACTTGTTTATAGCGATTACTTACATAATCAAATTTTTCACCTACACTGTATTTAAATTTTCTAGCAGTACCCAACATTTCTGCTTCTCCACTAATCTTACCTCTGTAGGTAATAGCACCTAAATTCTTTTCATCTTTGGTAGCAAACTGCTTTAACCAATCTTGGTGAGAAATGATAATTTTCTCGGTTTCAAAAAGTGTGATATTATAAACTTCATCAGATTTAAGGCTTGGAGGTATATATACTGTAGTATTTCTAATTTGTTTAACAGTCCAATTTTTAAATTCTGATGATTGAGAAAATCCGATAGTAGTTGAGAAAAGAATTGATAAAAATAAAACAGAAGGTTTCATTAAATATTTAGAGTTTAGAATTAAATATGATAAAACTAATCAACAAAGATGCCAAAACGTATTTTAAACCTGAGTTCGACCTAAGATTTAATTTACAGAATCCTAAGAAGAGGTGAGAT
>CAYXAZ010000089.1:0-12434 GCA_964463085.1 uncultured Flavobacteriaceae bacterium | reverse complement strand
ACCCGCGACCCCCTGCGTGACAGGCAGGTATTCTAACCAGCTGAACTACCAGACCATAACTAAAAAGCTTCTCGGTAAAGCCTCGTCCGCCTTAGGCGGAAACTACCAGACCGTAGCTTAATAGCGGATGCAAATATAAACTCGTTTTTTATATCTGCAAAGCGTTTCTATAATTTTCTTATAAAAATCTTTTTCTACTGATTAGATATGTGGTTAAGATCTGTTCAAAACCGTCATTTATATCTACCGGAACATAATCTATTTTGTATTGCATACATTTCATTTTCAACTCATTAAAATAAGTTAAAACAGATTTTTTATAGTTTTCTTTAACTGTATCAGCATATAAGTTAATGTGTTCGCCCGTTTCTACATCTATAAATCTTTTCGGAGTATTATCGAAGTCAAAGTCCAATTCATGTTTACCATCATAGGTATGAAATAATATAACTTCATGTTTATTATATTTCAAATGCCTCAATGCTTCAAACAATTCAGATTCTTCTTTGTCAGCCTGAAACATATCGGTAAACAAAAAGATCATTGAACGCCTGTGAATTTTATCAGCAATTTCATGTAATGCTGTATATGTTTTTGTTTTTGTGTGTGATTGGCTCTCTAAAATTTTCCCTAGATTATTTAATAACATTCTCCTATGACGTTCACTCCCTTTTGCTGGCGCATAATATTCATTCTCTTCTGCATAGATACTCAATCCGTATGCATCACGTTGTCGTTTTAATATCTCTAATAAAGCTGCAGATGCTACTACAGAAAACCCTATTTTATTTAAATTTTTGACAGAAGGTTTTTTTTGCAAAGGATAATGCATTGAAGCCGAATTATCTATAATAAGATGACATCTTAAATTTGTTTCTTCTTCATAGCGTTTTACAAAGAGTTTATCCGTTTTTCCATATAATTTCCAATCGATATGCCTGATACTTTCCCCTTTATTATAAAGGCGATGTTCGGCAAATTCAACCGAAAATCCATGAAACGGACTTTTATGAAGTCCGGTTATAAAACCTTCTACTACTTGATTGGCAAGTAGTTCTAAGTTTTTAATACCAAATATGTTTTTTGCCTCTTGAATAGCCATTTACATAAAAACGAGTATAAAAAATAAAAAGGCTTGGCTCTGTCCTGATAGTCCCGATTAGCTATCGGGATCGGGATCGAAACCAAACCTTTAGATATTTTTAATTAGATAAGTTTAAACTAATGCTTCTAATTTTTCAGTATATGTTGCTTTTGGCGCAACACCTACTTGTTTATCGACCACTTCGCCATTTTTAAAGATCAACACAGTTGGTATATTTCTTACACCGTATTTTGCAGCAAATTCCTGATTTGCATCTACATCTACTTTAGTAATAACTGCTTTTCCTTCAAAATCATTGTTTAATTCTTCAACAATTGGAGTCAACATTCTACAAGGACCACACCATGCTGCCCAAAAATCTACTAAAACAGGTTTATCTGATTTTAATACTACTTCGTCAAAAGTAGCATCTGTAACTTCTAATGCCATATTATTTTTAATTTAATTTTTTGTCTTGTTTAACTATGCAAAAATAAACAATTATTTTGCCAAATATAACATAGCTAAATCACTTTTGCTTATAATAGTATCTAAAATAGTTATTTCCTTACAAATTACACCATTTTCAACTTAAATTCACTCAATAAAAAGGTGTCTTTTTGCACTATACTTCAAAATAAAAGCTTGTACTCATCTTGACTGTGTATAAACAAACCATAACCATTGCTATGCTTGATTTTTCTTTATAGTCTATTACAAAAACATTTCATTTTTATTTTGATCGAATTCAAATTAGAAATGGTATTAGTTTACTTTCTCACCATTAACAAAAGTTTGTAGTACTTTGATCTTTGGAACTTCATTGATTTCAACTTCCATAATATTTTGATCGAGTATAATAAAATCGGCAAATTTTCCTATTTCAATACTTCCTTTTTCGTTTTCTTCAAAATTAGAAAAAGCAGCCCAAAGGGTCATACCTTTTAAGGTTTCTTCTCTAGACAATGCATTATTCATTTGAAATCCGTCTTCGGGATAATTATTCAGATCTTTTCTGGCAACAGCAGCGTAAAAAGTCAACATAGGACTCACTTTCTCTACCGGAAAGTCAGTTCCCAATGCTACTTTTCCATATTTATTTAAGAGATCTTTATAAGCATAGCCACCTTTAATGCGTTCTGCACCAACTCTATCTTCTGCCCAATACATATCGCTCGTTGCGTGGGTTGGCTGAATAGAAGGAATAATATTTTTAAAAGCATCAAAATCTTCTGGTGAAACTATTTGAGCATGTTCAATTCGCCAACGTCTATCTTTTTTACCTTTTAATACTTCTTTATAGGTTTGTAATAATGTGTGATTTGCAGAATCACCAATTGCATGTGTATTCATTTGAAACTCAGAATTTGCAATACGTTTTGCAGTATTCTGAATGGTTTCTGTATCAAAGATCATAGCTCCAAAATGATTGGGTTTATCGCTATACGATTTCCGCATTGCTGCTCCTCTTGAACCCAAAGCACCATCACCATAAAATTTAAAGGAGCGAATGTTTAACCGATCGGTTTTACTGATACCTTTGTTTAGATAATAATCTAAATTTCGCTCATCGGCAGATATCATAGCATATACCCTCATCTTTAATTCACCAGCTTGTTGTAAACTATCAATAAGTTCTATGGTTTTCCTATCTAAACCTGCATCATCAACAGTTGTTAATCCCAATTCAAAACATATTTCTTCAGCATCTTTCAATGCTTGAGTAGCTTCTTTTAAAGTAGGTTTCGGTATTTTTGAAGCAATTAAGTCCATAGGACTGTCAATAATAACACCCGTTAATTTTCCGTCTTTTTTAAGAATATCTCCACCTGAAAACGGAGTATTAACGGTTATTCCTGCCAAATCAATTGCTACTTGATTTACCAATAATGCATGTCCGTCAATTCGTGAAACTGCTACAGGAGTATCAGGAAAAAGTGCATCTAGTTTTTCTTTTGTTGGGAATTCTTTTATTTCCCAATCATTTTGATCCCAACCTCTACCGGTTATATAACTTACTTTTTTTTCTTTCTGAAAATCAACGATACGTTGTAATACTTCATCATAACTTTTAGTACCTGTTAGATCTACTCTTTGCTGTTGTAAACCCAATCCGTAAAAATGGCAATGTGCATCAATTAATCCGGGTACAATGGTTTTTCCATTGACATCTAAGGTTTCAGTGGCAACATATTTTTTTTGAATTTCATCTGCAGTACCTACAGCAATAAACTTTCCGTTTTTAACGGCAAAAGCATCCGCTTTAGCGAAACTATCATTTACCGTATAGATATTGGCATTGATCACAATGAGATCAGCTTTTTCTTGCTTAACACACGAAAAATGTACGAATAAAATAACTAAAATAACTATAATTTTTTTCATGGAATCTAAATTTATGAAGTAAAGATATAAAATGTAAAACTTTCTACTTTGCGCTTTAGGACTTTAAACTTAACTTTGCCAATCAAAAATTGTCATTACAAACTCCACAATATAATAATTAGTGAAAATATAATTATTAGGATTGTCCCCTAGAGAGCCTGTGCTGAGCCTTTCGACTGTCGCTCAAGACAGGCTAGTCGAAGTAGGACTTTAGGAGTGTAAAATAATAATTTTTGTTACTATAAGAAAATTCATAAAAAAAGATAATGAGTTACCATTTCAACGATATAGAAGCCAAATGGCAAAAATATTGGGCAGAAAACCAAACGTTTAAAGCTTATAATCCGGATGATTCCCCCTCCTTGGGAGGGGGTCAGGGGGAGGACAAACCTAAATATTATGTACTAGATATGTTTCCGTATCCTTCAGGAGCAGGTTTACATGTTGGGCATCCTTTAGGCTATATTGCCAGTGATATTTATGCACGTTATAAACGTCATAAAGGGTTTAATGTATTGCATCCGCAAGGCTATGATAGTTTCGGATTGCCTGCTGAGCAATATGCCATTCAAACCGGGCAACATCCTAAAAATACAACTGAAATTAATATTGATGGTTGTCTAGATGAAAAAGGAAATATATTAAAAAAGTATGTGAATGAAGATGGGAGCATTAAAGATGAAGCATTAATTGAAAAAGAAAAATTAACTAAGATTACAGATGAAAATTATCGTGATAATATAATTAAAGGATACAGAAAACAGCTTGACAAGATTGGTTTTTCATTTGACTGGAGTAGAGAGGTACGCACCTCAGATCCGAAATTCTATAAGTGGACACAGTGGATCTTTATTCAACTCTATAACTCATGGTATAATAATGATTCTGATAAAGCAGAAGATATTAGTGAGTTGGTTTCTATTTTTTCTTCAAAGGGGAATACAACTGTTAACGCTTCCGCGGATGATGACATAGAACAGTTTACCGCCGAACAATGGAAGACGTTTTCCGAAAAAGAACAACAAGAAATATTAGCAAAATACAGATTGACCTATTTATCGGAAACCGAAGTAAATTGGTGTCCGGCACTAGGAACCGTCCTAGCTAACGATGAAATTGTAAATGGCGTTTCAGAGCGTGGCGGGCATCCGGTAGTGCGCAAAAAAATGAAACAATGGTCAATGCGAATTACCGCTTATGCACAACGCTTATTAGACAGATTAAACACCATAGACTGGCCACAACCTTTAAAAGATTCACAGACCAATTGGATTGGAAAATCAGTTGGGGCGATGGTAAGTTTCCCCATCCTTCCTTCAACTGACCTCCCCCCAACCCCCTCCAATGGAGGGGGAGCAGAACCTCATTATAAAACAAGTGATTCTGAATTTTATGGCATTTTGCTAGAAAGAGCAAAAGAAATGCGAAAAAATCCAACTTCTGCAGAAGCTAAACTTTGGGAAGCTTTAAGAAATAGGAAGTTGCATTCTAAGTTTAGAAGACAACATCCTATTGCCGATTATATTGTCGATTTTGTTTGTATTGAAAAACAACTAATTATTGAAGTTGATGGAAAAATTCATCAATATCAACTAACTAAAGATGCGGATAGACAATTGTTATTGGAAGAAAAGAAAGGATATACCGTAATGCGTTTTACAAATGAGGAAGTCTTAAATGATATTGACAACGTACTTTTAAAAATTAGTAAGAAACTAAGCTCCCTCTCCTCTGGAGAGGGTTGGGGTGAGGTCAACAATACAAAGGAAATGGGAATTAGCGTTTTTACTACAAGACCCGACACCATCTTCGGAGTTTCATTTATGACCCTAGCACCAGAACACGAACTAGTGTCTCAAATCACAACACCCGAACAAAAAGAAGTCGTAGATAATTATGTGCAAGCTACTGCAAAACGTAGCGAACGCGAAAGAATGGCTGACGTTAAAACCATTTCGGGGGTATTTACCGGTGCTTATGCTGAGCATCCTTTTTCCAAAGAACCAATACCAATTTGGATAGGCGATTATGTATTGGCAGGTTATGGGACGGGTGCGGTAATGTCTGTGCCTTGTGGTGATCAACGTGATTACGATTTTGCCAAACATTTTAACATTTCAATTCCGAATATTTTTGAAGGGGTTGATATTAGCGAAGAAGCTTTTGCAGACAAAGAAAAAACGATCATTGCGAATAGTGATTTCTTAAACGGAATGAATTATAAAAAAGCGACCAAACGTGCTATTTACGAATTGGAACAATTGGGGCAAGGTAAAGGCAAAATAAATTACAGATTACGTGATGCGGTATTTAGTCGTCAGCGTTATTGGGGAGAACCATTTCCGGTATATTATAAAGACGGATTGCCACAAATGATCGATGAAAAATATTTACCTATCCATCTACCCGAAGTAGAAAAGTATTTACCAACCGAAGACGGCAAGCCGCCGTTAGGAAATGCTACAAATTGGGCTTGGGATACCAATACAAATCAGGTTGTAAGTAACGAAAAGTTAAGTCCCCCTTTGGGGGATTTAGGGGGAGTCTACTCTCTCGAATTGAACACCATGCCCGGCTGGGCAGGAAGTTCCTATTATTTCAACCGTTATATGGATCCTCATAATGAGGAAGAAATATTTTCGAAAGAAGCCATTAACTATTGGCAAGATGTTGATCTATATATTGGCGGTAGCGAACACGCCACAGGGCATTTACTATACTCACGTTTTTGGCAAAAATTTCTATTTGATAAAGACATTGTACCCGTAGATGAATATGCGAAAAAACTGATCAACCAAGGGATGATCTTGGGGACGAGTGCGTTTGTTTATAGAGTTACCATTGATACAGGTGGAGGTGAAAAAACCACAGGAGTAACTACCATTAAAGCTAAAAATTCCTTTTATAACTCCAACCTTTATATATCGTTCAACCTTTATAAATCATTAGACGATGATGTAATAAATACTGTTGCTGATGATTTGTCTAAAGAACAAAGAAGCTTAGCAGGTAAAATTAAGAAAACCATAAATGATAAGTTTTCTAATCTTCAAAATAAAGAAGATTATGGACTTTTAGGAGATACCCTAATTTTTGATAAATTACATACAGATGTTTCATTCGTAAATGCTTCAAACGAACTAGATATTGAAGCCTTTAAAAATTGGCGACCAGAATATAAAAATGCTGAATTTATTCTAGATAATGGCGAAGTTTATAGTGAGGTCTCCTCCCCTTTGGGGAGGTCGGGAGGGGTCTATATCGTCGGTCGTGAAGTCGAAAAAATGTCCAAATCAAAATACAATGTTGTAAATCCAGATGCTATTTGCGAGCAGTATGGAGCAGACAGTTTACGTTTGTATGAAATGTTTTTAGGCCCGTTAGAACAAGCAAAACCATGGAATACCGCCGGTATTACAGGTGTACACGGTTTTTTAAAGAAGCTGTGGAAACTATATCATTCCCCCTCTAACTCCCCCCAAGGGGGAGAACTCACTCTTGAAAACAAAGATTCCTCCCCTTCGGGGAGGCTAGGAGGGGGTTTTCACGTAACTAGCTCCCCTCCTTTGGAGGGGTCGGGGGAGGCTTTAAAAACTTTACACAAAACCATCAAAAAAGTAGAAGAAGACATTGAGAATTTTTCATTCAACACCTCTGTTTCTACCTTTATGATTGCTGTAAATGAGTTAACCGCTCAAAAGTGTAATAGTAGAGAAATATTAGAACCCTTATTGGTGTTAATTTCGCCTTATGCGCCACATATTGCGGAAGAATTATGGTCTAAATTAGGGCATACGAAATCTATTTCAACAGCTCCTTTTCCTGTTTTTGAAGAAAAATATTTGGTGGAGAGTACTAAGAATTATCCAATATCTTTCAATGGTAAAATGCGCTTTACTATGGAACTGTCTTTAGATCTAAGCAAAGAGGAAATTGAAGCTGCAGTAATGGCACATGAAAAGACACAAGCGCAACTACAAGGGCGAACGCCTAAAAAGATAATTGTAGTGCCTGGTAAAATTGTAAATATAGTAGGCTAATGACATTTAACATTGAAATAGTAGGTTTGATAGCCGGTGTTTTAACAACGATAGCATATCTTCCCCAGGTACGTAAAACATTTAAAACGAAATCAGTAAAAGAATTGTCTCTGACGATGTATTTGGTAATGTTTGTTGGGGTTATGCTTTGGTTAACATACGGAATACTGATTGATAGCATTTCAATTATTTTAGCCAATATTGTAACAGGTGTATTGACTTCAATACTTATTTATTTTAAATTGAAGTATAAATAAGAGTAGGATAAAGGACTTTATAATTATTTTATATGTAGAATATTAGTTATTTTTACTTAAAATTAAATGCTTATGAACAAAATTATTACATTACTTATTGTAGTGTTTACTTTCCAATTTGGTTTTTCTCAAGAATTATATGTGGGCGCTAATTCAGAATTTTACTTAAAAAAGGATATGCCTTTTACTACAAATAATAATGTAGTTACACTTGACCCTTTGGGTATTTTTTCTGTAGAAGCTGGCACTACTTGGGGTTCACTTCAAGAGTATGTCAACGGAAAAGTAATCGCTTACGGTTCAGGATTAACTAAATTACCAATAGGCAATAATGGTGTGTATGCACCGGTTATGGCAAATCATACAGGAAATGTAAACGGATCTTATTTTAATTCAGCACCAACAAGTGGATCTAACGGAACAGACGTTGACGCAGTATCTGCTATAGAATATTGGGAATTAGAAGGAGATGCAGTAATTACATTACCTTGGAATACAGATAGTGACATTACAACTTTGGTAAATGACAATGGAGGTGTATTAAATTCAGTTGCTATTGTTGGGCTTAATGGAAGTATTTGGAATTTGGTAAGTGCAACAAGCACAAATACAGTAACCGGCAATCTTCTAAATGGTGATGTTACCAGTGATAATGCCAATGAAGTCGATTTAAACGGATTTACACAATTTACTTTTGGTATTGACCATCAAGTAGTTTTAAGTATAGATGATTTATTTTTAAGTACTGAGATCAATATTATTTCAAACCCAATTCGTAGTGATGAAAATATAAGATTCAATTCTTCAAATGATTTTACTGGATTACAAGTGACATTGTATGATATAAGAGGAAGAAAATTACAATTTTATAAAAATATTTTTTCAAATAACGGAACAGGTATTTTGCAGAAACCTAATGTATCTGGTGGAATATACTTCTTAAGATTTGAACAAGAAGGAAAACAAGGAATTAAAAAAATAATTATAGAATAAGATAAACGTGCAATTATGAACAAGAATATAAAATTAATCGCTTTATTATCTTTTATCTCTTTAGCAGGTTTTGCTCAAGTAGGTATAGGTACAACAACACCTGATGCGTCTTCAGCGTTAGATATTACAGCTACCGATAAAGGGTTTTTAATGCCAAGAATGACCACAACACAGAGAACAGCAATTGTGAGTCCTGCAATGGGTTTACAAACTTATGATACAGATACCAAATCGGTTTGGATCTTTGATGGAACAGTATGGAAAGAAGGAGCAGGAGGAGCTGGAAAGTTTGTAGATGGAGCTACTCCAGATATTGCCTATTATGATGGTAAAGTGGGTATAGGTATCAATGCTTTTTCAGACGCACATAAATTGTATGTAAAAGGAGTAAAAACAACTGATGAAACAAATACAGCAGTACGAATTGATGCAGATTATAATGGTACCGGAACGAGTGTTGCGACTATTGGCTTAGCTTCTTTTGCTAGAAATTTAGGTACTGGAACAGTTAATTTTGCCGTTGCAAGCAGACCAATATTAGAGAATTTTAATCCTGATGTAGGTGGTACACATGGTACAATCAATGCAGGTTATGCTGCTTGGCCGCAATTAGATAATGTAGGAACTGTGAATTTTGCTGCTGGATTATTTAGTTCGGTTAACAATTCCGGAACCATAACTCAGGCTGATGGTATTGGAACAATTGTATTCAATAACGCTGGTAGTCAAATTGATAGTGTTTTTATCAACTATCAAAGTTTGGTTAATAATGGTACTGTTAACAGAGTATTCGGTTCGTATCTTGATTATCAGGGTGTTGGTGTTATTACAGACTCATATGCCTTGTATATAAATGATAATTTTAATAAAGGTACAAATGATAATTTTGCCATTTATTCTATTTCTGATGCAGATTCTTATTTAGAAGGAAATGTTGGTATAGGTACATCTGTTCCTCAACAAAAAATACATATAAGTGGTGCAATGCGTTTAGAACCTCTAGCTGCTGACCCAGTTACTGGAGCTTTAGGAGATCTATATGTGAATACTGATGGTAATCTCTATTTTCATGACGGTACGTCATGGAGGGCGGTGCAATTAGCACCTTAATAATAGGTTAATCTAAAAAACCCCCCTAGGCTTTGCCTTGGGGTTTCCGATTTGACCTCTCCTTGAAGAGAGGTCAAAACTTTTGAAGAAAGTTTTGGGGGAGGTGTAATAAAGAGGTTTCGGTTTTTTGTACCTTTAGGTCAAAATAAAACGAGCGAAATACCCCCTACTCCCGATAGCTGGATAGTTCGTTTTAAGAAATTTTTAAATATTTTTGGATAATAAAAAAATGTTACTACATTTGTCAGAACAAAAGAAAACATGAATACAATTTTAAATAATACTTGGTGGTGGAACTCTCGAAACTTAAACTTCGTGAAATAAACCTATAGTATATTTAAATTATAATATAAAAGGCTTGTCAATCACGACAAGCCTTTTTCTTTATGCTGAATTTATTTCAGCATCTGTCAAATAAAAACGCATGTCATTCCTGCGAAAGCAGGAATCCAGAAATAATATGAAATATAATTTAACCACATACTCAAAAAAAATCCTAGCAGATACTATTACTCCGGTAAGTGTATATCTAAAGATTAGAGACAAATTTCCTAACAGCATCTTGTTAGAAAGTAGTGATTATCATGCCAATGATAATAGTTTTTCTTATATCTGTTGCAATCCGATTGCTTTTATAAAAGTGAAAGACGAAACGATTACCCAAACCTTTCCTGATGGAAGTTCAACACAATCTCAAATTTCTGAAAACACCAATGTTTCTGATGAAATTCACAATTTCACGCAATGTTTTGAAGTTAAAAAAGATGCAAAGTTCAAATTTATAAACAACGGAATTTTCGGTTATACAGCCTATGATGCAGTTCGTTACTTTGAAGATATAAAAATTATGAAGAAAAAAGACAATCTTCATATTCCTGACATATTTTATGCAGTCTATCAGAACATCATAGCTATTAATCATTTTAAGAATGAAGCCTATATTTTTGCACATTGTTTTGCTACCAATAGCAATACAGACGAAATTCATCATTTGATAAAATCAACCAATTTTCCAACTTATAATTTTACTACTGATGGAGAAATTTCATCAAATTTAACAGACCAAGAATATAAGCAACATGTTGAGCTTGCTAAAAAACATTGTGCTCGTGGTGATGTTTTTCAATTGGTATTGTCAAAAAGATTTACACAAGGTTTTAAGGGCGATGAATTTAATGTATATCGTGCATTGCGCAGTATAAATCCTTCGCCGTATCTGTTTTATTTTGATTATGGTGATTTTAAAATTTTTGGGAGCTCACCTGAAGCACAATTAATAGTGAATAAAGGGCAAATAGAAATTCATCCAATTGCCGGCACTATTAAACGGACAGGTAATGACGAAAAAGATACCGAATTGGCAAAGCAATTATCTGTTGATGAAAAAGAAAATGCAGAGCATGTGATGTTGGTTGACTTAGCTCGAAATGATTTGAGTAGACATGGAAATCAGGTAAAAGTTGAGACATATAGAGAAGTGCAATTTTTTTCACATGTTATTCATTTGGTAAGTAAAGTTACAGGACAGAAGCATAAAGAAACACCAACAATGCAAGTGGTTGCAGATACCTTTCCAGCGGGGACATTGAGTGGAGCACCAAAACATATGGCAATGCAATTAATTGAAAAATATGAAAAAGTTAATCGAGATTTTTATGGTGGTGCCATTGGTTTCATGGATTTTGAAGGTAATTTTAATCACGCTATTATGATCCGTACTTTTTTAAGTAAAAATCATCAATTACATTGGCAAGCGGGTGCCGGATTGGTATCAAAATCAGACCCGGAAAATGAGTTGCAAGAAGTATATCATAAACTAGGAGCATTGACAAAAGCATTGAATATTGCTGAGAGAATATAAGCTTAGTTTGTCATTCCTGCGTAGGCAGGAATCTCATGAAACATTAAACAGATCCTGAAACGAGTTCAGGATAAAGATTATGAAAAAAATATTAGTAATAGATAATTACGACAGTTTTACCTACAACTTAGTCCACTATTTAGAAGATCTAGGTTGCGAAGTAATGGTTAAACGAAATGACCAATTGACTTTAAAAGACGTTGAACCATTTGAGAAAATCGTCTTGTCTCCAGGCCCGGGAATTCCTGATGAAGCAGGATTGCTCAAAGAAATTATCAAAGAGTTTGCATCTACTAAAAGTATATTGGGTGTATGTTTGGGTCAACAAGCAATAGGAGAAGTTTTTGGTGGTAGCATCATCAATTTAGATACCGTATACCATGGTGTTGCAACGAGTATTAATATTACTGTCAATGATGAACCATTGTTTAACGGATTAGAAAGAACAATTGAAGTAGGTAGGTATCATTCTTGGATAGTAGATACAAATTTGCCATCAATATTAGAAGCTACTTCTGTAGATGAAAACGGACAAATAATGTCTTTACGCCATAAACAGTATGACGTAAAAGCAGTACAGTTTCACCCGGAATCAGTATTAACACCAGATGGAAAGCAAATATTAGAAAACTGGCTTAAAAATTAGATGTTGTCATTCCTGCGTAGGCAGGAATCCATTATACTATGAAATTCAATTTAAAAGA
>CAYXAZ010000088.1:0-12621 GCA_964463085.1 uncultured Flavobacteriaceae bacterium | reverse complement strand
CCGTAATCGCTAAATGCGATTACGACCTCTCCAAAGGAGAGGTAAACTGGAAACCCCGACGCAAAGCGTCGAGGAATTCTTTAGATTAAATGTTATAGATAAACTCAAGCATTTTTTCTAAAATGAGATTGCCACGCCTTAACCCGAATTATTCATAGCTATTCTATTACAAAGCCAAACTACCTGCTATATATGAAACCCGAGGCGAAGCCGAACAGATGATTTCCTATTTAAAAAATAAAAAGCAATGAATAATGCTCGAAAATTTTATTCCTCAATCCCGAAATTTCGGGAGGGATACAATTATTTCAAAAAAAACCTTCTGTGCTTTCCATATCTATTGGTATTTTTACTTTTCATAACGAACATCCATGAATAATTCGGGTTAAAAAAAGATTCGCAATGACGTTCTGAAGTTTACTTTTTCATCAGATCTAACTTTTCAGCAAAATAATTACAAAAATCGCGCATCGTTGCTGTCATTTTTTCATCATTAGTCGCTTTGTAAAAAGTATCAGACATTGAAAGTAATGTTTGATGAAAAAACTGTTTCATTTCATCTAAAGGCATGTCTTTGGTCCACAGATCCATTTTTAATGTTTCCTTTTTTTTATCATCCCAGACAGAAATTAAAAAAGCCTTGGTATCTTCATTTGAAATACCACCATCTTTGGCATCCCATGATAATTTTTCAGGTATTTTATTTTCATCAAGTTCAACTGTAAATTTTATTTCAGAAGTATGTTTTGACATAATTAAGTTATTGAGTTACTAGGTTATTAGTTTGATGCATTACTTTCCAACTGAAGACTGTCAACTGAAGACTATTTGACCGGTTTATATTTAGATCTTTTAAAAACCTCTTCATTGTTGGTTTTTAACAAATCTTGTACTGATGCATTATTATTTTGCATGTATGCCCTAACAATTTGCCAGCCAAACCAGACACCTATACTACCCGGAGTTTCATTGTCATTAGCTTGATAAAATTTAGAAAATGGTGCTGCATTAATAAACCTCTTTGTCAATTCAGGATCTGAACTAAATAACAATTCATTTTGTATAAAATATTTCCAAACACCTTCATCGTTAAAATCTGCCCAATTTATTTGTTCTTGAGTATATCCTATCTTTTCAGCATCTGAAAGATTGGGTAAATAGGCATCTAACATGTACACCTTTTTACCTTCTTGTATGATTCTTGAGATAAATGTTCTATCAGGTGATAATGGAATCTGTACATCTGCAAAAGCCTTTGCCACATCAACAACCATATGATCTTTCGTAAAATTATTCTTTATATAATCTGGAAAATCTTCATAAATGTTACTGTCTTTACCTAAATACATATCTAGTGAAACCAATAATAAACTATCGGCGTATATCACTTTGCTTTCATAATCAACATTGGTTAATAGTGTAATTACTTTTGGCGGATTAAAATTCGGATAATAATACTTTACGTGTTTAAACAAATCTGTTAACTGCTCTTTTTGATCGCTAAAATTACTATATAACTTTTGAGTCTCAGCAAACAACTCTTGTTCGTCTTTATTTTGCATCTTGTTTATCCAAATACTGTCCGGGTTCTGAACAGGGAACAAATAAGGGTAGTTATTTTTTAGTTTTGGTAATTTAGAAACAGAACCTGAATAAAACTCCTGATCAAAGCGTTTAATTATTGTATTGACTTCAATATCTGAAATATCAATATCTAATTTGTTTTCTTTGGTGCAACTAACTATAAAAAGCAATAAAAACAGTGAAATAATACTTGGTTTCATTCTATGAATCTAATTTTGATAAGCGAAAATACTACAATAAAATTTAATACTTTTGCAACTGAATAAAATAGATGGATGACAAATTTTATAATAGAACGCGGATGACGCTCCCGAGCACTCGGGATTATGATTTATCACAGGTATTTATTAGCAAATCAGCGAAAATCTGTGTTATCTGCGTTCTATTTCATGTTTTCAGCGGACACTTTTTATACACTCAACAAAACTATTAAATTGTTTCAGAATGGAGATAGAAAAAGTAACAGATCATATTGTAAATTGGTTAAAAAATTACGCAACTAAAGCTGGTGTAAATGGTTTTGTGATAGGTGTTTCTGGCGGCATAGATTCTGCCGTTACTTCTACCCTATGTGCCAGAACAGGCTTGTCATTATTATGTCTAGAAATGCCTATTCATCAAGCTGAAAGTCAAGTAGACAGAGCATTGAATCATATAAAATGGTTGCAAGATAACTTTGAAAACGTTTCAATGACTCAGATAGACTTAACACCTGTTTTTGACAGTTTAGTTGCCACATTACCAACAGTAAAAGATGAAGAACAACGTTTTATGTCATTGGCAAATACCAGAGCAAGATTGCGAATGACTTCTTTATATTATTTTGCTGCACTACATGGTTATTTGGTTGCAGGAACAGGTAATAAGGTAGAGGATTTTGGTGTCGGTTTTTTTACCAAATATGGTGATGGCGGTGTTGATCTAAGCCCCATTGCTGATTTGATGAAGTCTGAAGTTTATAAGATTGCAGCATATTTAGGTATTAATGAAGAAATTATCAAGGCCGCCCCAACTGATGGTCTATGGGGAGATGATAGAACCGATGAAGATCAAATTGGCGCTAGTTATGATGAACTTGAATGGGCAATGTTCATGACCGACCAAGGAAAAATTGTTGCTGATTTTGATGGCAGAGCGAAACGTGTGTTTGAAATTTATACACAACGACATAAAGCGAATAAACATAAAATGGTGGCGATACCTGTTTGTGAGATACCTGAGGAGTTGAAAAGTTAGCTAATATTTCTTTTTTATTACTCTCAAAAAAGTGTTGAATATAAGATTATACAACCCTATTCAACTTTTCATATAACAACTTTTTAAGCGAAGTATAATTAACCACCATTTCTAACATGGCTTGATTGTCCTCTCTTTCACCTTTAACCTCTTCCTCTTCTATTTCTTCTTTGTTTAAAGATTCGTTTAGTAGTTCCTTTATTTTATGCTCAATGAGAATTCTACGCAGATTTAAAATAGCATCCATCACCAATTTAGGTAAATGTTTATCTTTCGCTTTTACATAGATTTCCTTGCGCTCCCAATCACTCAATGCATACTTTTCATTATCCATTAAAATATCGGTTACTACTTTTCCCAGCTCAATATCTTCATGATTTATAAAACTATCTGTATCAATACTTTTATTTTGATTTAGCTGATGTATCATATCATAATAGATCTTTTTAAAAGTTTCGTTGCTAAACTCTATTTCATCATCTTGCAGGTGTAAATAAACTTCTTTAGCAACTGTATTTTGATAATTCTCTTTTTCAATTTTTATATTGCCTTCTTCGTCTTCCACTTCTATAAAATCAACAAAATCAACTTCTATATTGCCATATAATAACAATATCTCAATCAGTTTTTTTTCTAATCTATCTAGCTGATCTATCTTTTCTAATTGTGGTTGGTTTTTAACCACTTCAAAAGAAGGCTGCTGACCTTGAACCGGACGCTTAGCTGCATCGCGTAATTCTTTCTTTGAAAGTTGTGCCAATTCGCTGAATAATACTTTTTCAGAAATCTCCATGATCTTGGCACATTCTTGTACATAGATCTCACGCTGAATATTATTTGGTATCTTAGAGATAGTTGCTACAATATCGCGGATCAATCCTGCTTTTTTTACCGGATCATTTTGCGTTTCATTCATCAATAATGAAACCTTAAATTGAATAAAATCTTGCGAATTTTCAGCTAAGTATTCTTGTAATTTTTCTAAGGAGTTTTGTTTTGCAAAGCTATCGGGATCTTCCCCTTCAGGAAAAGTAACCACCTTCACATTCATACCTTGCTCTAGAATAAGATCTATACCACGAAGTGAAGCTCTGATACCCGCCGCATCACCGTCAAATAACACCGTAATATTTGGTGTCAACCTATTGATCAATCGTATTTGGTCTGGTGTTAATGCTGTACCCGAAGAAGCTACTACATTTTCAATTCCGGTTTGATGAAAAGAAATAACATCGGTATAGCCTTCAACCAAATAGCAATTATCTTCTTTTGCTATCGCTTTTTTAGCATGAAATATTCCGTAAAGGACTTTACTTTTATGGTAAATATCACTCTCAGGTGAATTTACATATTTTGCTGCCTTCTTGTCGCTGGTTAAAATTCTACCTCCAAATCCTAGTACGCGCCCGGCCATACTATGGATAGGAAAAACAACCCTACCTTTAAATCGGTCAAACTGTTTGTCTTCTTTAACAATAGTAAGTCCTGTTTTTTCTAAAAATTCTAGCTGATATCCTTTGGCAAGTGCTTCATCTGTAAAGGCACTCCACAGATCTAATGCATAACCTAATTCGAATTTTTTAATGGTTTCATCCGTAAAGCCACGTTCTTTAAAATAAGATAAACCTATGGCTTTCCCTTTTTCAGAATTTAGTAAGATATCATGGAAATAATTACGCGCAAATTCAGAAACCAAATACATACTTTCGCGTTCATTTGCCTGTTGTTTTTGTTCATCAGACTGCTCAGTTTCTTCAACTTCTATATTATATTTTTTAGCTAAATAGCGAATCGCTTCGGGATAAGAATAATGCTCATGTTCCATTAAAAATGAAATAGCATTCCCGCCTTTGCCTGTACTAAAATCTTTCCAGATCTGCTTTACAGGTGACACCATAAAAGAAGGTGTTTTTTCATCAGCAAAAGGACTCAACCCTTTAAAGTTACTCCCTGCTTTTTTTAATTGTACAAAATCACCAATGACTTCTTCAACACGTGCTGTTTCAAAAACTTTGTCAATGGTGTTTCTGGTAATCATAAGTTAGAATTACGATACCGCTTTAAGCTTACTTAATGTAGATTTAGTAAGCTTATTCTCAGCATATTTTTTGGTTACTTTCAATGTTTTTTCATCTGAGCTTGGTAATTCAAACATAGCATCGGTCAATACTGCTTCACATAATGACCGCAAACCACGAGCACCTAATTTATATTCAACAGCTTTATTTACAATATATTCCAATGCTTTTTCATCAATTGAAAAATTGATATCGTCCATTTCAAACAACTTTTCATATTGTTTGATGATGGCATTTTTAGGCTCTGTTAAAATGGCTCTAAGTGTAGATGCATCTAATGGATTCATATAAGTCAATACCGGTAAACGACCAATAATTTCAGGTATCAATCCAAAATCTTTTAGATCTTTTGGCACTATATATTGTAATAAATTGTCCTCATCAACTCTATTTTCATTCATTGAAGCGCTATAACCAACCGCTTGCATATTTAACCGTTTACTTATAACTCGGTCAATCCCATCAAAAGCACCTCCGGCAATAAATAAAATATTTTTTGTATCTACCTCTACAAACTTCTGATCAGGGTGTTTTCTACCTCCTTTTGGCGGAACATTCACCACCGTGCCTTCTAGTAGTTTTAACAATGCTTGTTGCACACCTTCACCAGAAACATCACGCGTTATAGAAGGATTATCACTTTTACGAGCTATTTTGTCAATCTCATCAATAAAAACGATACCTTTTTCAGCTTTTTGGACATTATAATCTGCTGCTTGTAATAAACGTGTTAAAATAGTTTCAACATCTTCACCTACATAACCTGCTTCGGTCAATACCGTAGCATCAACAATTGCAAATGGTACATTTAGCATTTTAGCTATTGTTTTAGCTATCAGTGTTTTGCCAGTACCCGTTTCACCAACTAATAAAATATTACTTTTTTCAATTTCAATACTATCTTCTTCTTTAGTCGGTTTTTGCAATAAGCGTTTATAATGATTATAAACAGCAACTGCCATTACTTTTTTGGCTTGATGCTGACCAATAATATATTCGTCTAAGAAATTTTTAATTTCTAAAGGCTTTTTCAATGCTAATTCAGCTGAAAGCCCGTTTGCCTCTGTTTCGGTAATTTCATCTAAGACAATACCATGTGCCTGCTCTATACATTTATCACAAATATGAGCATCTAAACCAGCAATCAATAAATTGGTCTCTGACTTTTTACGTCCACAAAACGAACATTCTAATTCTTCTTTCTTTGCCATTTTATTTTGGGTTGTTATATTTTGTATAACAAAATGATAGTGTTAAAACTTTTATTAAAGCGTTTTATTATTTATCTCTAGTTAAAATTTCATCGATCATACCGTACTTTTTAGCTTCGTTAGCCTTCATCCAGTAATCTCTATCAGAATCATCATGAACTTTTTTAATAGTTTGACCGGAATGTTTTGCAATGATCTCATACAATTCATCTTTTAACTTTAAAATTTCGCGAGCAGTAATTTCTATATCAGAAGCTTGTCCTTGTGCTCCACCCATTGGTTGATGAATCATAATACGAGAATGAGGCAAAGCTGAACGTTTTCCTTTTTCGCCTGCGCACATTAATACTGCTGCCATAGAAGCAGCCATACCTGTACAAATAGTAGCTACATCAGGTTTGATAAATTGCATAGTATCATACATACCTAATCCGGCATATACACCTCCACCGGGCGAGTTGATATAGATAGAAATATCTTTTGAAGCATCTACACTTTCTAAAAATAACAATTGTGCTTGCACAATATTTGCTACTTGATCGTTTATAGCTGTGCCTAAAAAAATAATGCGATCCATCATTAATCTTGAAAACACATCGAATATTGCAATATTCATTTTACGTTCTTCAATAATATTAGGTGTTAAACCCATTGGGTTCATACTACTGATAATTTCATTATAATATAGACTATTGATACCTTGATCTTTTATAGCGAATTTTTCAAATTCTTTTCCGTAATCCATTTTATTGTTTTAAATCTATTAAGACGGTAAATATACTAACAAATTACTAATTATATAGTAGTGTCAGGATTAACACTTGTTAAAATTTTAATAATAAATATGACTTAATAAACAAAACCCGAAATTAAGATTTCGGGCTTTACTATTTTTTAAGAGGCCCTTCGACAAGCTTTGTTTGCTACCTTTGGTACAAAATATACTTTTTTGCACCTTGGTAATGCTCAGGGTGACATTCTGCTGTCATTCAGACGAACGAGGTACGAGTGAGGAAGAATCTAATAGAGTATGAGATCCTTCCCTCACCTTTGTGGCGAGTCAGAATGACATTGAGATACTGAAACGAGTTCAGTATTGCGTTTCACTTACTTATACACTTCTTTTACAAAATCGTCAAACAAAATCTCTTTGGTTTTTAGTTTTGTATTTTCTTTAAAAAAGGTCAATAATTTTTGGCTCATTAATTGTTCTGATAAGCGTTTTGCTTCTTCTTGATTGCTTAGTATTCTGCCTGCAATCTCATCTAATTCTTTCTCTTCAGGATTCGGGTTACCATATTGAGCCATTTGACTTTTGATAAATCCTTTGGAAAATTCTTTTAATTCATCAAAAGTAACTTGCAAGTTATTATCCTTACTTATTTTACCTTCAATTAATTGATAACGTAGCCCTTTTTCAGAACGGTTATATTCAGCAGCAGCAGCTTCATCTGTTAAAGGCTCTTCACCTGCAACGGCTAACCATTTTTGTAAGAATTCAGCAGGCAGATCGAATTTTGTGTTTTCTATTAAACTTTCTGTAACAGCATTTAATAAATGTTGGTCAGATTGTTGTTCGAATTGTTTTTCGGCATCTTCTTTTAATCGCGCTCTGAATTCTTTCTCCGTTTTTACAATATCTTTACCGAATAATTTATCAAACAATTCCTGATTTAATTCAGCTGGTTCTGTATAAGAAACTTCTTCGACAGTAAATTGCACTTCAATATTCAATCCGTGAGCATTATCATGTGAAACCCCTAAATGATTTTGCAATAAATGATCATCAGTAAATAAACCTTTTGTTTTTAAGATAATTACATCACCTACCTTAGCTCCCACAAACATTTTTATAGTTGCTTTACCTTTAATTTTATCTAGTTTAAAGGTTGATTTCTTTTCAATCTCTTTTTCCTCATTTAAAAAAGTGCCGGTAATATTAGAATTTTCAGCTACTTCAGTTTGAGAGATAATTTTACCATATCTCTCTTGCATATTAGCTGTTTGATCATCTAACATTTTTTTATCAGCAACTATTTTATATTGTGTAATTGCTTTTTTAGGCTGTAGGTTTACTTCAAATTCGGGCGCTAAGCCTACTTCAAATTCGAAAGAAAAAGCCTCAGCATCCCAAGAAAAATCTTCTTGCGCTTTTGGCAATGGATTCCCTAAAATATCTAATTTTTCTTCAATTAAAAATTTGCTTAATGACTCTTGTAGTAGTTTATTTACCTCATCAATCATTACCGGTTTAGCATATTGCTTTTTTATCAAGCTCATAGGTACATGCCCTTTTCTAAAACCTGGAATATTTGCTTTTTTACGATAATCTTGTAAAATTTCGGTTACCTTACTTTGATAATCCTCTTGAGTAACATCAATTTTTACTACCGCATTTAACGTGTCTATATTTTCTTTAGTAATATTCATTTCAATATATTTCTCTTAGCTTAAACTTTTATCTTAATCCGTGAAGGGGCGCAAAATTAATAAAAAATTTCCTGAAATCAATTATAAAAAAGCAAAGTCTCCTTCGTTATTTATTAGTTTTTCTATTCTGAATAAAAGTCTATATTTTTTATTTTGGTTCTCGCTATCGCAGGAAAGACATTTATCGGAAACCTCAAAGTGATCTTCGAGGGATAATTACGATTATTGTTCTGTTATTAAGCAACTTATAAGCGTTTTTATTTTTTCTCTTTTAAAAAGGAATATAATATAGATTGGAAAAATGACAGTAACAAACTAAATAGTAGTGCGTATAGAAATCCATCTACATAAAATCCATCAATTAATTTATCTGCCAATAGTATGATCATGGCATTTATTACAAAAAGAAATAAACCTAAAGTTACTATTGTTAAAGGTAAGGTGAAAAGTACCAATATGGGTCTTACAAAAATTCGTAATAAGCCTAATACTATGGCAACAATAATTGCCGTTGTATAACTTGCTACATGAATTCCCGGTAAAAATTTTGCTAAAACTATAACTGCAATAGCTGTGAGTAACATTTTTAATATAATTTTCATCTGTATTTTAATTAAATTATACCTACAAGGTTTTTGAAACCTTGCAGGATTCTATTATTTTATTTCGATTTGGCAGACCTTGAAGGTATTGCTAGAATTTATAACACTAACCATTTCAATTCAGGATTATAAGGTGTTAATGGAGAGATTGCTTCATCGCAATTCTCTTCACAATGACGTACGCGATAATTATGCCAAGATATTATTATGCTAAAAAACTGACAACATGGTCATAAAAATCACTAGGATTTTCAGCATGTAGCCAATGTCCTGCATTTTTGACAGTTACAATTTCTGATTTAGGAAAATGAGCCTCAATCAATGTTTTATCATCATCACTAATGTATCCTGAATTCTCACCTTTTAAAAACAAGGTTTTTCCTTCAAAAACGGTCAATGGAGCTAATGCTGCTCCTATTTCGTCAATATTATCTAATAAACTATTTAAGTTAAAACGAAATGCTAATTGTTCTTTCGTTTTCCAATACACATTTTTGAGTATAAATTGCCGAATTCCCATTTCAGGAATATATACTTGAAGTACTTCTTCTACTTCTTTTCGTGAGTTTTGTTTTGTAAAATCAACAGCACTTAAGCCTTCTAAAATAATATCATGATGTCTGGGGTAGAATTTCGGACCTATATCTACCACCATTAATTTATTTACTTTCTCAGGATAGCTAACTGCAAATAACATGGCTGTTTTACCTCCCATTGAATGCCCTAATAAATTAATTTTCTTTAACTGGTAATGGTTCACATATTGTAACAAATCATCAACTAAAATTTCATAACTAAAATCATCAGCATGGAAACTTCGTCCGTGATTTCGTTGATCAATTAAATGTACTTCAAAGTCGTTTGAAAATCTTCTGGCAAGAGTTTTCCAGTTATCACCCATACCTAAAAATCCGTGAATGATCAATAATGGTTCTCCTGAACCTAATATGTTTGAATGAAGAATTTTCATGTTTAAATTATCAATTAAAAGGAACTGCCAACTGCTACTGAATACTATTTTAACTTGTTAAGATACATACTCACTACATTTTGTAATCCTAAATACAACGATTCAGAAATCAAGGCATGCCCGATTGAAACTTCTAATAAATTAGGAATGTTTTGTGCAAAAAACTGAATATTATCTAAACTTAAATCGTGCCCGGCATTAATTCCTAATCCAAGTTTTGTTGCTAGTTCAGCACTTTTAATATACGGTTCAATCGCTTTTTTATTACCCAAGGCATATTGTGAAGCAAAATCTTCAGTATATAATTCAATCCTGTCGGTTCCTGTTTTTGCAGCAGCTTCAATTAAAGATAGATTTGAATCCATAAAAATAGATGTACGAATATTATTACGCTTAAATTCAGCAACAATATCTGTTAAAAAAGCTTGATGCCTAATAGTATCCCAGCCAGCATTTGAAGTGATTGCATCAACTGTATCAGGCACCAACGTGACCTGAGTTGACTTTATATCTAAGACCAAATCAATAAACTTTTTTATCGGGTTTCCTTCAATGTTAAATTCAGTTACAACCACAGGTTTTAAATCATAAGCATCTTGATATTTAATATGTCTTTCGTCTGGCCTTGGGTGTATGGTAATGCCTTGAGTACCAAATTCTTGAATATCAATTGCTGTCTGCACCAAATTAGGAGTATTACCTCCTCTTGAATTTCTTAATGTGGCAATTTTATTTATGTTTACGCTTAACTTTGTCATTAAATAAATCTCTATTACTAATTAAAAACAATAACAAAGGCAAAATTAATGCATTGTATTTTAATTTTAGTTATTTTGCAACATATTATGCAAACAACCGATTACATAACTAAAGATATAAAAGCACTGTCTGCTTCTGATAAAGTAAGTAAAGCAAAAAAACTATTTAATCAACTTACATTTACTCATTTACCTATAGTTGATGACGGTTTTCTGTTGGGCTTAATTGCTGAAACTGACATACAAACTATTGAGGATGAAAATAAACTAATAAAAGATTACAGTTATGTTTTCCATTTATTTTTTACTGATGAAAAAATAAACTGGTTTGAACTCTTAAAAATATTTACTTTAAATGATGCTACTATAATTCCGGTATTAGATGAAAAGCAAAAATACATAGGTTATTACGAATTATCTGATATATTACACATTTTCAATAACACCCCTTTTTTAAATGAAAGTGGGGCTATATTGGTAGTTTCTAAAGAAATTAAGGAGTATTCTTTTAGTGAAATTGCACAAATCATTGAGTCAAATGATGCCAAATTGTTGGGTGCTTTTATTTCGAATGTTGAAAAAGAAAATATCGAAATTACTATTAAATTGAGCGATCATGACCTTAATAATACTATCCAAACTTTTAGAAGATATAATTATTCAATATTGACCAATTTTCATATTGACGAATACTTAAATACATTGAAAGAACGCTCAGATTATCTTCAAAAATACTTAAATATATGAAAGTTGGTATTTATGGACAATATTATAAAGGCGAAGCAGTAAGTTATATAGAAATTCTGCTCAAAACACTTGCTCAAAAAAATATTGAAGTTATTATTGAAAAAAACTTTTATAATTTAATAAAAGCCAATAATTTTCCTGAAAAAAAATATCAAACTTTTAGTGATCATACTGATCTGGATAATTCTTTTGAAGTCATGTTAACCGTTGGTGGTGATGGTACTTTTCTTAGAGCTGTTACTTATGTAAGAGATTTAAATATTCCTGTTTTAGGTGTTAATATTGGTCGCTTAGGTTTTTTAGCAACTATACAAAAAGAAAATATTTCTGAAGCTATCAATTTATTGACTACTAAACGATATAAAATAAATGAACGTAGTTTACTAACTGTTACAACAAGTCAAAAAAATAATGATCTATCAGACCTCAATTTTGCTTTGAATGAAGTTTCTGTAAGTAGAAGAAATACAACTTCAATGGTTACTGTTGAAACTTATTTAGATGATGAATATTTAACCTCTTATTGGGCTGATGGATTGATAGTAGCAACTCCAACCGGATCTACCGGTTATTCTTTAAGTTGTGGAGGACCGGTAATTACACCCAGTACAAAAAGTTTGGTGCTTACACCAATAGCACCACATAATTTAAATGCCAGACCTTTAGTTATACCTGATAATACGAATATAAAGCTAAAAATTATAGCTAGGGAAAAACAAGCCTTACTTTCTTTAGATTCTAGGATAACTACTGTTGATAATCATACAGAAATTTTTATTAAAAAAGCTCCTTTTACACTAAAAACAATTCAACTAAGTCAACAAACCTTCTTAAAAACGCTTAGAGAAAAACTACTTTGGGGAGAAGACAAGAGAAATTAGATTAAGGGTACCTCTTATTAATTCATTTCTTTCAAAAAAACAATTAAAATAAATGATATGCGAGGTACATTTTTTTGAAATAGTTTTTCTATTTCAAAAAAAATTACTGAAGCAGATTGTTTGT
>CAYXAZ010000087.1:0-12647 GCA_964463085.1 uncultured Flavobacteriaceae bacterium | reverse complement strand
TTCATACAATCATTTTTCACCATTATTCATTAAACTTAGAAAAGCAATTACAGCTAATGACCTGATGAGTATTGTTAATGAAAGTTTAGCTAAAATAATTGAGATTGAAAACGAAATGAAGAGGAGTGCGTAAAATTATTGCTTAATCTTTCCATTTTTAAAAAATCCAAATATTTCTTTAAAAACTTTTAGGATAATTTCCTTTATATTAATTACGATGCTTAAAAGTATTTCTTTCATATTATTAGATTTTAATAGACATTAGAATAGCCAATGCCAATGCATTTTTATTTTCTTCCTTTTTTAAATAATCTGCTTCATCTATATTAGATAAAAAACCAAGTTCAACAAGAACAGAAGGACAAGTATTAATAGTTTGTCTTAGAACCTGAAAATTTGCTTTTTTAACCCCACGAGGATTATATCCCAATTTTTTGTGTAATTGTTCAATAATATTATTGGCGAATTCAATGGACTGCCCTAGGTTTTCATTTTTTAGATTGATACTATTATGTATATACACTTCAATACCTTTTGCTTTTTTGTTTGCAGAATGGTTAACATGTAATGATATAAATAGGTCAGGGCGTAGAACACGAGCTAGTTTAGCTCTGTGAGATAAAGAAATCAGCGTATCTGAATATCTAGTCAAATAAATATCATATCTATTATTTAATATTGTCTTATTCCATTTTAGAATCTCCATTGCGATTTCCAATACTACATCCTTTTCTTTGAGCTTGTTTATTCCAATAGCTCCTGAATCCATTCCTCCATGTCCGGGGTCAATTATAATTACCTTTTTTTCTCTTTGTATTTGTTGCCCGAAACAGGTGTAAAATGGAATCATTCCAATAATATAAAACATTATCAATATTCGTTTTACAAATTTCATTGTTTGCTTATTTTATTGCACAATATTCAATAATTATTCAAATACATTAAATATTCATTAAAAATTAACATGATAATTAGTTAATATTTGAATATTTCACTTCATAATATCCATTTCAATATAGATTTCGTAAAAATTTAATTATAAGCGGCTTATCCCGATACCTCGGGAAGTCACAAAAAAGAACATTTATGAAAAAAATTATGAAAACTATGTGGGCTATGCTTCTAGTGAGCATCCCCACATTTGCACAAATTGGAGGTATTGAAGATTCAGTAAATGATGTTTCGGATACCATCAGAACAATTTTCCCATTACTGTTAGGAGTTATTTTTCTTATTGGATTCCTTTTTAATGCAGGGCATTTCTTTGGAGAGAATGCAGACCTTAAAAAAGGTATTACCAGAGTTTTGGTCTTTGTCCTTATCGCAGGAGCTGTCGTAGGCATCTTTACTTATCTCATTGGAATCGTAGTCTAGGCCTCGAAGAGGCTTCTTTAATAAAAGGTGACTTATGAAAAAATATCAAGTATATAAAAACATTCGCAAACGAGCGATGATATGGGGTCTCTCCATATCGCTCTTTGCGATGATGATGCTTTCCATCATAGGTTCTTTATTGGTCATCATCTTTTCCTTTAGCCTTTTGGTCATCATTTCAGCATCTATATTTAATGCTGTGCTGTATATCTCCTTAACACACATCATAAGGAATCCAGGCTTATTACACTTTAAAAAAGTGTTTCCACAAACCATTAGTAATAAAAAACAAAGTCACTTGTATTATGAAGAAGATTAACCTTTCTGCATATCACCCTATTTTAGATATTCAAGACCATGCTGTATTTGCCAATAATGGCAATGTAATATTATGTTATAAAGTAGAACTCCCTGAGGTATATTCTCTGTCCGAGTCAGACTTTGAACAGTTACATGGTTCATGGTTTCAAGCCTTTAAGTCGTTGCCAGTTGCCACGGTTATTCATAAACAAGACATTTATCAAAAGGCATTGTATAAAGCAGCAATGTTACCAAACAAAAGTTTTTTAGAAAAAGCGACATATGACTATTTTAAAGGGCGTACTTATCTGCAACATAATTGCTATATATACTTTGTATTACCCTTAAATAAGACATTGAATGCTTCAAAATTTACCAACCCCTTTCGGAAAGTAGAAAAGGGAATTCACAAGCAACTAGACCATAATGTTCAGGAGTTTATCACTTCAGTAAATGATGCTGTATCATTTATCAATAATAGCCGCAGGGTGGTGACACTGTCACCTTTAAGTAAAAAAGAAATTATTGGCATCAGTGATGCCTACTTTAATGGATTTAATGAAGGTTTTGATACCGATATTCAATTAGAGTCTATATCACAAGGAAAGAAAAAGAGTATTGATATTGGCGATCACTATTTTGATGTATTGGCAGTAAATAGCGAATTGTGTTTTGGTGATGTAGTACAGAGTAGTAAAACCAATAATAAATTTACTTCGGACGATTTTGTATTTCATCAGGGTTTTATTGATGGATTAGGATTAAATCTCAATGAAAACCATATTGTCAATCAAATCATCTACTTAGATGACAAGCATAAATGGCGAAAACTACTAGAGAAGAAAATAGAAGAACTTAATAAAAGCTCCAATTTCGGCACACAAAATAAAGTGGTTCTAAAGAAGATTCAACACATAGTTGCTCAAATAAATGAGGACGATTCGTCCAGAATTATCAGAGGACATCTAAACATCATCTTCTGGTCCTGCGAGCCGCAGAGGCTTAAAAATATCGCTTCCAAAATTAAGACTGAGTTTAAAGAATTGGATATAGTTCCTTACTATCCAAAAGGAGAAGAGCGAAAACAATACTTTTTAAATAGTTATTTCTGTTTTACTTCTAATTTTTCTAATGAGGATTTATACGTAACCGATTTAAAACATGCTCTGTGCTTATATACAAATAATACTAATTATAAGTCAGATGCCACTGGCATTATTTTTCAAGATAGGCAGCATAATATTCCAGTATTAAAAGATGTATGGGACGAACAAAAGAAGCGTATCAAAGCTCGAAATTTTGCCATATTTGCACCTACTGGAGAAGGGAAGTCCTTTTTTGCGAATAATATCCTTCGGCAATACTTTGAGGCCGGCGTCCGGCTGGTCATAATAGATTTAGGTGGTTCTTATTCTAAGTTTGCCAAGCTCTATCCCGATGACCATATTATTCTACGTTATGAACAAGGGAAAAATTTAGGAATCAACCCCTTTTATATTACTGATATAGAAGATTTGACTCCCGAAAGATTGGAAGATCTTTCTATTTTCTTACTAGAATTATTGGCTTCGGGAAAAGAAGCAACAAAAGCTGAAGAAGTTGCCATTAAAAAAGTGCTCCGATATTACTATCAAAAAAGTGGCAATGCCACCTCACATTCTCTGGCTTCTCTGTATCAATTTGTAGATGATAAAAAGGATACACTTATCCAAGATTTAAAAATACAGGAAGAATATTTTAGTATCTATAACTTTTTGCACATCCTTTCTGAATATGTTGATGATGGCTTGTATAGTTTCCTGTTCAATGTAAGTAAAGACCAAACCTATAAAATAGAAGATAAGCGATTGATTGTTTTTGAACTCGATGAAGTCAAGGATAATAAGGAAATCCTATCGGTCATGTTAAAGCTGATTAAATCGGCAATACAAAGAACTATCTGGAGAAACAAAGCTGAAAAAGGAATCATTCTCTTTGATGAGTTCGCTAAACAATTAAAGTTTAAAAATGTATTGGAAAGTGTGGAGTTTTACTATCAAGCTATCAGAAAACAAAATGGAGCGATTGGTATTATTCTGCAATCCATCAATCAACTACCTAATAATTCTACATCAGCAAGTATTTTGGAAAACACACAGGTAATCTATAGCCTTCATAATGAAAAAGGCTATGCTGAATTACAAAAAAGATTAAGCCTCTCTAGTCATGATTTGAATCAATTAAAATCCATACGAAATAACCTTACCAGAGATAGAAAGTATACAGAAATATTTATCAAGATTGGAAAACAGAGTAACATTTTTCGATTGGAAGTACCCAAAGAGGTCTATGCCGCCTACCTCACGGATGGAAAAGAAAGCGACCGCATAATGCGGATTTATGAAAAGACCAACAGTATGGAAGAAGCTATTAAAGAATTTATCAAATAAACTATAAATAAAACCGGACAATGTCCATAAAAATTGAAGATTATGAACTTTTCAAAGAAAAATCATGAATACCTAAGAATAAATAGTTGGTCTGTGAGTAAAAACACAATTAAAAAAATAACCCTATCCGCAGCAATGCTCATACTTGTGAGTGCCACTGGCACGGCCCAGGGGATGCCTGTGTATGACAATACGAATTTTATTACGCTAGGTAAACAAATAGTGGAAGCAGCAAAACATACAGCTGAGTTATTAAAAACTGTAGAATTTTTACGTCAGCAGAAAGAACGGATTGAAAAAGTAAGCAATGTAATTAAACAACTTAAAGCTGTACGAGAGCTGACCCGAAACAATCAACGTCTTTTTAATATTGTTCGTGATGACCTAAGAGAGATATTAAATTCTCCCTATATAAAACCCGATGAGATTACCCGTATATCCGATTCCTTTAATGCCATTATAGAAAATGCATTAGATGACCTTGATTTTGTAGAGCAAATTCTCTCTAGTGATTTTTTAAAAATGACAGATGCAGAAAGAGCAGGTATTTTAAAAGAAAAGGAAAAAAATTCTAAACAAATGGTTGCTGAAATTGAACGAAAAACAGAGCGGTATAGAGAAATTATTTCCTTTCGTGCGATGCAAGATAAAATTAACAATAGAGAAACTAATTATTAAATTATGCAAGCTATTATTTCATTAGGTATAGGGCTAGAATATGTGGACGCTGTTTTTCAAACCATAAAAGGCAGTGATTTTTCTGGGTATACCATAGCAGGTATGAAAACACTGGCTATTTTATTTTTTTTGATTAATATATTAAAAAAATATAATGAAGGAGTAGCTAGTAAAGATGGGTATACATGGGGACTTAGTCCGGGAGAGCTTGTTAAGAATTTTGTCATAATAATTCTGGTGATTTTCTCAACGCAAATCTTAGATGTTTTTGATACTATTTTAGTAGCAATTGAAGGTCAATACAGAGGTACAGCTCCGGCGCTTATTCCATTACAATTACAAGATATTTCCATTGAAGAAGATGCAGGGGTCTTTGATGTAGCCTTAAAAGCATGGACACTGTTATATGAAGCATTGGTTACACCCATATTTGGTATAAAAATGATTTCTTTTTGGGTAAGTCTTATTCTTTGGTTTTTAGATCTTTTTATATATCCTTTATTTCTGGCTGAACGCTTTTTCTTGCTTGGAATTATGCAAGCATTCTTTCCGCTGGTTATTGCATTGGCAGTATTTGAAAAATTTAGATCTATGGCATACACTTTTTTTAAATTATATGCGGCAGTATATATGCTTGTGCCAGCTTTCTTTTTAGTAAACATTTTTGTTAATGCACTGTATGCTGAAATAAATGCCAATTTTTGGAACAATTTTCTTGGATTTTCTTTTGACAGCCCTTCTATTAAAATCCTAACAGAAGCAGCTTCTATTGGTTTTATAGTTTTTCTAAAGTTCAAACTTTATAAGAGGGCAACTACATTCACTTTTAGATTATTTAGTGCCTAAGGCACATTTGTTAAAAAATTATAATGAAAAATATGAAAACACCATATAAAAACATATATCAAGTACTACGACTCAATCGTTTTATAGTAATAGTTGTAGTTATTGGAGCAGTTATATCAACTGTTTTGACGAGTGTAATAACCTATAAGATATATCAAAGTTCTGTAAATAGCGCTTTTGCTATTGGAACTGATGGTTCGATGATTCCTCTTAAATGGGTGACCCAAAAAGAAAATTTTGAAGTAGAAGCCTTATCGCATTTAAAACTATTCCATAGTTATTTCTACAATATTGATGCGAGTAATTACGAAAAGAATTTAGAGAAAGCTTTGTGGTTAGGAAATAGTTCTGTGGATAATGTCTACAGGCAAAAAAAAGCAGATGGTGTCTATAATCGATTACTACAATATTCATTGGTTCAAAAAGTAATTAGTATTGATTCAAAAATTGACATACAAAAAGAACCTTATAGGTTTAAAACAATTACAATTTTTGAAATTAATCGAGGAACTATCATTGATCGCTATGAGCTAACTACATCTGGCAATCTTATTTTAGTAGATAGGAATTACCCAAATAATCCACATGGACTGCTCATTACAAATTATTTTGAAAACACCTTAAAAAAAGTTGAACAGCCTACTGATAAAACAGGTAATAAATATTAAAAAAACATCAAAATGAAGATAGAAAAGAAAAAAATAGCTTTTGGGATTATTATAGGAATTGTTCTCATATTTATAATAGGGTATTCAATACTATTATTTGGGAATGATGATGATGATCAAAAAGAATTATCTGAGCCGCTAGTGCCCGAACTTAAAACCGAGCAAGAAGAATACACCTCTAAACTGGATGCATTGAATGCTCTAAAAGAAGTAAGACAAACCAATGCTCCGAGTATCTATGATGAAAAGTTGCTAGATTCCACAGGATTATTTGACCTTGATTTATTAGATAAAAAAAAGATTCAGATGATAGATAATATTTATCGTCATGGGCGGATTGATTATTCTAACCCCAATGACTATCAGGAATATCGTAAGAAAAATATAGACAGTGCAATTTCTGTTTTAAAGATAAAACCCAATTTAGAAACCATTGTTTTACCCCCTAAACCTACTATCAAAGAAATGGCATTAGAGCAACAACTATTTTTTGCTTCTAGCCCCAAGAGTAAAGAGATTATAAAAGATAAACTTGTAATTCATGCTTTAGTGGATGGAAAACATATAGTAAAGGTCAATGACCGACTAGAATTAAGAACAATAAATGATTTTTTAATCGATGGAGTACTTGTGCCAAGAAACACAATCCTTTATGGTATTGTTAGTTTTAAACCCAACAGAGTCCTGTTAAAAATCGAAAATGTAAATCATCAAAAAATGTCATTAAAGGTTTATGATGTTAAAGATGGATTAGAGGGAATTTATATTAAGAATAGTTTTAGGGCAGAAGCATCCAAAGAAATTGTAGATGATGCGGTAGAGGGTATAAACGTTCCCGGAGTACCGCAAATAAAAGGGCTTAAAAAAATATTTAGGAGAAGTAACCGAAATGTTAAAGTAACAGTTCATAATAATTATGAGCTCATTTTAATCCATAAAGGACAAATCGATAATCGACAATAAAAAAAACATTATGAAACGAGCATGCTAAAAGGGTATCACTCAATAAAATGATTAATAGCGAACAGTCCCGAAGCCTCGGGAATCAATAAAAACAATAAATATAAACACATGAAAACAATTATAATCACACTCATTAGTCTTTGTTTTACACTTATCGTTAAAGCAAACAACCCCAATCCATTGGATACTATATATGCCAATGATAAAATGAATACAGCTTTGTTTTTCCCTTCAGATATCCGGCAGGCTATTACAGGTTCTGATAATATTATATTTACCTACAATCGAGAACAACAACAGAATCTCGGTTTATTAAAAGCAACTCCCGAAGCAATCAGTAATTTATTGGTGATTACTACAGATGGAAAGGTTTATTCTTACATCATCATACATGCTGATAAATTAAGGAAACTAAATTATTTTTTATCGATTAATGAGAGTATTGGTGATGAGAAACAACAACCCGTAAAAGTTTTTAAAAAAACAGAAAAGGAGGGAGTTACACAATTAAAAAAAATAGATACTAAAATTACTTCTGACTTAAAGAGATATGATTCTTTACAAAAATCTTGTGAAGCTTTATTAAAATTATCTGAGCGTAAAAATAAGGTAAAACGTAAAAAAGGAATTTCATTGGCTATCAAAAATAAAGTGTATTATGGTAATCAGGTATATATTCAACTTGAAATTAAGAATAATTCAGGGATTGATTTTGAGATAAACTTTCTAGAACTATATAAGGTAAGTGGAAACAAGAAACGTAGAGCTTCCTATCAGGAACTTAAATTAAACATTGTTTTTAAATATAATTCACCTAGTAAAATTAGACATGGAGAAACAGTAAGATTTGTCTATGTGCTTTCAAAGTTTACTTTAGATAAATACGAAAAGGTTTTGGTAAAATTAAAAGAAGAGCATAGTAGAGTATTGGAATTAAAATTTAGGTAATAAGAGTTCTTTTAACTTAAATAAATATTAGAAAAGTACAAACTTTTAAGTTTGTACTTTTTTTTATGATAATCTCAATATACATTCAAGAACTTAAAATTAAAAATAAAGAAATACTCAATTGATAGGTTCTTTATACAACTGTTGACCCCAAGCTTGAATACTTAACTCAGGAAGCTGTTCATTAAATAGAAGGTCATTATATTCATTAACAATTTTTTGCACAGCTTCCTTACTACTGGTTCGTATTCGAGTCTCATAATTATTTGTAGTACCGCTACTGGTAAAATTTAGAGAACCTAAGTATGCAATACGATCATCAATAATATATATTTTACTGTGCAGATACATTCCATCATAATCAAATTTTTCAGGAGAAACCACTACCTTAAAAGGAAATAGTTGTTTGTAAGAATAAGAAAAGACACGTTTCTTTTTAATTTTAGATTTTAAGAATTGCCCTGCCAAAAATGACAGTACTATAGGGATTAAAAATCTGGCAGTTCTAATATCCTTATATTCATAAGCAAACCAAAGTGCGAATCCCATTAAAAGAATGATTGTCACATTTAAGAACCAGTATATCTTTTTCCATCGTTTTCTAAGTTGTTGTGCTTCTTTATCTATATGAACATGTTGACGAATAAGTTCATGTATATTGCGTTTTCTATCTCCATAAAAGTCCTCAATTGTATCCGAAGTAATTAATTGAACGTTCACTCCTTTATGATGCAGACCAATCAATTTTTTTACTAAAAAAGGAGAAAGGAATGGGGAAAGAATTTTCACTGAATGCTGGGCATTATCAATATCGTGCATTAACTTTTTTCCAGCACTCTTACCTATATAAATATCGCAATTGACATTGTTGTGAAACATTCCCATTTTAAAAGTGAATTACCAGGTTAAAGCTAGTGTATTTACTTCAAAATAGTAAATGTTTGAATATAAAAAAATATGATAAAATATAAAATGATAGTTTAAATCATTTTGTGTCACTTCCTATTGTTTTCGAATTTCCCGCTTTTATTTATTTCTCTCACTCGTCACTGTTACTTTTTTTTTTGATAGCAAAACAACAACATTCATGTTTAAACGACTGCATAATCAGGCTCACTTCTGTTCGCTCTTTTTATAAGTCTTATTAAACCTGAATATTGAATCACATCAAGCATCAAAAAAAGGTAACAGCGAAGGCTCTATATAAAGTAAATTAATAATAAAAAAGATGAAATCATACGAAATCAATAAATCGGAAGCAAAACAAAAGTTAAAAAATCAAAAAAAGGAAAACGCTTCGGATATAATAAGTAAATCACTTTTAAAATCTGTCTGAATAGTTCAGGTGGGAAAACATTAATCTTTAAATTTTTAACATTATGAGTACACTAAAAAACAAAGTTCAGTTAATCGGAAATGTAGGGCAAGACCCTGAAATTACAGTATTAGAAAGCGGTAAAAAAGTAACCCGTTTTTCACTGGCTACCAATGAGCATTATAAAAATGCCAAAGGAGAAAAAACACAAATTACCTTTTGGCATAATATGGTTGCTTGGAATAAGACTGCCGAGATTATTGAAAAATATGCAGGCAAAGGAAAAGAGATTGCCATTGAAGGTAAATTGACTTCTCGTAGTTATGACAATGAGAAAGGAGAAAAACGCTATATCACCGAAGTAGTGATTAGCGAAGTATTGTTATTGGGTTCTAAAAAGGACATCGAAACAGTAGAGTAATATAAAAGTAAAAGAGGGTGTTCATCTGAAAAATCACACCCTCTTTTTTCATCATCACTATACGTTAAACACAATAATAATGAGAAACAAAGTTAATGAAATTAAAATTAGTTACAAGGAGAAAACAAATATTCTAAAATCTGATATTGTCAAAAGTTCAGAAGATGCATTCAAATTATTCTTTGAAAATTGGAATACAGATACCATTGCATTTCAAGAATCCTTTAAAGTATTGTTACTTAATAATTCCAATAAAGTAAAAGGAATCTATCAATTATCCAATGGTGGAATAACAGGAACTATTGTCGATTTACGAATCCTGTTTGCGGTAGTTTTAAAATCACTTTCAGTAGGTATTATTTTGGCGCATAACCATCCAAGTGGGAAATTAATACCTAGTGAAATGGACAAACAACTCACAGAAAAAATTAAAAAAGCCGCAGGGTTTTTTGATATAAAAATGTTAGACCATCTAATTATAACTCCAGATGGTAAGTATTACAGTTTTGCAAATAACGGTTTAATCTAAAACTTAACTTATGGTTTATTTAAATTATAATAATCTAGATGTACAAACCCAAGAGAATTTAATTGCTGTTTCTAAAGAAGAAATAGAGCAACAATTCGGGAAGCAATTAAAAGAATATGCAAAAGAACATCATTTAAATTATGACACACTTTTACAAGAAGAGGCAATACGTAATCTATACAATTATAGTTATGTTTTTAATATCTAAAAATAGAAAACATTTTAAAAAGAATTAAAAACACACAATGTGTGAGGGCAGTTTAAAAACTGTCCTTTTCTTTTTTATAGTATATGCAACAGATTAAATAAAACAATACACATTATATAAAAGTGCCTTTTTAATTTCTTTAAATGTTCCATATATCTTGTTAAGAAAAGGTTTGCCTTTAACTTGGTTAAGCTATGAATATTTTGACTTTTTGGGTCAAAAATGGAATAGCGAGAGGGTAGCACGCTAAAGCGATGCTACTATTGTGTTTTGCTTCGCAAAATATTGATTTTGAACTGTATACAGTGATTTTTACACAAAGATAAAAAATATAGTTTGCTGTAAAACTCTCACTAAGTCCTATAAACATTGAAAAAGTTTGCTGTAAAATGATAGTAAAAGGAAAGTATAAGTACAAATATTCGGCTGTAAACATCAAGTATAACGTGGCAGTCAGGTTTAGAGCTTTTTCAAAAAAGATATCTAAATCACATACAGATACACTCGTAATAATAATGGATTTTTTTAAGTGGCATGGCTTTAATCCATCTGAAAGGTTTACAAAAAGTATACTAGAAGAAATATTAAAAAATAGAAAACGTACTGAAGCCAATATAGCAATCATGCGAAATATAGAAAAGAATCAGACAGAACCTACTACCATAATGTTACAATCTCTCTTTGAAGAAAAGGTATTAGAAGAAGAACCAGAAATGATAGAAAAGAAATTTAGTGATACCGTTGAACAAGAAAAAGAAATAGAGATTACAGTACCTAAAATTCGATATGAAAAATTGCATTCTAAATTGGTTTCAGTTAAAAATGATTTTGAGTATGTACTGGAAAACATCAAAGAAGTAAAAAACAATTTTGGAAAATCATATTTCAAATTAGAACTCAGCGAAGCAGAACTGATAAAATTTAAAAGAACGTTAAAAAAATAAACTCATGTATATAGCAATCACAAAACAGCAAATGGGTGCAACCTATACTAGTAGTGTGACTGACTTTGTAAATTATTTAGAAAAGGAAAATGAAGAAAAACATCCCGAGTATCAGGAACATTTTTTTGATCAGTATAATGATAAAGTTGCTCCAGGAAAAGTAATTGCTGAAATTGATAACAATACTGCTAAATTAAAAAAGACAGAACCAAAATTTTATTCACTTGTTATAAGTCCGAGTGCTAAAGAATTAAAACATATTAATAACGACTCTAGTTTATTACAAAAATATGTTAGAGAATTGATGAAGGATTATGCTGATTCATTTTTCAGAGATAGAAAGATTACTGTAGATGATATAAAATATTTTGCAAAGATTGAACATGAACGTACCTATCGAGGTTTTGAAAAAAAAGTAAAGGAGAATTTACCTTATCGTAACAAGATTGCTAAACTAAAACATGATATAGTAAAAGTAAGAAATGGCGAACTAAAAGGAAATGTAACAAACATTTTGAGAAACATTGAAAAACTAGAACTACAAGCACCACATAAAATTGATGGAAAAATGCTAGTAGAAGGAATGAAGAAAGATGGCATACAAACCCATATACATATTATTGTGAGTCGCAAAGATATTACAAATACCTATAGCCTTTCCCCAGGAGCTAAGTTCAAGGAATCCGAAACTATACTTAATGGAAAAAAAGTAAAACAAGGATTTCATAGAGATAAGTTTTTTGAAATGTCCGAAAAAACATTTGATAAGGTTTTTGGTTACAATAGAAACTTTGTAGAAAAGTACAAGAACAAAAAAATGTTTGTAAAAGACCCAAAACAATTTTATGCAATGCTTATCGGATTGCCAACAAATGAAAAGGCAATAGCCTTTAAACTATTGGGGAAAACAGGAATGCACATTCCAACGATTCCAATCAGTAAAGTTCAGCTAGCTTATAAAGTATTTAAAAAATTAAAAAGAGGAATCGAGGTTGCTATACGATCAAGTTCAATAGGTATTTAA
>CAYXAZ010000086.1:0-12931 GCA_964463085.1 uncultured Flavobacteriaceae bacterium | reverse complement strand
AAAAGAAGTAAAAGAAGTAAAAGAAGTAAAAGAAGTACAAGAAGATAAAGACGAAGATGAAGACTTTATAATGACTGAAACAGAATAATAAAACAACGCCAAGGATGGCACAACTAAAAGGAATAATAATAATATGTATTCAACAACTAAACAAAAATGTACTCTCTGTGGAGAAATTAAAGATAATATCTTCTTCGCACCTAATCACAACCGATGTGGAGAATGTGAATTCAATGTCTCTTATTACAAACTTAAACTATCTTGGAGAACAAAACTAAATGAAGAAGAAAATACGGTTAGATTACAAGAATCGAGCTTACGATAAGCCAAAAATCAATTGGCTAGCGAATATTGCAGGCTTCTTATATATAACTGCAATAGGCGCATTCTACGCTTGGATAATACTACTCTGGATGGCCGAATAGGCAATAAACTTAAATCCGATAGAGCTCATATCAATTGGGGTATGGGTCTACTTAATATACAACTGGATAAAAGACTAGACTAGATATTGAGGTTGACTCGTATAAGCTTCTTAACGCGGTCATCTTCATCGTCTTCTACGCCAATAACGCCGACTAACTCAAGGTACATCTTGACGGCACGAGGGTCTCCCATCTCAGCACCATCAAATAACTTGTCTGCCACTACTAATAATCCTTTAGCTCGCCCGTATTCGAAGATGACGTCAAAAAGACTTAACTCTGAGGCGTTTAAATCATAGTCAGGAAATATAAGAGGTAATACAGACTTCTTTGGCATCTTCTTTGAAGCATTATATATTTCGACACATTGCCAAAAAGGTATCGGCATCGATGCATGCCATATATGTTTCTGGTCTATAGATACATCAGAATCACCACACAACCAAGACATCTCTATCTGGCCGCTCTTTGAAGAATAATAGTCGTCACTCTCGCCATTATGTGCTATAACTAGTAGCTTATTAGCGAGCATCTCATATTCGACTTTGACTAACTCAGACGGATTAGACGCATTTCTTTTGGTATACATTACCGGTTTGGTCATATTAATCTCCTACTATAATATATTATATAACAGACAAGCCCGTGTGTACATAAATCATTTAAAAATAGCCGATCCATAATGGTATACACAAGTAATAAAATGTGTTATAATATAACCTAATAAAATAAACAGGGAAATACACACAAATGTCACGTAAAATAGACTTAGTTCCAGAGACATCGACAAATGAAATAACTAAAGCTCTCTTTGGAGAAATACAGGAGTTAGAGAAAAAATTTGACCAAAGTGATCATGATATGTCCGAATGCTTTCTCTTAAATAATATACACATATTATCTAAATATCTAAATGAGAGGTTTCCGAGTGTCCATTAATGAGTTAATACCTATAATACTGATTGCGATACTCGTATTAATGTTAGCCACAGCAGCAGATTAAATAATTTAAAAGAGTGGTATACACAAGCCATAGTTTATTATATAATATATAGTTAAATAAATTTTCCTTCTCGGTTTTATTTGACGTCTCGTGTTAGTAGGTCTCTCCGGAGGAGGCCTACTTATTTTAAACACGGTATAATAACTCCAACAAAAACAAACGAGACTATAATATGATAGATACCAAAAGAATTACCGCCTATTTAGGTGATCAGGTTAAATTCGTACCATCAAGGACAGACAACGTACATACAGCTAAAAAGAAAAATAACGAGTACGATATACAAGATTCAAGTCAAATAGAAATAACTACCAACAATCACGAACATTATCAAAACGCCAAAGTATTATCATCAAGTGCACCTGAAGGTTTTTCTTGGCTTATAGTAGATTATGACGATAAAAAGAAAACCGGCAAAATACCAGACCTATCTAAAATATTTAACCTCAAACAGACATTCTCTGTAAAGACTCCAACTGGAGCAGGTCGTCAAGACTGGTATCTAATAGAAGATTCAAAAGCCGCAAGACTACCTACTAACAAATATAAATTTCCAGAGTTTCCACAAGTCGATATACTCATAGGACATAAGTCCACTAAACAACTATTTGTAGCACCAGGTTCCAAAAAGAACGGAGGTGAATATAGCCTTCAAAGCGCAATGAGCCCAGTAAATATATCCGACAAGCTCTTTAATGCTCTACTGGTTCAAGCTAGTATGCAGAAGTCTATCATAGACCAAGGATTACACTCTAATCTACACTCATTTAATACTAACGTCGATGAACAACAGAACAAACGCCAGTATTTAGAATACATCAATAATAGGATATTAGAATTTGAGTTAGGAGATAAAGTAGCATTAGATGAAGGTGATGGACGTGATGAGCTTCTCTTTGGTTACATATGTCAAGGCTTCACTTATAACCTATCTCCAGAAATAGTTAAAGAGATAATATCCGCAAAAGTAATCTACAATTCTAAGGTTATAGTTGATACGACTGGTGAGTATAATGAAGACTATCTAGATATAAAGATAAAGTCTGCATATGCATATATTACAGAGCAACACCGTAGTGGTGAAAGAGTTATATCTAAAGACCTTGAACTATTTGAGGAAGATGAGTATGGACAACGCATAGTAAACAAAGACATATTAACTAAGAAAGTACTACACTTATCTAAATATGAGTTAAGAAAGATAGTAGCTGTAGAAGAGCTACGGAGTATGTTATGTGAGACTATAGTATATAACCAGAACACTGGAGACTACTATGTAGCTACTATATTATCTCAGAAGCAGTATGATAAAGAATACAAGAAGTCTATTGAAAGAGAAAACAAGTTTAACGAACAAATTAACGTACAGCAGTTACTCTCATTATACAGTAATACAGTCTTACATTGGAAAATACTTAAACCACAACATATAAGAGAATTATACCGCAAATCTTCTGGTCGTAATAAGACTATCGTCGATTGGCCTGAATTCGTAAATTCCTTTAGCTGCAATATAAGTAACTATAAACCTGATGAGAATATAGTAATTGAAGATAATACTTTTTACCCAGAAACTGTATCTCCTATAACTCCAATACCTTATGATGATGTAACCAAAGAAGAATTTGATAAAGTTAAAGTTCTTCTTAAGACTCACTTATCGCGCATTGTAGATTCTAATAATTTTAATGAAGAAGCATCATGGTTATTAGATAGATACAGCATTATGCTCAAAGACCCTAATGCTAAACTCGATAATGCTATAATACTTAAAGGTAGTCAAGGTTCTGGTAAGACGACTCTAATTGAAGTATTAATGCTCTTATTTCCTAGACAAGATACTACACTTATACTTAATGCTGATTCTCTTGAGAGCCGCTTTACACAGTATTCTAGAGTTACACACATAGATGACATAGATGTAAATGTAGACAAGAAGATAATGAATCACATTAAGGCTCTTGTTACTACGAGTCAAGTACCAGTAGAAAAGAAATTTCAAGATACTGTACAAACCATACAAACTATAAATATCTCAATGAGCACTAATAATGAGATAAAGGATGAAGAGATTCTCTTTGGTCGACGATGGACTATATTTATTAATGATTCTCTATTTGTTATTGAAGATGTAGCCAAAGAAACTAGACAAATGTTTATGGACCTTAAAGCAGATGACTGGAGACTCTTCAAAGTGTTACACACATATCTTCTACACCGTGATACTTCTAAGTTTAGGTCTGACTTCAAGACTCAAGCACAGAAACAATTAATACTTGAATATCGCATGGGTTCTGACTTCTCTAAAGCATTAGCCAATATGATCGCGAACTATGGATACATATCTCCTGATCATCTCGTAGTAAGTTATAATGAGAATCTAAATCGCAGTGATTTAGTTGTTTTATTGACACAGCATTATAATGATATAACAAATACAAAACCTGTAGAATCATTAAAGTTTATACCAGGTACTCATCTTAGAACTCTGTTCGATGAAGACTTTGAAAAAAGAAAAAGAATACATTCAGTGTTTGCTGAGTTATTTGAAGATGAAAGTGTTAAAATTAAATCAAAAATCAATGATAGCATTCCACGTACATGGTCCAATAAAGTTCCAAATATCAGATGTTGGATTACATTACTAACTGTAGCTCTTATGGACAGCCGTAGTCCTGATATGATACAGCACATAGTTAAGGTATTTCACTTCGAAGATCAGTGGCATTGGGATAGTATGTCAAAACCTGATGTAGAAAATCTTGGTACAATCAACGCATATGATAATGCAGACTTTGATAAACTAGATGACGATTATTAAAATTAGTGGTTTACTTTTGTTTAAATTTGTGTTATAATTATCCTAAGTTAAATAAAAAACAAAGGTGAATTATGAAAAAAGTTATATTGACGGAAGAATCTCGTGAAATTAATGTACAAGAAGCAATTACAGACTGGAACTTAAGTGATAAAATAATTGCTTATCGTGTATCTGGTAATGGAAAAGGACTTTCAATATTAATAGAAAGTAATGGTAGATTTGGATTCAATTATCTTAGATATCTATGTAAGAATCAGGTTAATTTAAAATTTGCTTCTGGCAGTATTATTAATACAATTTCATCAGCGATTAAATATGGTAAAAATGTAATAATATTTGATTCTCATGAAGAAATGATAACTTATGCGGAGAAAATTCAATGAAAGTATTTTATGTACAAGTTAGATTCAGAAATAATGAAAGAAAATATTGCTATAAAACTTTTTTAAACCTTGATAAAGGTGATACAGTATTAGTAAACTCAGCTAATGGAGTAGGTCTTGCTGAAGTAATGGAACCAAATGTACAAGACAAGAAAATACAAAGTTATGCAAATGCATATGTTCTTGATTACATTGACATGGATGCTCTAAAAGATAAACTTAAAAGATTCATAGCTTTAGAAAGATAATGGCCTTTCAAAAATTTATACCACATAATAACCAAAAAGAGCCAATGAAGTTGTTATCAGAAAACGACTTCTTTGGTCTCTTTATGTTTCCTGGTTCCGGTAAGACTGTACTATCTCTTGATAAGGTATACCAGTTTAAAGAGAAAACTCTTGTCGTAGTTCCTTTGAGTATCTTATATACTACATGGATGAACGAACATAGAAAATGGGGATTCTCTGCGAGACTAAAACTAATACTCCTACATGGACCTGACAAAGATGCTAACTTCCACAAAACTGGAGGTATTTATCTTATAAACCCTGAAGGTATTAAGTGGTTATTAGACAAGGTTAAAACAACTAAAAAATTCCCATGGACATCTTTAATAGTAGATGAATCTGTAAAATTTAAGAATCATAAGTCTGGTCGTTTTAAAGACCTTTCTAAGATGCTTAAAAGCTTTAAACGTAGATACATATTGTGTGGTAATCCTATGCCTACACACTACTTAGACTTATGGGCTCAAATCTTTATTCTTGACTTAGGTAAAAGGTTAGGTACATCATGGTACGCATTTAGAAATAGGTATTTTTATCCTACCGACTATAAACGTTTTAATTGGATTCTTAAACCTGAAGCCAAAGAAGAAATTGTCGCAGCAATCGGAGATATTGTATATTTTCTAGAACCTGATGGAGAAATACCTCTACCTAAAAGAGTAATTAACGACGTTATAATTGACATACCTCGTGAAAAGTATAAGTCTATGGAACAAAAGTTATTTGCTGAACTAGACAACGGAGATAATGTATTAGCATCTAACAAGACTGCAGCTTTAATGAAATGCTGGCAAATAGCTAATGGATTTATGTACGAGACTTATAATGTAATCGAAGATGGTAAACCTGTATTTGATACAAAAGGAGAAATATTAAGAGCTCGTAAAACTCATTACATTCATAATAAATTAGCTACGGTCGCGAAAGATATAGTTGAAGGTCTCCAAGGAGAACCTATCTGTATCGCATATCATTTTAAAGAAGACCTCGTTAGACTAATGGATACGTTTCCTAAAGCGCGCATTGTAGCTACAGGCTGTAAACCTTCTGTTATTAAACAAGCAGAAAAAGACTGGAATAATAACAAAATAGATGTACTGATAGTATATGTATCTAAGTTCTCTCATGGTTTAAATCTACAATATGGTAAAGGACATCATCTGATGTTCTATTGTCTTACTTATAACTTTGATACATATGACCAGTTCATTAGGAGATTTGAGAGACAAGGAGCTAAGTTTAAAGAAGTAATAATACACCGCTTTATTTGTAGAGATACAATACATGAAGCAATCGTTGAAAACTTAGAGACAAAAGGTATAGAATCACGAGATTTTCTTTTGGCTCTAACTGAATATAGGAGAAAACATAATGTCGACACCTAGAACCATTGCTCAAGAAGCTATCGATTATTTCAAAGATATTCCAGATGATAGAATGGAAAAATCAGAAATTGATTTAATAATAGTATCAAAAGCTATAATAGAAATAATTGAAATATTAGAATCCGCTAAATTAAATTAGTGGTTTACTTTTGTTATAACATATGTTATAATAACCCTATGAATAAATAATTATTCATATAAATTTTAATCAAAAAGGAAAATATCATGTCTGAAGAAAATGAAGTAGAAGTAACAGCAACTGAACCAAAAGCAAAGAAAAAAGTTAATGGTGTTACTAATGAAGCTGCACTAACTATTTTAGTTGAAGGTAATCCTAAACGTGCAGGTTCTGCCTCATATGATCGTTTTGAAGGTTATTTGACTGACCCTCGTCCTACAACTGTAGCTGAAGCTTTAGAAAATGGCTTAAGCATCGGTGATATTCATTATGACGTTATTCATGGTTCAATCGAAGTTGAAGGTGCTACAGTTGAAGAGTATATGCCTACTCCTCGTGCTCCTAAAGAAGATTCTGAAGTTGAAGATAATTCAGAAGCTACTGAAACAGCTACTGACGACTCAGACTTCTAAATACTAGTTTAAATGGTATAATACTAAAAAGTGCGGAATTAACTTTCTGCACTTTTTATTTGTCATAAGACTGGAGGAAACATGAGTATATTTAAAGATTTAAGAACGATGCATAGTAAATTTGGTTTTGAACCTAACAAAGAACCAGACTTTTTACCTGATGAATATATGGAATTCCGTGTTGAATTTATACAAGAAGAATTTATTGAATTAGTTAAAGCTGTATCTAACAAAGACCTACCTGAAACAATTGATGCACTCATTGATTTAATGGTAGTGGCTGCAGGTACTCTTGATTTAATGGGAGTAGATTCTCAAGCTCACTGGAATGAAGTACATTTCTGTAATATGCAAAAACAAGTAGGTATGACCAAAAGAAGATTCGGTGCAGACCTAATGAAACCACCTGGTTGGAATGCTCCCGATCACCAGCGCATTTTAGATAAGGAGTAATACATGACTCTGTTCTATTTAGAAGGTCCTGATGCTTCAGGTAAGACTACACTAATAAACGAATTAGTTACTGACAATGACTTCTTATTCCATAATGGAGTTTATCCGTCTACTCAAGATGCTATAATGGAATACGGTAACCAGTTATATTACTATGAACAACTAATGCTTGATACGAGCGGTAAGTTTAATTTCTTCTTAGACCGTGGTTTTATGGCAGAAAATATTTATGGTCCTGTAATGCGTAATACAAAAATTGAAGGACCAGAATATATGCACTTACTAAACAAAATGATACAATTAAACGTTGTATTAATTCTCTGTGTACCTTCTTTGGAAACATGTCTTGATGTTTGGAGTGAAAGAAAAGAAATAGAGTATGTAGAAGAGAAAGAAGACTTTACTAAAATATGGAAAGGATATGCTGAGTTAGTAAGAAGTCCTCCGTTATCTATGAGGTCATATCATTATGATTATACTGAAGATAAAGACTTTAGTATAATCAAAGAATTTGTTGGAGGTTTATCATGATATTAACAGCAACAGACGCTTGGCTAAAATCGATTGTAGATGTATACCGCAATGGAAAGAATGTAATGCCACGTAATATGAGTACCAAAGAAAAACTAAATGATGTATGTGAATTTGATATGAATTATCCTATATGTCATCATTTCGATCGTCATCTGTCTTATAAATTCATGGCCGCAGAAGCATATTGGATAACTAGTGGCTCTCCTTTGGTTGAAGATATAGCTCCATATAACAAACATATATCTAATTTCACTGATGACGGATATATCTTTAATGGAGCCTATGGTCCTGCATTCTTATCTCAAGTTAACTTTATAGTTAATACATTATTCAAAGACCCTATGTCTAGACAAGCAGTAATGACTATCTGGCATCCAAATCCTATAGCCTCTAAAGACCATAAATGTACTGTAAGTATTATGTTTAATATCCGCGATGGCAGAATAAATACTACCGTACAAATGCGCAGTAATGACCTTATTCTAGGTCGACCATATGATATGTTTAATTTTACCATAATGACAATACGTATTTTGACTATGTTGAATAAACTGCATGAGCGTCGCGCACGTCATATTCTTCTTGGCACATTAACTCTTAACTCTATGTCTGCTCATATATATGAAGATAAATTTGAATTAGTCGAAGAAATGATCTGCGATAACTCTGAAAACTATGCAGAAACAGCCATGGTTCCTAATGCATGTAGATATGACTGGCAACTCGTAGTTGATTCTCTACTAGCTTGTCGTGATAGCTTAATTAATCCAAATTTATGGAGAATAAGACCATGAAAATTGCTGTGTTAAAAATTGGAGCTAACATAACTTTTAGTTCAGCTAATAAGTCTGCTGCAAATGCAGATATTAAGTATGCATTAAAGACTATAAACAATAATGCAAACAGTATAACTATTATATCCAAAAAGACACGTAATACTATAATACCAAAAGAATATAAGTTTGCAGAATTAAAAGATGTAGAATCATTAGATGCAGCAGACGTCATATTAGTTTTCAATGGTTCAATAAACTTCTTTGGTGGCGCTTTTAGCCCAGAAATAATTAAGACATACCAGTTATTGAATAAAACTACTTCTCATATTATGTATGTACAAACAGATGGTGCTATGTGGTTTCAACAGCTATGGCCACTAATATACAAGCGTGAATGGGCTAAACATTATAACGAATCTGATTTTCACATTAGTGGTGATAAAGTTATATATTTAACTCAAGGAAGAGATATGAAGAAAGTACATAACGAATTATTAACTAAGAAGTATGTAATATATCCAAAAGAAATATTTCATTATCCATGGGAAACTACTATACTGCAGTTTGATTGGGATATACCTCGTCCATGGTTTGAAAGAGCTTATGATTTAGGTTTCGGTGGTGCTACACGTAATTCTTATAAACGCAAGTTAATTGAAAAATATTATAATTCACCAATACTTAAAAATCTTCTTTTTGGTAACCTTAGAGGAGTTGATTGTTTTAATGCTCAAATGCAAGCTAAGGTTAGTTATCAACAGTTTATTCCTAAGATGTCAAGATGTAAAGCTACTGTAGCATTTGGTGATAAATTCTACAATAATAATTTTCATACACTTAGAATGTATGAGAACATACTTGCTGGTTGTCTTATGTTTGTTGATTCTAATTTCTGTGATAATTTCTATAAAGATATTACTGAGCATCTACAAGTAACTTCTTTAAGAGAAGTTGAACAATATCTTTTGAGTAATTCTCCTAATAATACGGAAGATTTCGCAAATCATATTCGACGTACAATAATAGCTAGATATAATAGAGCTATTGAAAATGAAAAAATTAACACAATACTAAGGAGTATAACATGAGACCTTTAATTGAAAGATATTTCATTAATATAGCCAAAGAAGTTGCAACTAGAGCTACATGTATACGCAGACAAGTAGGTGCAGTATGTGTAGACATTGATAACCATATTATTTCAACTGGATATAATGGAGTACCTGCAGGAAGTCCGCATTGTAACTTGAAACCATGTAAAGGTTCTAAAGAAAGTTCCGGAGAAGGACTAGATAAGTGTGAGTCATTACATGCGGAAGTTAATGCAATAGCTCACTGTAATTATCCGAAGAATATACATACTATGTATGTTACTACTAGTCCGTGTATGAGTTGTATGAAATTAATAATAGCAACTGGTTGTAGAAGACTTTTCTTTTTGGAAGAATATGATACAAAAGCATTAGAATATTTTGAAAATATAGGAGGTGAAACAGATAATTTATAAATAGTGGTTTACACAAGATTAAACATGTGATATAATATATTTTAAGTTATTAATTTAACTTGATAATGTAAAAATTGTAAAATTGTAAAAAGGAAAAAATATTATGGGAATCACCCTTAAAGCTCTAGTCGAAAAAGCAGGTGTTAAGCCTGATTCAGCAGGTACTACACGTTCTAAAACTCCAGTCGCTCGTACTTCATATGCATTTGTATTTGAACCAAGAGAAACTCAGTCTGGTGATATGAAATATTCAATCTGTCTTTTGTTTAAGAAAGATAAATTGGCAGATTGGAAACCAGTTATTCAAGCTATCGCAAATGCATGTGCTAAGAAATTTGGTGAAGACATTAACAAATGGCCAAAAACTCTTAAATGCCCAATGCGTGATGGCGACGAAGAACGTGATGGCAAAGAATATGAAGGTTCAATATTCTTAAACGCTGGTAATAAAAATAAACCTAATATCGTTGATCGTGCACTTGATCCAATCATGAGTACTGAAGAATTTTACTCTGGTTGTTATGCTCGTGCATCTTTATCCTTCTATCCTTTTGATGTTAAAGGTAATAAAGGTGTTGGTTCTGGTTTAAACAACTTGTTATTCTGGGAAGATGGAGATCGTCTAGATGGAGCAGTAGCTGCAGAAGCAGATTTTGCTGAATTCAAAGATGAGTCAATGTCTAAAGCGGATACTGAAGATAACTTCTAAATAATAGGCAGCTCCATACTTTGGTTAACACCCATAGACTGACTTCACCCAGTCTATGAGTATGGAGTTAGCCTTCTCTTAAGGTGAATCATGAATCCAAAATTAAAGAACAAGGTATTCTTAGACTTTGAAACAAGGTCTAAAATATCAATAGAACATGGAGCATTCAAATATGCTTCACATCCTTCAACAGAAATACTCATAACATCCTACGCAATAGAAGACCAACCAACTCAAATAATGGACATGTCAAACAAAGAATTTATTATTCCTTTGTTCAAAGCTATAGAAGATGGTTATACTGTCGTAGCTCATAATATGTTATTTGAAATTGCTATAATTAAGTATGTAGGTATAAAGAAATATGGTTGGCCAAAATTAAGTTTAGACAAATTTCAATGTACTATGCAAATGGCCGGAAGGGCTGGATTACCTCTTTCTCTTGGTGATTGTGCTAAAGCTCTCAATATCCGAAAGAAACTAGACTCAGGTAAAGCGTTAATTAAACTCTTCTGTTGTCCTCAGAAAGATGGTACATTCATTGAAATGGACTCAAGACCTAGACAGAAAATGGAATTTATGGAATATGGCAGTGTTGACGTCGATGTCTGTAGAGAAATCTATTTGAATCTACCTGAATGGAAAGAAACAGAATTAGCAGATGTGTTATTTGATTTAGAGTGTAACATGCGTGGTGTACCTGTTGATGTAGATTTATCCAGAAAAATATATGAAAATATAATGAAGCAACAAGAAGGATTCGCTAATAGAGTAACTAATCTAACTGGCGGTGTTATAACTAAAATGACTCAAGCCGCCCGAATCAAAAATTGGGTAATTTCTAATGTGAACTCACAAATACCTAATTGCACTGCAGATACAGTCACTGAAATATTAGAAGGTAAGTATGGTGAAGTAGACGATACTTCAAAACAGATACTCGAAATGCGACAACATGCTGGTAAGTCTTCTACAGGTAAATATGTAAGATACATTAACTCTACGGTTCATGGCCGTATTTATGGTATGATTATTTCTTTTGGTGCTCATACAGGTCGTCCAGTTTCTAAACTCCTAAATTTATATAACCTTCCCAAACCAAGCATTAAGTATGAATCTATGGATTTATTAGTGAAAGATATGTCATCTATGGATACCAAAGAAATCACTGAGAAATATGGTTCATACCTTAAAGCTGCATCTACTGCCATACGTGGTATGATTACTGCTCCTAAAGGCGCAGTACTTTGTGTCTCAGATTATGCTGCAATTGAAGCGCGCATTGTATTTTGGTTAGCTGGTTGTGCTAAAGGTTTACAGATGTATAAGGATGGAATTGACGCTTATAAGATGATAGCTACTGAAATCTTCAATAAACCTTATAGCTCTATTGTAGACGATGAAAGATGGGTAGGTAAACAAGTTATACTTGGTGCTGGATATGGTTTAGGCGGTCAAGGATTTGTTAATTCATGTGCACGTTGGGGAGTGGACGTAGAATTAGAATTAGCTACTAACTCTATTAATGCTTATCGTGAAACATATCCTGAAGTAGTAGATTTATGGAACTCTCTTGAGAATGCTGCATTAGCTGCACTTCGTACTGGTAAAGTAGTTATGGCGGCTTTAGGTAAAATAGCTTTTAAGTCTCATAAAACAAAAAGTGGAGTTATAATGCTTCAAATGAAGCTACCATCTGGTCGTTGTATTAATTATCCTCATGCTAAAATAGACATAGTCAAAACCCCATGGGGAGCCAAAAAGAAAGCACTAACATATAAGAAAGTTACTAATGGCGGTTATTATCGTGAATCTACTTATGGTGGTAAGCTTGCAGAGAACGCCGTACAGGCTATCGCCAGAGATATTATGTATTACGGCGCGCAATGTGCCAGTAGAAAATATGATATTCTCTTTTCTGTATATGATGAAGTTATCTCTTTGGTTCCAGAACAAATAGCAGATATAGAAGAATACAATATGATGTTATGTACTACTCCAGCTTGGGCAAGTGACCTACCATTAGAAGCAGAAGGTAAAATATTAAAGCATTATCA
>CAYXAZ010000085.1:0-13299 GCA_964463085.1 uncultured Flavobacteriaceae bacterium | reverse complement strand
ATCATTACATCTCTACCTGAATTATTTTTAGGGAAGGCGATAAAATCACGGATGGTTTCTTGTCCGCCAAGGATTGCTACCAATCTGTCTAATCCGAAAGCAATTCCACCATGTGGAGGTGCGCCATATTCAAAAGCATTCATTAAAAAGCCAAATTGTGCTTTTGCCTCTTCAGGTGTAAACCCTAGATAATCAAACAGTAAGGCTTGGGTCTTTTTATCATGAATTCTGATGGAACCACCACCAATTTCATTTCCGTTCAATACCAAATCGTAAGCATTGGCTTTTACATCTCCGGGTTTGGTTGCTAATAATTCTAATTGTCCTGGTTTTGGTGAGGTAAACGGATGATGCATTGCGTGATATCGCTCGGTATCTTCATCCCATTCTAATAAAGGAAAATCAATCACCCAAAGTGGGGCAAACTCTTTCGGGTTACGTAAACCTAAACGTTCTGCCAATTCCATTCTCAAGGCACTTAGCTGTGTTCTTACTTTATTGATTTCACCTGAAAGCACACAAATTAAATCGCCTTTTTTTGCACCTGTTTTTTCAGCCCATTTTGCTAAATCTTTTTGGTCGTAAAACTTATCAACTGACGATTTGTATGTTCCATCATCATTACAACGAACATATACCATACCTAAGGCTCCAACTTGCGGACGTCTTACCCAGTCAATCAGTTTGTCAATCTCTTTACGGGAATATGAATTTCCATCAGGAACAGCAATTCCGACTACCAATTCAGCCGAATTAAATACATTAAAATCTTTATGTTGAGTTACTTCATTCAGTTCGCCAAACTCCATTCCAAAACGGATATCCGGTTTGTCATTTCCATATTTCTGCATAGCTTCATCATAGGTTATTCTTGGGAATTTATCAACCTTAACATCATTAATTTCTTTTAATAAATGACGTGTCAATCCTTCAAAAGCATTTAAAATATCTTCTTGTTCTACAAAAGCCATTTCACAATCAATCTGCGTAAATTCGGGTTGTCTATCGGCACGTAGGTCTTCATCTCTAAAGCATTTTACAATTTGGAAATACTTGTCCATTCCACCAATCATCAATAACTGTTTAAAGGTTTGAGGTGATTGAGGCAACGCATAGAACTGACCTTCATTCATCCGTGAAGGCACTACAAAGTCACGTGCACCTTCTGGGGTTGATTTGATTAAATATGGTGTTTCTACTTCAATAAAATCTTCATTAGAAAGATAATTTCGTACTTCTTGTGTTACTTTATGACGAAAAATTAGGTTTTCTTTTACAGGATTTCGACGAATATCTAAATACCGATATTTCATACGCAATTCTTCACCACCATCGGTTTCATCTTCAATGGTAAACGGAGGAAGTAGTGCTTCATTTAATATTTGCAATTCGGACACTAAAATTTCAATATCTCCTGTTGGGATATTCGGATTTTTAGAAGCACGTTCAATCACAATCCCTTTTACTTGAATAACAAACTCTCTACCTAAGGTTTTCGCTTGATTCATCAATGCTGTCGAACTACGTTCTTCATCAAAGATCAATTGCGTAATTCCATATCTATCACGTAGATCTACCCAGATCATAAATCCTTTATCACGTACTTTCTGCACCCAACCAGATAGGGTAACTTCTTGATTTATATGTTCTGATCTTAATTCTCCGTTGGTATGACTTCTGTACATCTCTTTTATTTTGAGGTTGCAAAATTAGTTATTTTTGTTGTAATGAGATGTGTTTTGTTTTCCTTTTCAAGAAGTTATATATGATTGAATTGGATTGTAAATTTTTATATCTAATATTGGGGTTATGCTTATCGATTTAGTTATGCGTAGTGCGACCTTTTGGGTGCATTATCATATAGCTGGTGTAGCACGTTTAGCTCTTTCATTCAATATAAATTATATAGTTAGTTACTTCGGAATTCTCGTATGCCACATGGAATTATCCTGACAATGACCCCAAGGCGGCTCGTTTGACACATAAAATCTTACTTCTACAAAACTGTAAAGTTGTTCTGATAGATTTATTAATATTTCCTGTTCTTCTTTAGGGATATTATCAAGATCAATTTCTTTAACAGCCATAGTTTCTTCAGATATTTGCTTAAAGAGACTTTGAATCAGTTTAACCGATTTTGATAAATATTGATCCGCATGATTTGCTTTAAGGAATCGTTTTGCAAAATTTTCTGCAATTAATTGATCTTCTTCTCTCCAAGGACCAATAATATAGATCAGTCTTTTTAAAGAATCTTTAGGACTTAGCTTTAAATCGGTATTCGAAATACAACCTATAACACCTGCAAAAGGTATAAAAGCAAGTAATTTAGAACTTTGGATTACAAATCGACGACGTGTTATATCTTCCATAATTAAATTATTTTACTCCTTCAAAATGTGCTGCTAACCTCAAAGCCAAAGCAACTATTGTTAAGGTGGGAGGATTCGATCCCATATGTGGGAATACAGAGTTACCAACAACATATAGGTTTTCCAATCCAAAAACCTTTAGGTTTTCGTCACACACTCCTTCATCAGGAGTTTTTGCCATAGCGGTAGCCCCGGAAGGATGGTATCCCAACGCAGAACCGGGTGGTAATACTTCAGAAACTTTTTTTGCATTCATCGCATCTGCCAGTTCAGGTGCCAACTCTACCAATTTTGTATAGGCTCTACGATCCCAATCTGTCAGTTTCATTGTAACTTTTGCAATAGGATCTCCAAAAGCATCGAATTTGTTTTTATCAAGTTCTAATATCCCTTTACCTTCTATTTCGGTAAATGCTGTAATAGTAGCTATCTGAGGTATTCCTTTACGGAGATTTTCAAGAGAAAAATTATTATCATGTGTTGACCATTGCGTAGCTTCATTTCCTATAGGAAACCAATCCATAGCTGGTGAACCAAGCATCATAAAGCTAGGTTGTTCTCTTCTATTGATTTGAGTGCGAAAATGTTCTGAAATCATAGTTTCAAAACCTAACCGACTGCCAACAGGCTTTCCAACATCTAAAGTAATATAGGGTGAATCATGATCACTAAACCCAAGACCGAGTTGTCCGCCCATATTTCCAAGACCGTCTTTATGAATTCCATTGTCAGCGGATAATAATAACATTCTTGGAGTTTCTACTCCACCCATTGCTACAATAAAATTTTGAGCTCGAATAATTACTTCTGATCTATCGTGAACATGTATAGCATGAGCAGCAATAATTTTATCTCCTTTTGAGTTGGTTTCCAACTTCCTAACACTTAAATTTTCTAGAATTTTAACATTATCATGTTTTTCTAATATGGGAACATGAACTCGATCTGGTGAATATCGAGCACCTGATGGACAAAATTTACATGCACGACAAGCTTGACAAGCTGAACGACCACGATAAGGAATAGAATTAACTGCCCTTGGGCAAGAGTGTCCGGTAATCCCAATTTTTTTTAATGCAGGAGCAAATATTTTACTGTCAAAATAGGAGAATGGATGACCTCGCATAGGAAAGGAACCAGATCTTGGTGAAGCGTAAGGATTATCATCATTCCCTGAAACTCCTATTTCATATTCGGCAGCAAGAAGCCATGGTTCCAATTCTGAATAAGAAATAGGCCAATCACGACTATATCCGTAAAGGGATTTAACCTTCATGTCTTCTTCAATAGGACGCATCATGATACCTTCAAAATGAAGCGCCGTACCACCAATACCGAACAACCTGTAGTTTGTCCACTCCACAACCTGATCTCCTGAACTAGCTGAGCTAAGTGGAGTAACAATATCAGCATCTACATTATCATTATAATCAGCAAAATCGTTTAAATCTTCCTTACTTTTAAGAAGCATATTAGAACGATCTTCTTCAGAAAAACGAGGGCCTTGATCCAATATCAGTATATTTTTGCCGGAAGATGCTAATTTACTCGCCAACAAAATTCCGGCAATACCTCCTCCTATTATACAATAATCTGTTTTTATTTCTTCATTCATATAAGGTTTTTTAATCTGTGCTACAACGTAAAGATATAGTTTCGTTTAATACTGAAATAAATTCAGCACAGGTTGAACTATATCGACTGATACTGAAACCATCCCGAAAGCTTTCGGGACAGCACAAGTAAGCGAAGCTAGCAGAAATTAAATTAAGAAACAAATCAAATAAACATTTACCTTTGCCGGTATGAGTAAATTATACATTGTCCCTACACCTATTGGTAATTTAAAGGATATGACTTTTAGAGCTGTTGAAGTTTTGAAAGAGGTTGATTTGATATTGGCAGAAGACACCCGTACTTCAGGAAAATTATTAAAGCATTTTGATATTTCTACACAAATGCATAGTCATCATATGCACAATGAACATAAAATGGTAGATAGGATTATAGATAGATTAAGATCTGGTGAAACCATTGCCTTGATTTCTGATGCTGGCACTCCCGCTATTTCTGACCCGGGATTTTTATTAACTAGAGCTTGTATTCAAAATAATATTGAAGTTGAGTGTTTACCCGGCGCTACAGCTTTTGTACCTGCCTTAGTTAATAGCGGACTGCCAAATGACAAGTTTGTTTTTGAAGGTTTTTTACCTGTAAAAAAAGGACGACATAGTCGTCTTTTAGTATTGGTTGAAGAGGAAAGAACGATGATCTTTTATGAATCGCCTCATAAATTGATTAAAACCTTAACGCAGTTCGCTGAGTATTTTGGCAAAGAACGTCAAGTTTCAGTATCACGTGAATTGACAAAATTGTATGAGGAAACTATACGAGGAACTGTAAAAGAAGTACTTGCTCATTTTGAGAATAAAGCTCCTAAGGGTGAGTTTGTGGTTGTTGTGGAAGGGAAAAAGTAGGCAGTCCCGATAGCTATCGGGATCAGTGGCAGTTGGCAGTAATATTAGTATGAAAATACATTTTTGTTTATCAATAAGAATAGTTTTTATTAAAAATATTTTTACTCATAAGCAATTAAATCAAAAATCGTAACTCTATCCGTGTTTTCCTTTTTCCCAACCATGTTTGCCAAGATATTGTTTACCACTTTCAACAGCATCATCTTCAATGGAAGTCCCCATAGAATCATTCCAACGATTTAAATATCCAAAAAGAGAAATTACACCTAACATTTCTACGATTTCGCCTTCATTCCAATGTTCATACAATCGTTTTTTAACGTTTTCATCAACAGCATTTGGTATCATAGAAGCAGCCAACGAAAAATCTAGTGCAGCACGTTCTGCTTCATTAAATGCAGCGTGTGTTCTGTACTCCCAAATATTATCTAGCTGTTCTTGCTCTGCACCATAACGCTCTGCTGCTCGAATGGCATGTGCCTGACAATAACGACAACCTGTTGCATTACTGCTTACCCAAGCAATCATCCGCTTTAAAGCAGAAGTTACACGACCTTCATTTGCCATAACCGCTTTATTTAAATTGATAAAAGCTTTACTGATCGCAGGTCTATGCTGCATGGTCAATACTGAATTAGGGCAAAAACCTAAGGTTTCATTAAAGAATTCTGCTAACTGTTTTGTTTCCGGGCTATGATCTGAAGAAAGAGGTGTTACTAAAGGCATAAAAGAATTTTAAATGACAAATTACAAATGCACAAATTACAAATAATTCTATAAAAACTATTTGCAAAAATTTAGTAAAGAAATCCTTATTATAATTCATTTTTTTTTGGAAATTGGGATTTGGAAATTGGGATTTGTTTAAGATTTTTTAGTATTTTTAATTCTCAATAAATTGATTCTATGCAACTAATCCTGAGGTCTTTTGAACTTAAGCTAAAACATACATTTACTATTTCTAGAGAGTCTTATAACTCACAACCTACTTTAATTGTTGAATTAAAAGAGGGTGAATTTTTAGGTTATGGTGAGGCGACCTCCAATCCATATTACGGAATTACAGTCTCAAAAATAATAGCTGACTTAGAAGCAATCCAATCTATAATTGAATCAACTTCAGGTGAAACTCCAGAAAATTTTTGGGATAAAATGTATCCGCATTTAAAAGAGAATATGTTTGCATTATGTGCTTTAGATTTGGCATATAACGATCTATATGCACGTAAAAAAGGTAAAAAATTATATGAATTATGGGGTTATGATGTCAATAATAATCCGTTAAGTGACTATACGATTGGGATAGATTCTATTGAGAAGATGATTGCCAAAATGCAAGAATTACCTTGGCCTATTTATAAGATTAAATTAGGTACAAAAGAAGATATAAAGATCATCACTGAACTTCGTAAACATACGGAGGCTGTTTTTAGAGTAGATGCGAATTGCGGATGGACTGTCGATGAAACCATAAACAATGCTATTGAACTAAAAAAGCTTGGCGTTGAATTTATTGAACAACCTATGAAGGCTGATGATTGGGATGCACATAAAAAAGTATATCAAAATTCAGTGCTGCCAATTATTGCCGATGAAAGTTGCCAAGTAGAATCCGATGTTGCCAAATGCCATAATCATTTTCATGGAGTGAATGTAAAATTGGTAAAATGTGGAGGATTGACATCTGCAAGGAGAATGCTAATGCAAGCAAAAGAATTTGGTATGAAAACAATGGTGGGTTGTATGACGGAATCATCAGTTGGGATTTCAGCGATTGCGCATTTATTGCCATTATTAGATTATGTTGATATGGATGGTGCGATATTATTAGCTGAAGATATTGCTACAGGTATAACCTTAAAAAATGGTGTTATACAATATAGTGAGTTAAATGGAACTGGGGTTGAGTTGCTTTAAATCAATTATGAATTTTGCACAAAGTAAATTCCTTCCCTTTTAAAGGGAAGGTGTCCGCAAAAAGCGGACGGAAGGGTTATTAATATTAGATGAATATAAAGTGAAATAACCACCTCGTCTTTATGTTTTGCTATCGCACACATAAATCCACTCCTCCTTGATAAGGAGGAGAATATTAAAAGTAAAATTTAGTACTGAATGAAAGTTGACGGTTTCCCAGATAGAACAATCACCATAAAAGGTGAAGAGCATCTATATTTTGGAGGCACTTCCTATTTAGGAATGGCTACCCTGCCTGAATTTCAAAACTTAATTGTCCAAAACATTAAAAAATGGGGAACATTTTATGGAAGCTCACGCGATGCAAATGTAAAATTATCAGTTTATGATAAGGTGGAACAATTATTTTCAGAACAAATAGGTTCAGAAGCTTCAGTAACGGTTTCTTCAGGAACGTTGGCAGGAAAGCTAACTACTGAATATTTATCTAAAACTATAAATACGTTTTTTCATTATCCTAAAACACATCCGGCAGTTTTAGTAGATCATAGTTTACCATTATTTGTAGAAGGTAAATTACACCCTAAGTTACTAGATGATATTATAGAAGAAATAGTGATTACCGTAGATACAATATTATCTTTAGAAGTAACACCTACTTCTTTTGATTTTCTAGATGAAATTTCATCAAAAAAGAAAATTACATTGATAATAGATGAATCACATAGTTTAGGAATTGTTGGTAAGAATGGAAAGGGAATTTTCAATTCTATTTCAAATGAAAAGCTATATAGAAAAATTATGATTTCTTCTTTAGGGAAAGCTTTAGGCTTGTCTGGAGGTGTCATAGCTTCAGATAAACAGTTTATTGATGCTTTAAAAAGTGAGTCCGTTTTTGTATCTTCTTCAGGAGCAAATCCCGCTTATTTGGAAGCCTATGTACAAGCGCAAGATCTATACAATGAACAACGACAAAAGTTGAGGCTAAATTTAGATTTTTTAACTGCCCAATTACACCCAAATAAAATCTTGAAATTTAATAGTGATTATCCGGTAATTTATAGTAATGATATTACTATTTTTACGAGGTTATTACAGCGTAAAATAGTGATTACCAGATTTAAATATCCTACTTATAAAAAACCAATGAATAGGATAGTTATTACTGCGAATCATATACCAAAGGATTTAGAAATCCTCTCCCTAGCCCTCTTCAAAGGAGAGGGGGTTTAATAAATAAAATTGATAAATAATGACAAATAATGTAAAAACAACTTGGAAAGGCAATATGCAGTTTGAATCTACCAATCAAGGAGGAAATTTAATGATTGATGTTGGTGAAGAAAATGGAGGCAACGGTGATGGTTTTAGACCAAAATCATTAATGCTATCAGCTTTAGCAGGATGTTCTGGTGTAGATGTGATACCGCTTTTAAAGAAAATGAGGGCAGAAGTTGATGGTTTTTCAATTGACATTGAAGCAGAATTGACCGATGAACATCCTAAATATTATCATAAAGTAAAAGTGAACTATAATTTCTATGGAAAAGAGTTTAAAAAATCAAAAATAGAAAAAGCTGTAAAACTATCTGAAGAACGTTATTGCGGTGTGATGGAAATGTTTCGGCAGTTTGCTGAGATTACAATTGAAATTAAGTATTTTGAAGAGTAAAAAATAATATTTCTATGCGCTGGACACTCAAACCAAAACCATCTTCTGAAAAAGTATCAAAACTCGCAACAGAATTATTTATTGACAAAACAATAGCTTCATTATTAGTACAACGTGGAATAGAAAATTATCAAGAAGCCAAGGATTTCTTCAGACCTAATTTAGAGGATTTGCACAACCCTTTTTTAATGCAAGATATGCAACGAGCAGTTGAGCGTATTCAAAAGGCGGTTTCAACAAACGAAAATATATTGGTCTATGGTGATTATGATGTTGATGGTACAACTGCAGTTTCGTTGGTTTCATCTTATTTAAAAACGTATTATACGAATATAGCGACTTATATACCTGATAGATATAATGAAGGTTATGGTATTTCTTATCAAGCAATTGATTTTGCTGAAGACAATGATTTTTCACTTATTATTGCCTTAGACTGTGGTATTAAAGCCATTGATAAAGTTGAGTATGCCAACAATAAAGGTATTGATTTTATTATTTGCGATCACCATCGTCCGGGAGATGAATTACCAAAAGCAGTTGCAGTTTTAGACCCTAAAAGAGAAGATTGTAATTATCCTTACGATGAGTTATGTGGTTGTGGCGTTGGTTTTAAATTGGTGCAGGCCTTAGCTTCGCATAGAAATCAGGCAATTGATGATTTAAAGATTTATTTAGATTTGGTTGCAACCGCTATTGCTGCAGATATTGTCCCGATTACAGGAGAGAACAGAATATTGACTTTTCATGGCTTACACCAAATTAATACAGTACCCAGAGCAGGTATCAAGTCAATTATCAATCAGCTAAAAAAAGACACATTGACTATAACTGATGTTGTCTTTATCATCGCTCCCCGTATCAATGCTGCGGGTAGAATGAAGCACGGTAATTATGCTGTGGAGTTGTTGACTGAAAAGGATCTAGATGCTGCCAATTCTAAAGCCGCTGAAATTGAAGTTTTTAATAATAATAGAAGAGATCTAGATAAAATTATAACGCAAGAGGGTTTAAAACAAATACTAACAAATAGTGAAGAACAAGATTTTACAACGGTTGTATATCAAGATGATTGGCATAAAGGAGTGATTGGTATTGTGGCTTCACGTTTAATAGAAAACTATTATAGACCTACTTTGGTTTTTACAAAAAGTGGTGATAAGTTAGCTGCTTCGGCTCGTTCTGTTCGTGGGTTTGATGTTTACAATGCCTTGGATGCTTGCTCAGAATTTATTGAACAATTTGGCGGACATAAATATGCGGCTGGATTAACCTTACTGAAAGAAAATTATGAAAATTTCAAACAAAAATTTGAGCAAGTAGTTAAGGAGACAATTCCTGATGAACTGAGAAGTCCTGAAATTAAAATAGATCAAGAAATTGATCTCTCAGAAATCACACCTAAATTTTATAGAATCTTAAAACAGTTTGGCCCTTTTGGTCCTAAAAATATGAAACCTGTTTTTATGATTAAAAATGTAAAAGATACTGGTTATTCTAAAAACGTAGGTGCTGATGAAAGTCATTTAAAACTCAGTATAGTTTCAGAAAACGGAGTAAAGTTTAACGGAATTGGATTTAATCTAGGTAAATACTATGAAACTATTTCAAAAGCAACTCTGTTTGACATTGTTTGTACTATTGAAGAAAATCATTGGAATGGTAATACCTCTTTACAGTTAAGTGTTAAGGGTATTAAAATTCAAACTCAAATATAAATTGTTGTTGGCTCCTCCCTTTGGATAAAGAGAGGTGTCCTAACTATTTTGTCAGGGCGGAGGGATTGAATCATAATTTTATTATTTTTTATATAAAATGAAAGATAAAAGAATACATAACAAAAAATTGATAAGATCAAAAGATGGAAGGGTCAAGAGCTTATAATAAACTAACTATTCTTCAACTTTGTAATCGTCTCTGTAGGATTCTCACTTTTAAACACAAAACTTCCGGCAACCAATACATCGGCTCCTGCTGCAACTAATTTGGAGCAATTTTTATCATTAACTCCACCATCAATTTCTATCACTGCTTTAGAACCCGATTTATCAATTAAATCTCGTAACTGAATTACTTTTTTATAGGTATTTTCAATAAAACTTTGTCCACCAAAACCAGGATTCACACTCATAATCAATACCAGGTCTAAGTCTGTAATAATATCTTCAAGTACTGCAATTGGGGTATGCGGATTTAAAGAAACACCAGCTTGCATTCCCTCAGCTTTTATGGCTTGTACTGTTCTGTGTAAATGTGCACATGCTTCATAATGAACGGTTAAAATGTCTGCTCCGGCATTTTTAAAATCTGTAATATATCGATCGGGATCTACAATCATCAAATGGACATCCATCGTTTTTTTAGCATGTTTTTTTATGGCTTTTATTACCGGGATTCCAAATGATATATTAGGGACAAACATACCGTCCATCACATCAATATGAAACCAATCGGCTTCGCTATTGTTAATCATTTCTATATCGCGCTGTAAGTTGGCAAAATCGGCAGCTAAAATTGAAGGAGCTATAAGGTGACTCATATTCGGTTTTTTACAAAAATAGTATTAAAAAAGAAAACTCTCAACATTGTTGAGAGTTTTCAATTCATTAATCAAAAAACGAATAGTTTATTTGACTACTCATTGTTGTAAAAGTATAAAAAATTAACCTAAGTAGGTTCTTAAAATTTTACTTCTTGAGGTATGTTTCAATCTTCTGATGGCTTTTTCTTTAATTTGACGTACTCTTTCACGAGTTAAATCAAAAGTTTCACCTATTTCTTCCAAGGTCATAGGGTGTGCATCACCTAAACCAAAGTATAGCGCAACAACATCAGCTTCTCTAGGAGTTAATGTTTCTAAAGCACGTTCAATTTCTGTTTTTAATGATTCATGCAATAAAGCTCTATCAGGATTTGGAGATTCTCCAGAACGTAATACATCATATAAATTAGAATCTTCACCTTCAATTAATGGAGCATCCATAGAGACATGACGACCAGAATTTTTTAAAGATTCTTTTACATCATTGATGGTCATATCTAACTCTTTAGCTATTTCTTCAGCTGAAGGAGGTCTTTCATTTTCTTGCTCTAAACGTGCAAATGTTTTATTGATCTTATTTATAGATCCGATTTTATTCAAAGGTAAACGTACAATTCTAGATTGCTCGGCCAATGCTTGTAAAATAGATTGACGAATCCACCAAACGGCATAAGAAATAAACTTAAAACCTCTGGTCTCATCAAAACGTTTAGCTGCTTTAATTAAACCTAAATTACCTTCATTAATTAAATCAGGCAATGTTAACCCTTGGTTTTGATATTGTTTAGCAACCGATACTACAAAACGTAAATTTGCTTTTGTTAAACGTTCTAAAGCAACTTGATCACCTGCTTTAATACGTTGTGCTAATTCAACTTCCATATCTGCTGTAATCAAATCTACTTTACCAATTTCTTGCAAATATTTATCTAATGAAGCTGTTTCGCGATTAGTAACTTGTTTTGTAATTTTAAGTTGTCTCATGAATTCAATTTAAATTAATACCCTTATTTTTTGTCGTGTACATATATATACGGGATTAGTTTGAAAAATGTTACAAAACAGTTAATAAAATATTAATAAAGGATATTAAACCCCAAGGCAAGCCTTGGATCCAATAATTAGGAATCGACCCAAGGGTCGAGGTATTAAACCGAGATCCCGGGATACTGAAACAAGTTCAGTACAGGAAAGCGGGATTAGTTCGACTAACTAAAAAATCGAAATTAATTTTTTAGAGTCTCACGAATAAACAAATACCTAAAGCTAAGGTAATTCCCTCTTCATATGAGATATTATTTAGAGTTTAGCTCTTTAAATATTGGATAATTCTTTTGCGATTTTTGCAAAACCAAAGATAAGTAGTTGCTTTTTTGCAAAATATAAGAATACAATTTGTTATAAACGCTATTATTTCAATATAAGAATTAATTAATAAAAGTATTTTTGAAAAGAAATATTTAAATAGATAATCATGAAAATAATAATATTTCTTTTAATAAAGTATATTTTGACTTTAAAGAAGGAATCATTGGTTTTGATGATTTAGAAAATAATAAGTGGAGAATTGTTAATTAAGAAAAAGAATTAGGGTGTAAAGAAAGAACTTTCTTTCTTTACAAAAAAAACCCATCAATCTTGAAACTTCAAGATGATGGGTTTTAATTTTAAAAAGGATTAAAATTAATCTCTCCTTCTATTATCACGTCCGCGATTATCTCTTCCACGATTATCACGACCTCTATTATTATCTCTTGGAGGTCTTTCTACAAAACCTTCAGGTTTTTCTAATAAAGCTTTACGAGATACTTTTTCTTTACGAGTTCTTGGGTCAACACCAAAATACTTCACATCAAAAACATCTCCCATATTTACAACATCACTAACATTTTCAGTACGTTCCCAAGCAAGTTCACTTACGTGCAATAATACTTCATTACCAGGAGCTTCCATATATTCTACAACTGCACCAAAGTCAAGCATTTTTATAACTTTTACTTCGTAAACACTTCCTTTTTCCGGCTTAAATAATAAAGAATCAATTTTAGCTAATACAGCATCAATACCTTCTTGACCTGTTCCTAGAATCTCAACAATACCTTCTTCGGTAACAGGATCTTCATTGATAACAATAGTACATCCTGTCTCTTTTTGTAATTCTTGAATTACTTTTCCACCAGGTCCAATCAATGCACCAATAAATTCATTAGGAATTGTTCTGGTAACCATTTTAGGAGCATAAGATTTAACATCTGCATTTGGTTGTGCAATCGTATCTGTTAATTTTTCTAAGATGTGTAAACGACCATCACGAGCTTG
>CAYXAZ010000084.1:0-13526 GCA_964463085.1 uncultured Flavobacteriaceae bacterium | reverse complement strand
AACCAGATGATTTTTACCTTACTAAAGAAGGTTATAAGGTCTTTACAGAAAAATACCATCTTAAACGAGGCTATTGTTGTGAAAGTAGTTGCCGTCATTGTCCGTATGGGTATGATAAGAAAATAAACTCAAGAGAATAGATAAAAATAAAACTTTGCGAACTTTGCGTAAAATTTTTAAACTATTTAAAGAAAAATTAATATAAATGAATAACTTTCAACAACAGCTACTTCAAGGTATTCCAACTATTTTACCGAATTCTAAACTGTACAATTCTGAAATCAATCATGCTCCTAAACGAAAAAACATCTTATCTGATGATGAAAAAAAGCTAGCTTTAAAAAATGCACTGCGTTATTTTGACACCAAACATCATGCAGTATTACTCCCTGAATTTAAAAATGAGCTGGATACTTATGGAAGAATATATATGCATCGCTTTCGTCCTAATTATGAGATGTATGCGCGTCCTATTGATGAATATCCGGGAAAAACTATTCAAGCGAAAGCTATTATGCATATGATTCAGAATAATTTGAACCCTGCTGTAGCTCAACATCCTCATGAACTAATTACTTATGGTGGTAATGGTGCTGTTTTTCAAAACTGGGCACAATATCTTTTGGTAATGAAATACTTGGCAGAAATGACTGATGAGCAGACATTGATAATTTATTCAGGTCACCCACTAGGAATTTTCCCTTCCAATAAAAATGCACCAAGAGTTGTGGTTACCAATGGCATGATGATTCCTAATTATTCAAAACAAGATGATTGGGAAAAATTCAATGCTCTAGGTGTGACTCAATATGGACAAATGACTGCGGGAAGCTATATGTATATCGGTCCACAAGGTATTGTCCATGGCACCACTATTACAGTGCTGAATGCCGGTAGAAAAATAGCAAAACACGGCGAAAATTTAGCAGGAAAACTATTTTTAACCTCCGGATTAGGTGGTATGAGCGGCGCACAACCCAAAGCCGGTAATATTGCCGGATGTATAACCGTTTGTGCTGAAGTGAACCCTAAAGCCTTAGAAATCAGGCATTCGCAAGGGTGGGTTGATGAAGTAATTTCTGATTTAGATAGACTAGTTAGAAGAGTGCGAAAAGCCAAAGAAGCCAAAGAAATAATTTCGATAGCTTATCAAGGTAACGTTGTTGATGTATGGGAAAAATTTGATGTTGAATATATATATGTCGATTTGGGTAGTGATCAGACCTCATTGCACAACCCTTGGGCAGGTGGTTATTATCCTGTTGATCTTTCGTATGAAGATGCCAATAATATGATGACTGAACAACCAGATTTATTCAAAGAAAAAGTTTATGAGAGTTTACGCCGCCAAGCGGAAGCTATCAATAAACATACAGCCAAAGGAACTTATTTTTTCGACTATGGAAATGCTTTTTTATTAGAAGCTTCACGTGCAGGAGCTAAAATTTATAAAAATGCTAATCAAGAATTTGTAAATAAAGACTCTCCTTCCCTTGGAGAAGGAGGCGGAGGGTGGGCTTATCCAAGTTACGTACAAGATATTATGGGACCTATGTGTTTTGATTATGGTTTCGGACCTTTTCGATGGGTGTGTACCTCCGCTAATCCGGAAGATTTAGCAAAAACTGATGCCATAGCTTGTGAAATTTTAGAGGAAATTAAAAAAGGAGCTCCATCAGAAATTCAACAACAACTAGCGGACAATATTCAATGGATCAAAGGAGCACAAGAAAATGAATTGGTTGTAGGCTCTCAAGCAAGAATTTTATATGCAGATGCTGAAGGGCGCATTAAGATTGCCAAGGCTTTTAATAATGCTATCAAAAATGGAGAAATTTCTGCTCCTGTGGTATTAGGTCGCGATCATCATGATGTTTCAGGGACTGACTCCCCTTATAGAGAAACGGCAAATATTTATGACGGTTCGCAGTTTACTGCAGATATGGCTATCCATAATGTAATTGGTGATAGTTTTAGAGGTGCTACTTGGGTTTCAATTCATAATGGTGGTGGTGTTGGATGGGGAGAGGTTATAAACGGTGGCTTCGGCATGGTTCTTGATGGTACTAAAGAAGCTGAACAACGTTTACAAGCAATGTTATTTTGGGATGTAAATAACGGAATAGCAAGACGTAGTTGGGCGAGAAATAACGAAGCGATTTTCGCTATTAAACGTGCAATGGAAGCAGAACCCAATTTAACAGTGACACTTCCTAACATGGTAAATGATAATTTATTAGAGAATATATTTAAACATTGATACTATGAAAATTTTAAAACTACTTCCATTATTATTAGTATTTATAGCAGCATCCTGTGTTTCTATCAGAGTCTCATCAGATTATGATCAGGAAGTTGACTTTAAACAATATAAAACTTTTGCATTTTATAAAAAGGGAATTGATAAAGTTGAAATTTCCGATTTAGATAAACGTAGAATTTTGCGCGCTATTGAAACTGATCTATTAGCCAAAGGTTTTACCAAATCAGAAAATCCAGATCTATTAGTGAACATTTTCACAAAATCTAGAGAGAAAATCGATGTCTATAATAACAATTATTTTGGATGGTATCCTTGGTATTATGGTGGGTTTGGACACTTTGGAGGATTCGGTCATTTTGGTGGTGGTATGGGGTTCGGATTAGGAGCATACAATAATGTCACCCGATCTACTGAAGGTACTTTATTTATTGATCTAATTGATGCTGATAAAAAAGAATTGGCTTGGCAAGGTATGGGTACCGGTGCTTTAACAACATCAAAAAATATCACTAAGAAAGAAGAGCGTATCAAAGAATTTGTTACTGAAATAATGGCGAAATATCCGCCAATAGCAGAATAGTAGGATAAAAACTAATATGATACCGCTATGCAGCGAGATTATCCCGATCCCGATAGCTATCGGGGCGACTAGCTATTCTGAGCACACTTTCTAAGCTCCTCAAAATAGCGTTAGAATATAATAATGATTGAAATTATGAGATCTCGCTATGCAGCGGGATTAGTTCTGTTTTAATTTGAAAAACCCGAAGAAAGAAATGTACTTACTTCGGGTTTTCTATTAAATTCAAATAAACTATTTAGTTTCTTTAATAGCTGCCTGTGCAGAAGCTATACGTGCAATAGGTACTCTAAATGGAGAACAGCTTACATAGTTCATACCTGTATTATAACAAAATTCAATTGAACTTGGTTCTCCACCATGTTCACCACAAATACCAATTTTTAAGTTAGGTTTTATGCTCCTACCCTTTTTGATACCCATTTTTACTAATTGCCCCACACCTTTCTGGTCTAATATTTCAAATGGGTCATCTTTTAAAATTCCTTTTTCCAAATAAACAGGTAAGAATTTACCTGCATCATCACGAGAATAACCAAATGTCATCTGTGTTAAATCGTTTGTACCGAATGAGAAGAATTCAGCACGCTTGGCAATTAGATCCGCTGTTAATGCAGCACGTGGAATTTCAATCATAGTCCCTACTAAATATTCAATCGTATCATTCCTTTCTTCAAACACTTGTTTTATAGTGGTCCTAATAATATTTTCTTGTTCAACAAACTCAGCCAATGTGCCAATTAATGGTACCATAATCTCTGGTTTCGTTTCAATTCCTTTATCTTTTAAATTTAAGGCGGCTTCAATAATAGCCCTGGTTTGCATTTCAGTTATTTCAGGATAGGTGTTTCCTAATCGACAACCTCTATGCCCAAGCATAGGGTTGAATTCCTGTAACTCAGCTATCTTAATTTTGACTGCTTCTAATGAAATATTCATATCTTCTGCCAATTCTTTTTGAGTAGCTAATTGATGAGGTACAAATTCATGCAATGGCGGGTCTAATAATCGTATTGTTACAGGAAACCCTTGCATTGCTTCAAAAATACCTTCAAAATCGTCGCGTTGCATAGGTAATAAACTTTCTAAAGCTCGTTTACGACCTTTAATTGTATCAGCCAAAATCATTTCACGCATCGCTTTAATTCGATCAACTTCAAAAAACATATGTTCGGTTCTTGCTAAACCGATACCTTGTGCTCCAAAATTACGAGCTATTTTTGTATCTTTTGGAGTATCAGCATTCGTCCTTACTTTCATAGTAAGATATTTATCTGACAAGTCCATAATTTCAGCAAACTCACCGCTTAATTCAGGTTCAATAGTTGCCACTTTTCCTTCAATAATATTCCCTGTTGAACCATTTAATGAGATCCAATCTCCTTCATGATATTCTTTATCATCAACAATTAATGTTCTGTTTTTATAATTAATCTGTAAAGAACCCGCACCGGATATACAACATTTACCCATTCCCCGGGCAACAACAGCTGCATGTGAGGTCATACCACCGCGAGCTGTTAAAATTCCTTTTGAAAGATTCATTCCTTCCAGGTCTTCAGGTGAAGTTTCAATACGAGTTAAAATAGTATTCTTATATTTACTTGTTTCATCAGCAAAGAAAACAATTTGACCTGTTGCGGCCCCGGGTGATGCGGGTAAACCCTGAGCAATTATAGTTGCCGTTTTCAAAGCTTCAGGATCAAAAATAGGATGCAATAACTCATCCAGCTTATTTGGTTCGATCCGTAGCAATGCTTCCTTTTCACTAATTAAACCTTCTTTTAATGAGTCTATTGCTATTTTTACCATAGCTGCACCGGTGCGCTTGCCATTTCTTGTTTGCAATATCCAAAGTTTACCATCTTGCATAGTAAACTCCATGTCTTGCATATCACAATAATGCTTTTCAAGTTTATCTTGATATTCGTTTAACTCATCGTAAATTGAAGGCATTAATTCTTCTAATGAAGGATAATTTTCAATTCTATCAGCTTCTTCAACCCTTGCCAATTCAGCCCATCTTTGTGAGCCTAGCTTTGTAATTTGCTGTGGCGTTCTAACACCTGCAACTACATCTTCACCTTGAGCATTGATCAAATATTCACCATTAAAAACATTTTCACCTGTACCTGCATCTCGTGTAAAACAAACACCTGTACCTGAATTTTGGCCCATATTTCCATATACCATAGCTTGAACATTTACGGCAGTACCCCAATCTGCAGGGTATCCATTCATTTTTCTATAATAAACAGCTCTATCACCATTCCAGCTATTAAATACGGCCATCACAGCTCCCCAAAGTTGATCCCAAGGGTTGACTGGAAAATTATGTCCTGTTCTTTTTTTAACAGTATCTTTAAAATCGTAAACAAGGTCTTTTAAATCTTGAATAGTAAATTCTGTATCTAATTCAATATTTCTTTTATGTTTCAGCGCCTCCATTATTTCCTCAAAAGGATCAATATCATCTTTTAATTCCGGTTTCATTCCTAAAACAACACCGCCATACATTTGAATAAAACGACGGTAAGAGTCCCATGCAAAACGTTCGTTTTTTGTCTTTTCAGCTATTCCTATAACAGCTTTATCATTTAATCCTAAGTTTAAAACAGTATCCATCATACCGGGCATAGAAACTCTTGAGCCTGAACGAACAGAAATTAATAATGGGTTATCTTTATCACCATAAGTGGTTCCCATTATATTTTCTATATTTTTTATTGCTTTTTCAACATCATCTTTAATCATGTCAATTACTGCATCTTTACCTAATTGATTGTATTGAGTACAAATTTCAGTAGTAATTGTAAACCCGGGTGGAACAGGTATCCCAATGGTGCTCATCTCTGCTAAATTAGCTCCTTTACCTCCTAAAAGGTTTTTCATTTTGCTATTCCCATCAGCAGTTTTATTTCCGAATTTGTATACGTTTGTTTTCACTTCTTGTAAGGTCTCCATAATATTAAATTATATGTCTACTTATTAAAATATGAAGTTAAAATTACAAACTCAAATGCTTATTTTTAATGATTTAAATCATGTTATTAAGTGATGATGGTTACAGAAGAAATTAGTATTTCACTAATTTTAATTCAAATTTTAAGTGTAGTATTAGTGTAGACTCAGGCTTGAATTTAGTTTCAGATAATTAGAATACATACGTATAAATTAAAGTGCCATTTTGTTAACTTTCTATCAATTCATGTAGTTTCTCCCAATCAGCCATTAAAGATTCTACCTTATTCTTTTTAGCTTGATAGTTGGCAAAAAAATCGGGTTTTGAAGTTAACTCTGCGTATTTTTCGCCATCCAATAAATCCATATCAATATTGGTAATTTCACGCTCTAAATCAGCAATGTCAGATTCAATTTTAGCCAATCTGTTTTGCAATTTTTTAAGCTGTTTTTGGTTTTTCTTAGTATTTTGGTAAGCTTCTTTAGCTGAAGTATCCTTTACCTTAACAGCTTTTGTTCTTTTTTCAACTTCACGTAAATTCTCTAACTCATGCTCATTTAAGTAATAATCTATATCACCTAAATATTCTTTGATACGACCATCTTTAAATTCATATATCGTTTTGGCTAATCCTTGTAAAAAATCACGATCATGTGACACCAAAATTAAAGTACCTTCAAAATTTTTCAACGCTTGTTTTAATACATTCTTAGAAGCTATATCTAAATGATTGGTAGGCTCATCCATTACCAACATATTAAAAGGTGATAATAACATTTTACACAATGCCAATCGGTTACGCTCTCCTCCTGAAAGCACTTTTACTTTCTTTTCTACATCATCTCCTCCAAATAAAAATGCACCTAGCATATCACGTACTTTAACCCGATTGCCATCAGTTGAAGCATCTTCCATGGTTTGCAATACCGTCTTGTTTCCCTCAAGATATTCCGCTTGGTTTTGTGCAAAATAGCCTATTTGTACGTTGTGTCCTAGCTTTAACTTACCGTCAAACGGAATCTCATTGACAATCATTTTAGCCAAGGTGGTTTTTCCTTGTCCGTTTTGACCCACAAAAGCAATTTTACTGCTTCTTTCAATGAGTAAGTTTACATTACTAAGCACCTGATTATCGTCATAATTTTTAGCTACATTTTCAGCCTCCACTACCACTTTACCGGGTTGTTTTGACATTGGAAAACGTACTTTCATTACCGAATTATCATCTGCATCTACCTCTATACGCTCAACTCTGTTCAATTTTTTAATCAGTGATTGCGCCATGGATGCTTTATTAGCTTTAGCTCTAAACTTTTCAATAAGCTGTTCGGTATGTTTTATCTCTTTCTCTTGATTTTTAAATGCTTGTAATTGTTTTTCTTTCAACTCTTTTCGTTGCACTAAATACTTTGAATAAGGGTATTTATAATCGTAAATTTTACCTAGAGATATTTCAATGGTACGATTGGTAGTATTGTCTAAAAACATTTTATCATGCGATACTAACATAATGGCTCCTGCATATTTTTTCAAAAACTCTTCCAGCCAAATGATAGATTCAATATCTAAGTGATTGGTGGGTTCATCTAACAGTAAAATATCATTATTTTGTAATAATAATTTTGCCAACTCAATACGCATACGCCATCCTCCTGAAAAAGTGTCAGTCAACATATTAAAATCTTCACGTTTAAAACCTAATCCTTGTAAGATCTTCTCAGTGTCTCCTTGATAATTATAACCTCCTATGACTTCATATTGATGCGTCAAATCACTTAAATCGACCATCAATTGGTTATATGATTCACTTTCATAATCCGTTCTCTCAGCCAAAGCTATATTTATGGTATCAAGCTTTCTTTCTACTTCTTTAATTTCGGTAAAAGCTTCGTAGGCTTCTTCTAAAACCGTTCTTCCATAAACAAAATCAATATCTTGTTTTAAGAAGCCTATTCTAATATCTTTTTCTAACGCTAATGTTCCTTTATCATACTCTTGCTCTTTGGCAATGATCTTTAATAAGGTAGATTTACCTGCGCCATTTTTACCAACCAAGCCTACTCTATTTCCGGCATCTAACTTAAAAGTTATACTTGAAAATAGGTCTTCTCCCGCAAAGGAAACCGTTATGTTATGTGCATTTAGCATCTTTTGTTACACTAGTGTTTATTTTAACCTAGATTATATATTAGAAAATCTACTCTGTCTTTAAACTACTTCAAAATATATCATTACATTACTTTTTCAAATATCACCATATTGGTACTATATTAATATTTCAAAAAGTCATATTTTATTGTATTTTAAATACTCATTACGGTTTTCTAATATAGAATTTAGGTTTAATTTTTACATTTGCAAATCAGATGCCAAATGTATATATAAAATAGTCTATAGCAAAATAAGAAATTTTGTTTTAGTTCGAGGCAGAAAACGCAGTTATAACATTAGTTATAAAGAGTATTTCTAACAATGAAATAGAGCAAAAGAATTATTTTATTGACTATTTTATATGTTCTTTTGGCATAAATAATTTCTGAGATTTAGCATGTTTAAAAAAGGAACTAAAATATATAGTATTTTCAAAAATAAATGCCCGAAATGTAATGAGGGTAATTTCTTTGAAGATAACAATCCTTTACACTTAAAAAACGTACTAAAAATGAATACTTATTGTTCTCATTGCGGATTTAAATATGAAATAGAGCCTTCTTTTTTTTATGGAGCCATGTATGTTTCTTATGGATTAACTGTTGGGTTATCAATTGTGATCTTTATTATTTTGAATTTTATTGGTTTGAATCTGCTACATATATTTATAGCAATATTCATTGCTCTAGTACTGTTTACACCATTTACGTTGCGATTGGCTCGACTTATATATAGCAATATGTTTGTTAGTTATGATCCGAGTTATAGAAATGAGGAAAGGATAGAAACTACTCGTAAGAATCATTAACGTCTTCGCGAGGAACGAAGTATAAGTGACGTGGCGATCTCATTCTTTGGAATTCATATCAATAAGATTGCCACAGTCGCCCCGTCCGATAGCTATCGGGAGTTATCAGCCCTCTTTCGCAAAGACGTAAATATTTAATCAAATCGAGTAATAGCAATCTCTTTATCAAGAGGCTCATCATTTTCTAGATGATCAAATAATTTCTTAGCCATTTTAGGCGCTAACATAACACCTCTGGTACCCAAGCCGTTTAATATCGTCAATTGTTTATACTGTTGATGCTTACCTATTAAAGGGCGCCTATCTTTAACGGTAGGTCGTATTCCAGCTACATGTTCTACCACTTCAAAATCGACGGTAATTACTCTTTTTAATTTTATTAATAATTCATTTTTACCTTCATCAGTTGGTAACATGGTTTTATCAGTCCAATTAAATGTGGCACCAACTTTATAATAGTCATTATCTAATGGCATTATAAAGATTGATGATTTTAATAAATAATCAATTTTCAACTCCGGTGCGTGTATCGTTAATAATTCTCCTTTGGCTTCTTGTAGTGGTAACTCTTTGAAAAATGGATTTTTTTTAACACCAAATCCCTCACAAAAAACAATATGTTTAGCCTTGACATCTTTATAATTAACTAACCGATCATCAAATTTAACTAGAGAATAATCAAATTTTTCATACCGTAATTGGTTTTTGATTACTAGATATTCTTTATACTTTTTTAGTAAAGCTTTAGTATCTATTTTTCCTGTATTGGTAATTTTACCGAACCCAAAAGGAGCAATTACACTGTCATTTGTATTCTGAATAGTTTCAGGAATCATGTACTCGGTAAAAAAAGGTTTATCGCAAGCATTGAACCAATTATTTTGTTCTTCAATTGATATAAAAATTCTATGAATATCAAAAGTATAGTTTAACTTTACATTTAATTTTTCTTCTAATTCTTTGTAAAACGGAATGGCAATTTTTATTTGATCAATCGCATCCCAAACAGGCGTAAATCTTTTTAAGATTACCGGATTATACATCCCTCCGGCAACAAGTGATGAATTTTGTGAGTTATCTTCAAAAACGAGATATGATTTATTGTGGTTTTCTAATTGTTCTGCGAAAGCCAATCCTGCTAAACCGAAACCTACAATAATATAGTCAATATTCATGAGATAAAGGTAGGCTTAAAATAGTAATCAGATGACTTAAAGTCATCTGATTACTTCTTTCAACAAGTTTTTTTAATTGAGAATATGGAATCCACTTGATACTGAAACAACCCTTCACCAGAGAGTTTGTCTTGAGCCCTTCGTCTTCGCTCAGGATAGACTTCGTCGAAAGGCTCAGGGTGACATTGTTCAGTACAAGCAGGGCAATTTTGCCCGAGTATTCGGACTATCGATCGGGAGAACTGACTATTTTGAATTCGTCACGTTATTGGCGTGATTCTTTAAAACAGAGTTAGAATATTAGGTTGAAATTTGAGATCCCGCTATGCAGCGGGATTAGTTTAACTAGCTATTTTGAATTCGTCACGCTATTGGCGTGATTCTTTAAAATAGAGTTTCACTAAAAAAAACTCCTGCCCAAAGGAAGGCAAGAGTTTACAAATATACTATAATCAATATTTGTTAGTAGTTCCACATATCTAATTCTCTATTTCTGATATTATCTTTTAATCTATCAGCTTCAAGTACTTGAAATAATGCATTACCTTTAATATATTCAGCAACATCTCTATTACCATAAATATTTTCTTCTCTATAGATGCTCGCAACAAATCTACGTGCATTTAATAAATGATCATAAGAGATAGGATACGATGAATTCTTTTGATTGAATACTTTCATCTCATGAGTAAGCTCCCTGGCACCAGGATACCATACCCAGAACAATTCAACAGATTCATCTTCACCACCATCTTGATCAATAAAATTCACATCAGGTGCAACCGGTGCTATACCTAATAAACGATATTTTAACTCACCTTGTCTTTTATCAAAATACCACATTCCTTTAATTTTAAGACCTGTAATATCTCCTGATGTTAAATCTCTTCTATCTATAAATTCGTCAGTAATTCCTTCACCTGCATTTAACATTTCAATACCTGCATCACTCGTATCAATTCTAGATAAACGAGCGTCAATATCTTTAAATGTTAACTTATTTTCAAAATAAGAATCATCATATACATCTACTAACTCACCATTTTTAACTCCTCTTAATAATGTATCATAAAGAGATCTTCTGTTAGAGCCAATATTGTTGGTATCTATTGGATAATAGAATGGTAAATTGATCTTTTCATTCAAATCAATATACTCCCAAACAATTTTAGACCAAAGTATGTCTCTATCATCAACATAACCATAAGACAATGGTGCGTCATTATCAGCTGCTATCTGTTCAACAGTTTTCATTCCTATTTCTTCAGGAATCTTTGCGTTTAACAAGTTAGCCTGTGCACTTATAGAACTTGTTGCTACTAGGGCAACACACACTATTAAAAAACCTCTTAAATTCATAATACTATATATTAGTTTGTTATTTGTATGTTTAACGGACCTACTTTCTTTAAGTAATAACCGCTATTACCAGATATAGATGCTTTTACATCAAATATACTAACCATATCACCAGGTCTAGCTTTGCTAAGCGCTCTGATAGCTGCAGCATTTAATCTCGTTCCACTAACTTTTACAGTTGGTCTACCCGGTACTTTTATACTAAAGCCTGACACATTGATCTTTAAATCGAATACAAAGTCAGCTAAAATTGCACCTACTCTTACTTTTTGTAATGAGCTTTTAGGCATTTTAATGGTACCCCATTGACTACCTCTTACAGCCGCCATTGGTGCCGGTATATCTTTAATTCTAAATTTTTGATTAGACGTTACAGACTCACCTGTAGGTAATTTACCGGTAACTCTAATATTTACCTCTCTACCTTTACCAGGACTCATCATATATTTTCCTACACCTTTACTTTTACGTAAACCTGCAGCACTAGCAGATATTGCATTATCAGGTACCCCCGGCATTGAAATTGTTATAGGGTTTTGTACACCTCTATATACTACATTCATTTTATCTGCTGAAATTACTGCTCCGTTAGGTTTTGCAACTACTGCATAAGTTTCATTAATAGGAAGCCTAACAAGAGAATCTCCTTCTTTAAAAACAAATTCTCCTTTAATTTGATTTTCACCAACATTACCTGCAGGGAAATCTAATACAGCTCCACCATTTTTAATATTGGTAATTTCTTTACCATTAATAATCACTTTAGAAGGTTTTAAACTAGCGTCATAACGACCTAATACAATTTTACCTTTAAAATTTGTACCTTGTAAAGTAGCAGAGTTATCAGGCACCAAAATAGTAGTATAATTGTTCATAGAAACATCACTTTCTAATTGACCTTGTACCATTGCTGATAACATTTCTGCTTCAGTAGTTTTAATATCTGCTTGTATTTGCGAAAGGTTTGTAATAGTTGTTATTAAAGGAAAACCTTCATAACGATTATTTAACCATGGTTGTGTACCATCTTCTATTTTCTGATCAGATGTATCAAAACGATTTTTCACACTAGATATAATACCATTAAATTCTTTCTTCTTTTGAGCTTTATTTAAAACATCAATTACGTTAGTTCTATAACTATTTAATTTATCTAAAAATGCTTGTCCATTAGGAGAGTTTTTTTCTCCAGCAAAGAAATAAGTATCTCCTTTATCAGTACCATCCATAGATTCATAATTAGTTTTATCTTCAACCTCAGCTGTTAATCCATCTTTCATCTTATCAATGAATGAATTAAATTCTAAAGATAGTGCCTGAACTTTTTGAGCATTTTTCTTTAAAGCCTCAAATTTTTCTGGTTGATCTTGCGCTTTCGTAGCTAAACTAGCATACGTTGCATTATTTTTGTCGTTCGCTGTTACGTTCGAAGTCGTCAGCTTTTCGTTCATGAAACCAAATGCAGATAACACTTGTTTTGACATATTCATTGCTAACATTGCAATAAAAACTAAATACATCAGGTTAATCATTTTCTGCCTTGGTGATAGTTTGCCTCCTGCCATTTTTTCTAATAGTTTTAGGGTTAGTTATTAGGTTAATTACTAATTATTATCTATTAGACATCGCTGATAGCATACCTCCATACACTCCGTTAAGAGATGATAAATTTGTAGCTAAAGATTCCATTTGATCTTTTAGTCTTTCAGTATTCTCAGCAACAGCTTCACTCATTTCTGATTGTTTAGCCATAGAATCATGTTGTACTCTATATAAGCTGTTTAAAGACTCCATTTGACTTGTAGCCAATGTAAGTTGCTCACTATATTTACTAGTAGCTGCTACAGAATCTGCTGCAGGTGCAATATTTTCTGCTGCTTCAGCAAAATTTTGAATGCTCGTTGATAAACGACCCATTTTAGCTGAATCTAAATTAGCTTCTTCTAACATAGCATCTAACTTATCAGATAAACCTTCGCCGTTAGCTCCATTTTTTTCTGAACCTTCGCCTCCTGCTAATTCAGGATATACTAAAGACCAGTCTAGATCTTCATCAACAGATTCAAATGCTGACATAGCAAATATTAATGCTTCAGTAACAAGACCAATTGTTAACATTACACCACCGGTAAGTGGGCCTATACTATAGTGTAAGATTTTGAATAATGCTCCGATTAATACTACTGAAGCTCCTAGGCCGTAAGCCATATTCATCATTTTTTTCTTTC
>CAYXAZ010000083.1:0-13651 GCA_964463085.1 uncultured Flavobacteriaceae bacterium | reverse complement strand
GAAGAGGTGAGATCTGAAGTGTAAAATTAAAAGGAATATCTAGATATTTTAATAAAATTTTACCCAAAAAAGATTGCCTTTTCTTAGGATTTCCAAAAGGATTTGATGAGTTTTTTCCAATTACTCACTCCTATTTTATTTTTTTTAATGGTGTTCGTGAACCTCCTTTGTCGGTTTCTTGACATATTTTTTCAAACTAACCCGTTAGTCCTTCAAAAAGATACCTACGAATTGAATAAAAATTCATTCAAACTGTAAACAAATATTAGGTCGAACTCAGGTTTTAACAAATTTTATGAAAATTTAAGAAATGAAAAATTAGGTTTCTATTTTTTTGCTAAAAAAATGGTATTTCAACTTCTGTCGATTTGGCACTAAATATATTTTTGGCTTGATATTAGACACCTAAAAATGTATGAGCAAAAAAAAGGTATCATTTGTTTGGGCATTTAAAGAATTTATCTGGCCTAGAAAGAAAATTGTATTAGTAGGATTGATTTTAATCATTTTGAGAAGTTTGGCAGGATTGATATTGCCATATGCTACTAAAAACCTAATAGACGACATTATTCCTTCAAAAGATATGCAAGGTTTGAAAATATTGTTGATCGTTGTTGGCGTTGCCATATTGATTCAAGCAGTAAGTTCCTTTTCATTAACACGATTGTTAAGTGTAGAAGCTCAACATTTAATATCACTTTTAAGAGCTAAAGTCCAACGAAAGTTATTGACATTACCCATCAGTTTTTTTGATAATAATAAATCAGGCGCACTCGTTTCTCGAGTAATGACAGATGTTGAAGGCGTACGTAATTTGGTCGGCACCGGATTGGTACAATTGATAGGAGGAACATTTACCGCCATATTATCATTGATTATTTTAATTAAGATCAATGCCACAATGACATTTTTTGTATTGGTACCTGTGGGTATTTTTGCCTTTATTGCTTTGAAGGCCTTTGGTTATATTCGCCCGATTTTTAGAACACGTGGAAAAATCAATGCTGAAGTAACCGGTAGATTGACCGAAACACTAAATGGTGTCCGTGTTATCAAAGGGTTTAATGCTGAAGAACAAGAGAATAGAACTTTTGAAAAAGGTGTTGAGCGTTTATACTTGAATGTAAAAAAGAGCTTGACAGCTACAGCATTAATGACAAGTTCATCAACTTTCTTATTAGGCTTAGCTTCTGCCGGAATTATGGGAATGGGAGGTTATTTTATTATGAATGGCAGTATGACCTATGGTGAGTTTGTATCTTTTACCTTGTTCTTAGGCTTTATGATCGCACCCATAGTACAGATGAGCAATATTGGAAGCCAATTGACTGAAGCTATGGCAGGATTAGACCGTACACAGGAATTAATGGAAATGCCAGAAGAAGATAACCCTGAAATTAGAACCGTAAAATTAAATACTATTAAAGGTGATATGGTATTTGATAATGTATCTTTTAGTTATGAAGAAAGTAAAGAAGTTTTACATCATATTTCATTTAAAGCTGATACAGGAAGTGTAACTGCTTTGGTGGGTTCATCTGGTTCAGGAAAATCAACCATTGCCGGATTAGCAGCTACATTTTTAAATCCTAGTGACGGTAAAGTTACGTTGGATGGAATAGATCTGGCTACTGTAAATTTAAGCAGTTTTAGAAGCAACCTTGCTGTAGTACTTCAAGATGATTTTTTGTATGAAGGAACCATTCGAGAAAATATCCTGTTTGCAAAACCTGATGCTACTGAACAACAAATATTAGAAGCTGTAAAAGGTGCTTATGTAAATGAGTTTACAGACAGATTTGAAGATGGATTAGATACTGTAATTGGTGAAAGAGGGGTGAAGCTCTCTGGTGGACAACGACAACGAATCTCTATTGCCAGAGCCTTATTGGCAGATCCAAAAATTATTATTTTAGATGAAGCTACTTCAAATCTTGATACCGAAAGTGAATCGTATATTCAGAAGAGTTTACATATACTGATGAAAGATAGAACCACTTTTGTGATTGCGCACAGATTAAGTACAATACAACAGGCAGATCGGATTTTAGTTATTGAAGATGGTAATATAGTAGAACGTGGTAAACATGATGATTTGTTAGCTAATAAAGGTAGATATCATGAATTGTATACTTATCAGAGTAGGATGTAACTCATCGTTGAGATAGGAGGAATAGCAACCTGTAATATAAATTAACTACCTCAACATGCATTTTAATTAACTGTTTTTTACCTGTATATTAACAAATTTTTACGTTTTATCTTAATTATCAATTGAGCTTTTAATAATAACAAATTCTTGTTTTTTAGTATCCAAAATCAAAGTAGATTCAGTAAAAGGCTTATTTCCAAGCCATCCACCAATTCGAGTAAATGGAGTCATAAACTTTTGGTAGTTAGCATACATATCTACATAACTAACTCTTTTTAATCCTAGATCAACGCTTCCAATTTCCAATATCATGTCTGTGGGTTTATGATGGATAGGTAGTGCATCTCCAAATCTGTTAGCATCATATTCGATTTCTTTTATAACTTTATCTGTATAATTATCATAGCGATTTTTTGATGTAATTAAACCAAAAGCACTACTACCTGAATCATAAAATAGTTCTAATTCTTTACCATCTATTTTAGCAGGCAACATAAATCGCCTTCCTTTAAAATTAAAAGGTTTGAAGTTTGTCAAAGCGGCCATCCATTTAGGGCGTTCGTTGTAAATTTGTATAAATTGACTTTTAAAATCAACTAAAGTGATATGTTTATCCATAAAATCAGTTCCTAGAGTTCCTAAAATTATTTTACTAATTGTATCATTTTTATTAAATGAATTTCCATAATCTTCTAGTATTTTAATCATAGTCATATTAATCTCGCTTCCTCCAAGCAATAAGTCGATATTTTGTACATATTGTTTGCCATCTTTTGTAATTTCTTTGATACTTGTTCCTGACTCTTTCAACGATTTTAATGCGTTTCTGTAAATTAGAGTAGATTGAGAACCTGTATCAAATTGTAAATAAAATTTATATGATATTCCTTTTATGCGCACAGGTATTATTATTGCGTCATGAGGTTCAATAAAATCTTCATATGTATTTTCAACCCAATCAAAATTTATCGGTTTTGAATCAGAATAAAATGTTAAGTAATTAGGCGTGTCTTTAAACCACATTGAATTAAAATACCTGATTCCTATAAATCCGGATATAAAAAGAAGTATAAGAAGTGTTAGGAAGATATAACCCACTTTTTTCAACATAGTAATTAAATTTGCATTAGTGTTTTACAAAGTTAGAACATATAAATAAGGAAAAGTTCTTTTAGATACCGCCAATTATGCGACATTTATAGGTCAAGAATTTATAATAAATTTAGAAAGTGAAATTTTTTGTGCTGTATCAAATAGGCTGTAAAGAAAACTACGACAAGGTTTATTATCAATGCAATGAATAATACAATCAATATTAAAGGGAAAGAGGTCTGAACACTAATATTTATAAATGGTGAAATACAAAGCATAAAAAACAGTATTATAGTCCACAGTATTTGAGTATTTATAATTTTTCTGCCTACATCATCTACAAATTTTGATTCACTTCTTTTTTTCCAAATAATAAATGGCAAAATGATATTTCCTAATGGAATTACAAAAAATGCCAAAATCGATATGTTTATTAATTTGATAGATAAAATATCAGATTCATTAGCTTGTTTTTCAGTTATAAATTTCTTTTGTAAATCCAATGGTTCTATGTTGAACACTTTTGAAAGTACTGTCAATGTGTGTCCTTTTGGAGCTTTTAAACTTGTTTCTAAACGCTGTATTGTCCTTAAGGACAACCCCGTTTTTTTAGCCAAGTCTATTTGTGTATAACTTGATTTTTCTCTTAATTTTTTAATTGTATTCATTGGTTTTTATAAAAACAAACAGTTTGTAAGGCTGGTAATCACTCACTAAATAAACAATTACCATTGAATTTATACACAAACCTATATTATTAATTTTATACGTCTTAAGTTTACAATTCATTATATTTAGTAAATAATCAGAAAGAACAAAAGAGAGAATTAAGGTTAATTTATACGGTGAAGTTAAAACTTCGACAACATTGATAATCCTCTCTCTTTTACTACTAAAATTTCGTTCAGTTCTGTGAAACTTAGATCTCGATTTCAAGTTGTTGAAACTAGAGTAGCTTGTTCTTTCATAAATTCATTATCATGAATAAAGATACAGAAATTTATGGCGTTGACATCAGTAAAGATGTATTTGATGTGTTCAGTATTAAAAAGGGCATAAACAATTTAGGAATAATGAGAAAGCGTTTTATTCAGATGAAATTGGCTAAGGTAAAGACAGATAAGAGTGATGCTAAGGCAATTTGTGAATACGGAACGATAAATGAAGTTCCATTATACACCGCACTTACAGAAGTCCAAAGTTAATGTTTACAGTTGTTTCGATTATTAGATAATTATTTAAAGAATCGTACATCGACAAAGAACAAGAAGCATGGAGAAGAAATTCTTGGTATTCCCTCAAAGTTTGTGTATTGTTCTTTAAATCGAAATTTAAGACATTTAAATAAGGAGGTTTTGGGTATTGAGTCACGAATATTGGAGCTTGTAAAACAAGAACAACAAGCACAGCTTACATTGATAAAGAGTATACCAGGTATTGGAATAAAAACGGCTTTGTTTTTAATTGTTGTAACCGATGGTTTTTCAAAATTCGAGACAGCTTCTCAACTTTGTAGTTATGTTGGTATTACGCCTACCATAAGGCAATCAGGAAGTAGTGTTCGAGGTCGAAGTAGGATAAGTAAGGTTGGTAATAAAAAACTTAGAAATCTATTATTCTTATGTGCATTTTCAGCCTGTAAGTATGACAAGGCTTGCAGGGAAATCTATGAACGTTTAGTTGCCAAAGGGAAAAGTAAAAAATTAGCACTTATTGCAGTTGCAAATAAATTACTGAAACAAACTTTTGCAATAGTAAAATCAGGAAGACCTTATGATGAAAATTTTGTTTCAAAATTAGCTTAAAAAAACTTGTTTTTTAACTCAGTTTTTTGTTAGCCACAGTTTTATTCGTAATTCTTAATTTTAAAAGTCTTAAATTCTCCTTTGTAAGCATAATCTAAATATCCTTCAGGATTCTTATTATTTAATTCTTTCAGGATTTCTGTTGACTTCAAATTATAATGCCTTTTATCATTAAATCCGATATTTTTTATTGTTGGATGTTTTAAAATAGGGCTTAGGTCTCCATTTTTAACAGTTGTACCGGAAAATCTAAAATCAATCAGATTTGGAAAGTTTTTTAGAAAATCCAAGTTTTCAATTTCTCCGCAAGAATTTAGTCGCAATACTTTAAGTTTTTTTAGCTCAAATAATTCTTCTGATACTTTAAGTTTTTTTGAAGTATTAATATGCAAAAATTCAAGAGTATCTTTCAACGATGATATTCCGTAATCATTTTCCAATTTTGTACAGTAATGCAATTCAAGTCTTTTCAACTTATCATATTTACTTATTCTATCAAAATCTTTGATGTTTGCCCAATTCATTTCAAGATAAAGTAATGATTTTGAATCTGGAGAGAGTTCAAAAGCTATTCCGTTTTGTTTATAATGCCAAAGAATAGCATATTCAATAGTTTCTAAATTCAGAAAATCTTTGGATCTTTCCTTAAAATCCCAATTGATGTATTTTTCGTAATTTATTTGTTCAAACCATATTGTATTATATCTCCAATCCATTTTTGAGTTTTAATGTTCGTTAAGACACCTAGTTTACAAAGTTAAAGGGACGTTGTTTACACCATATTTTGACTTAACCTTATTGATACCTGTTTGTCTCTAATATTATTTTCATTAAAGAAACCTAAAAATACGTTTCTATAAAATACTTTCCAAATTCCGTTACCTAAATCTAGAATACCTACATATTTACCTTTTAATGCAGTAGTTAAATATACCCAATAATACGACTTCCATCTGATAGCACCATTTTGAGTTACTTTTAATACTTTCAAGTTAGATTCATAATCAAATTTAGGTATTCTTTCTAGAAAAGGTCTGGTAGAAAAACTGTGTATTGAAACAGGAGTTTCCATCCCTAAAGCTTCGTGTGGTCTTTCGTGATTATACTGTTTTACAAATCTATTTAATCTTCGTTGTTGCGCTTTTAAATCATAAGCTGCTGGTTTAACACAAGCCGCTTTTAAATCACGATGCATTCGTTCATGTCTACCGTTTTGTTCTGGATGTCCTGGATCAGAAAAGACAGGCATAATTCCCAATTCAATAAACCAATAAGAAAGCCGAGTAAATCGTTGAATAGCTCTAACAGAACCAAAAGGACTTCCGTTATCTGTATGGAGTTGTTGTGGGATACCATATTTCCTAAAAACCTTTGTAAATTCAGCCTTAGCAGCTTTAAAGGGTTCATTATAATACCCTTTAGCTGTAAATAAAAATCGACTTTTGGAATCGGATATGGTTAATGGATGACAATAGATTTTATTACCCATCAAGAACTTTCCTTTGTAGTCAGCACTCCATACTTCATTACATACTTTTGGATCAAAAATAGGATATACAGGCTTTACTCTTCTTAACCTCTTTTGAGGGCACACTAGCCCATTTTTCTTAAGGATATTATGAACGGTGACCACAGAAGGGATCTCTTCTTTTGTAAAATCGTTAAACAATAGTTTCTTGATTTTTTTGGCACCCCATAGTGAATGTTTTCTCTTTAATTTAAGAATACTTTTTTCGATATTCTCGTTTGTCTTATTAGGGTGATTATTTGGAGAGGATTTCCTTTCTAGAAGACCTTGAATTCCAAAATTCTCGTATAGATGAATCATTTTGTAAGCTGTGGGACGAGAAATCTCGAAAGCCCTACAAAGTTCAGTAATGGTATATTTTTCTGTTAACCATTCACAAATAAATTCTACTTTTTGTTCCATAGTTGTTGTTTCTTTCCAAGGCATAGTAATTTGATTTTTATCTCAAATTACAACCTAAAAAGTGTAAACTATGTCCTTTACCATACCATTCAATATAAGGCTTATTTACTGCTTGGAAAATTGCCAATCCTAAATAAAATACCCCGCCAGTTCTCGCTATTTTTTTGAGTGCATTTATAGTTTTGGTGTTTTGAAATCTTGATAATATTTAAAGAACAACTATTTAGTTTCAATTTTTGGCCATTTCCAAGCGCTCCACACAATCATTGTGAAAATAAACACTTCTATAACCTTGTATAGTGTATAAAACGTATACCAACCACCTATGTCTCCAATATTTACTATTACTAATATAATTGACATAGTTGACCATAAGAAACCAATTATAATATTAGTCCATTTATTTATAGTAGCTTTTAAGAATACTGATAAAAATGGCATTAAAGCAGGGATAATCAATATAATTGAAAAAACAACAAGTAAAGTTGGTGTAGTTTCTCCAACTGGCGTTCGAAGATTCATTACGTTTTCAATTTTTCCAGGAACCATTAGTTCAAAATAATCTGCATAAATGTAGAGGAACATCAATGTAGTCCAAAGTGCAGCAAGTCTGAGTTTAATATCGATTTTGAAATCAATTAATGCTTTGGCGTTTTCTTTCATGTTAAATGATTTTTAAGTTTAATAATAGGTAAGACGATTTAAAATCATATTTGTTACAACGAAATTGCAGAGAACGGCAGGCTGTCTAAAACCCCATAACGATAGTAAGAAGAAAAATATTTTTATCCAATTTTCAACTAATTAAATGTATCTATTTTTTCAAATGCTTTGAGATAGGTATCCTGAACAATGCCTTCTGTGTCTTGACGGTTCGTTACAAGTCGAAAAACAAAGGAAGATATACTCTGCACGGGATAAATTACCGAATTTAAAAATTACGTTTTGTCAATCAGAGTAAATACTGATACAGGGTTTAGCGCAAATACGGCTATTTCATTTTCGGTAATTTACCCCGTCGTCAGTATAGTTTGTCTTTGAAGGATATGAATTCTATTTTGTATTGTTCTTTCAATATCTAATTTCTTTAATGTTCGTTAAGATACATAGTTTACACAAGTTAAAGATTAGACTTTACACTAAATTGGTCTCTAACCTTGTTGATGATTCTTTATTTCTTAATTCATTTTCGTTAAAGAAACCTAAAAATACGTTTCTATAAAATACTTTCCAAATTCCATTACCTAAATCTAGAATACCTACATATTTACCTTTTAATGCAGCTGTTAAATATACCCAGTAATAAGACTTCCATCTAATAGCACCATTCTGAGTTACTTTTAAAACTTTATAGTTAGACTCATAATCAAAATGAGGTATTCTTTCAGGAAAAGGTCTGGTAGAAAAACTGTGCATTGAAGCAGGTGTTTCCATGTCTAAATCTTCATGTGGTCTTATATTATTATATTCCTTTACGAAGTGATTTAATCTACGTTGTTGCGCTTTTAAGTCGTAAGCTGAGGGTTTAACAAGCCGCCTTTAAATCTCGATGCATCCGTTCGTGTCGTCCGTTTTGTTCGGGATGAGCAGGGTCAGAAAATACGGGCATAATGCCCAGTTCAATAAACCAATAAGAGAGTCGTGTAAATCGTTGAATGGCACGAACAGAACCAAAGGGACTTCCATTGTCTGTATGGAGTTGTTTTGGAATACCAAACTTTCTAAAAACCTTTGTGAATTCAGCTTTAGCAAGCTTTAAAGTTTCATGATAATGACCTTTTGCCGTGAATAAAAATCGACTTTTAGAGTCGGCAATGGTTAGTGGATGACAATAGATTTTATTACCCATCAAGAACTTTCCTTTGTAGTCAGCACTCCATACTTCATTACACTCTTTTGGGTCAAAAATAGGGTATACTGGCTTTACTCTTCTTAACCTCTTTTGAGGGCACACTAATCCATTTCTCTTAAGGATATTATGAACGGTGACCACAGATGGGATCTCTTCTTTTGAGAAATCGTTAAGCAATAGCTTCTTTATTTTTTTGGCACCCCATAGTGAATGTTTTTTCTTTAATTTAAGAATACCTTTAGTTATATTCTCTTTTGTTTCATTTGGATGTTTTCTAGGAGTTCTTGATTGCTCTTTTAGACCTTGATAACCTTGTTTTTCAAACCTGTCAATTAACTTATAAGCTGTTGGTCTTGAGATTTCAAAAGCTTTACATAATTCTGTGATGGTATACTTTCCAGTTCTCCATTCACAAATAAATTCAATTTTTTGTTCCATAGTTGTCGTTTCTTTCCAAGGCATAGTAATTTGATTTTTATCTCAAATTACAACCTAAAAAGTGTAAACTATGTCCCTTTATCATACCTAATTAATGCTAACGTCTAGTGTATGAAGCGTAGTTTTTTGTGTTGCGCCTGCGGCAAAAAACTATGATTTCATACACATTGTTAGCAAATGTTTCTTTTAAATTTACGGTTTATCTTTTATTAATTTATAGATATTATTAGATAGTTCATAAACATTACTGTTTTTTTGATTTGTCAAAATCGTAATGATTATTTTTTCTTTTTTAAAATATCTAACAATACATTCGTAATTAGCCATTGAACCGTGATGAGTATGTTCAATTAAGTCATCATTTTCCCATATTACTTGACCCAATGGTGATTCATATTTATTATTATCTTTTACTTTTTCAGACAGGAACTTTACAGATTTCTTCTTGAGGATATTGGGGGAATTCAGCTTAACAAACCAATTACTTAAATCTTGAGTAGTCGTGGTAAAAAGCATACCTGAAACGTTCAAGCTATATTCATCTTCCTTAAAATCACTATTAAAAGGAATAGCCATATTGGTTTTATCCATATACGGAAATTCCTTTTTTATACTCGTATTGAATAAATCAGCCACTGGAAATATATTTTCAGTAACATATTGAGAAAATGATTGTTGGGAAATTTTCTCTACAATCATTTTTAATAAAAACGGACTGTTATTAGAGTATAAATAATTTGTTCCTGGTTCAAATTCAAGTTTTCTTATATTGAGTAAGTCATTTAAAATTGTTGTATCATTTATGGTTTTACCTTTTCCAAAATATTCATCCCAACGAATCATTGGCAATCCAGATGAATACTGAAGTAAATTTTTTATTAATATTTTCTGTGACCAAATTGGTAAATTAGTGATATAAATTGAGAGGCTGTCATTTAAATTTAATAATCCTTTTTCTTTAAGTTGCATGATAGCAACCGCAGGAAATTCTTTATAAATCGAACCTATCCCAAATTGATATTCTTTCGTCAATAATGTCTCTTTTGAACCATTAGAATATCCAAAAGAATTTTCATAAAGAATTTTTCCTTTTTGAATTACTAATACGTTACCATTAAGTTTACCATTATGATGTTGTTCAGTTAGATACCCTTCAATATTCACAGGTTTTTGGCAGCCCATAAGTACTAAGATTAGTATAAATAGGCTTAATATGGATTTGATTTTATTCATTGTTTTTTAATATTTGCTAACGTTTGGTATAAGATTAGTAATTGCATATGCAAGCGGCTGATTTTCCGTTAGGAAAATCCGTTGCTAAATAAACAATTACCATTGAATTTATACACAAACCAAAATTATTAATTTTATACCGTGTTGTGCATAGTTTTTAATTTTCCCAAACAGAATAGTCAAGAATTTTCCATACTCTATTTTCTTTCAAAAATTTTCCACTGCAACCAGCACCTTCTATTTTATAAGATAGTTTAAAATCAGTCGTGTCTTTTCTGATTTCTATTTTGTCAATTATTACATAGTCTTTAATTCCTTCTTTTTCTAATTCCGAAAGGGAAAGTATTCTAACTTTTTGCCCGAACTTATTAAGATTAAAGTTTTTTTTAATCAGTTCCGTTTCCAATACTTTCACAGGTAATCTCTCTTTCAATTCAGGATGATAAATCCATTGAAGTTTAGGTAGGTCAAGTATTTTTTGAGTAATCAGTTCGGTTTGATTTGATTCCGATTTTATTAATTCTGATTGAGTGATTGTCTTTTCAGATTTAGACTCATTTTCCGCTTTTGTTTTCTGTGAATTCTTGCAGGAAGTCAAAAAGAAAATTATCAATAAAATTCCGACTATTTTTTTCATTTCGTGAGTTTTCTCAAATTATGCACAACGTAGGAATATAGTTAATATTAACTATATATATCTTATATAATTTATAAATTAATTAGGATACCAATTCCGTAATCGTACCTCAATTTTAGAGTTCTTTGTATTTACCAATTTTTTAAATGCTTTGGTATCACTCATAGTTGGTTTCCCTCTATAATGATACGGGTATACAATTTTTGGTTTAAAATCTAATACGGCATCAGCAGCTTGATTGATATCCATAGTATAAGGTAAGTTCATACACACAAAAGCGATATCAATTTTCCGTAAATTACGCATTTCATTAATATCTTCAGTATCACCACTTATATAAATATTTTTTCCGCCAAGGTTTAAAAGATATCCATTGCCTCTACCTCTTGGGTGTTTTGAATTAGTATTCTCCGGTAGATTGTACATTGGTAAAGCGCTGATAAAAATATCATTTTGAGAAGACATACCACCATTTTTTATAACGATAATTTGCTTTTCAAAGTCTTGTTTAAGCATATCTGCAACAGCAGATGGGACAATAAATGTTGCATTTTTAGTATCCAACTCTTTTAAAGTTTTTAAATTGGTATGGTCGCCATGTATATCGGTTATTAAAATAAGGTCAGGAGCGTCAATCTCTTTAAAAGCTTCAGCACCTCCATAAGGATCTACATAAATTGTTTTACCATTCCATTGTAATACCAATGTACCGTGTAAAATTGGTTGAATAGTAATTGAACCTTTATCAGTTTCAATAATATCAGGAGTTGCTCTTTGAGCAATTGCTAAAGAGAAACACAATGTTAATATGAATGTAAATAATTGTGTTTTCATGGTTTAATCTAAAGAATTCCTCGACGCTTTGCGTCGGGGTTTCCGATTTACCTCTCCTTGGGAGAGGTCGGAACTGCTTTTCGCAGTTCCGGGTGAGGTAAAATACAATCCCGACCGTTCGGGACAAGAAATTTTGTATTTTAAAATATTTTATGCACTTCGTTTTTAATAAAAGTCAAAGCAGTATTTGATGGAGACTCATTTTCCGCCATTCTTTCTATAATGACTTTGCGCATAGCTCTGGCATCTTTTATTTCACCTTCTAACATCGTATCTCTAATAATGTTGATAGTCGAATTTTTTGCAGTTTTTATAACATTCCAACACTGATCTGTTACATAGATCTGCTGTGCTAAATTATGTTCAAACTCTTTTTCAACGGTTGTCAATAATTTTTTAAAGTATGCAGGCTTGTCATTACCTGTAGGAGGAACTCTAACTAACAAATTTGAAGGCGAAAGGCGTTCTAAAAATAAAGACATACGTTCATAAGCTTGTAAGCGTAATGGTAAAGCAACACTTTGCTTTTCTTTACGGAGTAAAAAATTACGTCGGCTATTTTCATTTTTAGTGTGTAGTTTAAAAAAATAGTAAGCAATGATACCAGTAACAATAGTAGGAATGGTATAGCTTAAAAGTTCTAGAATTTTTGTAGTATTCATTAAAGGATGATTTTAGAATTTCAAAGTTAACTTTTGTATTTAATTTCTCATAATTTTTTTGTGCATAAAAAACAAATAAATTTATTGTTTCAATACAACAAGCATTGTATTTTTGAAATTCTAAAAAACTTGTTAGTGAATAATTACCTAGACCAATTAAATGAAGTTCAAAAAAAGGCCGTTTTACATAAAGACGGACCTATGCTTATTATTGCGGGTGCAGGCTCAGGTAAAACCAGAGTTTTAACTTATCGCATAGCTCATTTAATGAATCAAGGTGTAGATGCTTTTAGCATTTTAGCATTGACTTTTACCAATAAAGCAGCTCGCGAAATGAAAAAGAGAATTGCTCAAATGGTTGGTAAGAGTGAAGCCAAAAATTTATGGATGGGTACTTTTCACTCAGTATTTGCCAGAATTCTACGTTCTGAAGCCAATAAATTAGGTTATCCTTCAAACTTTACAATTTACGACACGCAAGATTCTGTACGATTGTTAACCTCAATCATTAAAGAAATGCAATTAGATAAAGACAGGTATAAGCCCAAGCAGGTTTTGAGTCGTATTTCATCTTTTAAGAATAGCTTAATTACTGTAAAAGCATATTATAGTAATTCTGATTTGATTGAAGCTGATAAAATGGCTAGTCGCCCTAAAGTAGGAGAGATATATCGTCAATATGTAGAACGTTGTTTTAAAGCCGGAGCAATGGATTTTGATGATCTATTATTGAGAACCAATGAGTTGTTGACACGTTTTCCGGAAGTATTGGCAAAATATCAAGACAGGTTTAGATATATTTTAGTCGATGAGTATCAAGATACCAATCATTCACAATATTTAATCGTTAGAGCATTGGCTGACAGGTTCCAAAATATTTGTGTGGTAGGTGACGATTCACAAAGTATTTATGCATTTAGAGGTGCAAATATTCAGAATATACTTAATTTTCAAAGAGATTATGACGAAGTAAAAACCTTTAAATTAGAACAGAATTATCGTTCAACAAGTAATAT
>CAYXAZ010000082.1:0-13793 GCA_964463085.1 uncultured Flavobacteriaceae bacterium | reverse complement strand
TTTAAAGGGAGAAAGAACGAGTCAAAAAACCGAAAGGCTGTGTGGTTTGGGTATATCTCTGCGAAACAACAAAAATTCTTAAAGAAATGTTAATATTATTGATTTACACGATACTATATCATTAATAATAATAACTTTAGCTTTTCTTAACTCAATTCATCTAACCATGATCTACAAAAACTCAAAACTTTATTTGAGGATACTATTTTTATGTACACTTTTCAGTTTCATTAATATATCTGCACAAGAGTATTTTCCTAAAAATGACGGCGTAAAAAGCAAGAACACAAATTATACTGCTTTTACCAATGCAAAAATTTATATTACACCTACTCAAATTATTGAGAAAGGTACTATGCTTATTAAAGAGGGTAAAGTTGTCAATGCAGGTATTAGTGTTAGTATTCCTAAAAACACAACTGTAATTAATCTTGACGGAAAGAGTATCTATCCATCCTTTATAGATGTATATTCCAATTTCGGAATTGCAATTCCTAAATCTAAAAGTGTCAGATTTAGACAAAAACCTCAATACGATTCTAAACGCAAAGGATATTATTGGAATGAACATATCCGTCCGGAAACAAATGCTGTCGATAAATTTAAATATGATAATAAAAAAGCCATCGAATTACGTAAAGCAGGCTTCGGTATTGTAAATACACATCTTCAAGATGGTATTATCAGAGGTGCCGGACTTTTAGTAACCTTAAAAGCTGATGGAACAAATGCTGACAGATTATTAGATGATACATCAGCTCAATATTTATCATTTACCAAAAGTAAAGTTTCCAATCAAGGATATCCTACATCTTTAATGGGAGCCATGGCTTTGTTACGACAAGTTTATTACGATGCTGATTGGTATGCAAAAGGGAATGTATCTACAAAAGATATGTCACTTGAAGCATTGAATACTAATAAAAATTTAGCACAAATTTTTTATGCCAATGATAAAGTGAATGCCTTACGAGCTGATAAAATTGGTGATCTATTTAACATTCAATACACCATTGTAGGAAAAGGAAATGAATATCAATTAATTAATGAAATAAAAAATACCAATGCTACTTTTATACTACCGGTAAACTTTCCTAAGGCTTATGATGTTGAAAATCCTTTTCAGGCCGATTATGTAAATCTGTCAGCTATGCGATACTGGAATCAAGCGCCTTCTAACCCAGGCGTGCTTGCTAAAAACGGAGTCTCATTTTCATTTACTACGCATCATTTAAAATCGCTGAATGATTTTAATAAAAATTTACAAAAAGCAATTGAGTATGGATTGGATAAAACAAAAGCATTAGAAGCATTGACTACAGTTCCGGCTCAGATTTTGAGAAAAAGTAATCAAATCGGTTCTCTTAAAAAGGGAATGCTTGCTAATTTTTTAATTACTTCCGGCGATATTTTTGACAAGAAAACTACTTTGCATGAAAACTGGATTCAAGGCTCAAAAAATATCATCAATGATATGAATATTAAAGATATTAGAGGAGATTACACCCTTTCTTTAGCAGGAAATAATTATGATTTAACGATTAATGGTAAACCTGCTAAACTCAATATAAAAGTTAAAAAAGATACCGTAAAGATCAACTCTAAGATTCATTATAGTGATGATTGGCTTAGTATTATACTAATTGAAGATGACAAGCCTAAAAGGTTAAATGCAAAAGTTTCATCAGATTCAGATAATATAAGCGGTGAAGCCATCCTACTAAATGGAAATACGGTAAACTGGACAGCCATTAAAAAAATAGCTGACAAGAAAGATGATGAAAAAACCGATAAGGACAATAAAGATACTCTAACAATTCTGCCAATTACATTTCCTAATATAGGATATGGCTTTAAAGAAAAGCCTAAACAAGAAACCATTCTTTTTAAAAATGCTACTGTTTGGACCAATGAAAAAGATGGTATTCTAAAAAATACTGATGTCCTTGTTAAAAACGGAAAAATTGCAAAGGTTGGTACAAATTTATCTGATAAAAAAGCTAAAATTGTTGATGCGACCGGTAAACATTTAACTTCAGGTATTGTTGATGAACATTCACATATTGCAGCAGCTTCTATTAATGAAGCCGGGCATAATTCTTCTGCTGAAGTAACCATAGAAGACAATATTGACAGTGAAGACATAAATATTTATAGAAATTTAGCCGGTGGCGTAACTACTAGTCAAATCTTACATGGTTCAGCAAACCCTATTGGAGGCAGATCAGCTATCATAAAATTAAAATGGGGCGAAATTGGTGATAATATGATCTATAGCAATTCTCCAAAATTTATAAAGTTTGCCTTGGGTGAAAATGTAAAACAATCAAACTGGGGAAGCGCACAAACAATTCGTTTTCCTCAAACTAGAATGGGTGTTGAACAGGTCTATATGGATTATTTTCAAAGAGCAAAAGAATATGATGCACTTAAAAAGAATGGCAAACCCTATAGAAAAGATATAGAGATGGAGGTCTTGGCAGAAATTTTAAATAAAGAACGTTTTATTTCTTGCCACTCTTATGTACAAAGTGAAATAAATATGTTAATGAAAGTTGCAGAAAAGTTTGATTTCAATATCAATACATTCACTCATATTTTAGAAGGTTATAAAGTTGCCGATAAAATGAAAGCACATGGTGTAGGCGGTTCAACGTTTTCAGACTGGTGGGCATACAAATATGAAGTTAATGATGCTATTCCATATAATGCTGCAATCATGCATAGTGTCGGTGTAGTCACTGCTATCAATTCTGATAGTAGAGAAATGTCAAGACGTCTAAATCAGGAAGCTGCTAAGTCTGTTAAATATGGCAATGTATCAGAAGAAGATGCCTGGAAATTTGTCACTTTAAATCCTGCTAAACTATTGCATATAGATGATAGAGTTGGCAGTATAAAAGTTGGCAAAGATGCTGATTTGGTGTTGTGGAGCGATCATCCATTGTCTGTTTATGCTAAAGCGGAAAAAACCTTGATTGATGGAAAAGTATATTTTGATATTGAAAAGGATAAACAAAAACGAAAAGCCATTAAAAAAGAACGAAACCAATTGATCAATATGATGCTTAAGGAAAAAAGTAAAGGAGCGCCAACGCAAGCTCCCAAAAAGCATGTAAAAAAAGAATTACACTGTGATTCAGTTGATTATTAAAGGTAAAAGTTTACAGAAAAAATTATATTAAAAATACAACATGAACAAAAAAATTACATATATCGCAATAAGTTTACTGTTATTTATGATTGAAGCTATAACAGCACAACAAACTCCAGCTCCTAAACAACAAGAAGCAATAACCATTATAGGAGCAATCGCTCATCTCGGTAATGGGAAAATTATCGAAAATAGTGTTCTCATTTTTGAAAATGGAAAACTAACAACCGTGGCTGCTGCTGGAGTACAATCTAAAGGAAAAGTAATTAACGCTGAAGGTAAACATGTATATCCCGGATTTATCATACCTAATTCTACCTTAGGCTTGGGTGAGATCAGTGCAGTTCGAGCAACCATAGATCAAGATGAAATAGGCGAAATGATTCCGCATATTAGAAGCTTAATTGCTTATAATGCCGAGTCAAAAATTGTTGAAAGCTTACGACCAAATGGTGTATTATTGGCACAAGTTACACCAAGAGGTGGTACTATTTCCGGGACTTCATCCGTAGTACAATTAGATGCTTGGAATTGGGAAGATGCAGCAATAAAAATTGATGATGGTATTCATTTAAATTGGCCAAATTCTTTTAAACAAGGTAAATGGTGGTTAGGTGAGCCCAGAGGTTTTAGCCCAAATAAAGACTATACAAAACAAGTAAATAAGATCAAGAACTTTATGCAAGAAGCAAAAGCGTACGGTTCTGGTACTAAAAATAATAGACATTTACCTTTTGAAGCCACTCAAGAACTTTTTAGTGGTAAACAAAAATTATACATTCATGCAAATGCAGCAAGAGAAATTACCGATGCCATTAGTTCTATGAAAGAAATTGGTGTGAAACATATTGTATTGGTTGGCGCTTATCAAGCCGATAAAACCATTGCTGTATTAAAAAAATACAATGTGCCGGTATTGATACAACGTACACACAGTTTACCATTTAGCAATGATGATGATTATGATCTACCCTACAAATTACCTAAAATTTTAACTGATAATGGTATTCTTGTCGGACTAGAAAATAGTGGTGGTATGGAACGGATGAACAGTCGTAATTTACCTTTTTATGCAGGTCAAGTAGTTGGACAAGGATTAGATAGGGAAAAAGCATTACAACTCATTACATTTAATACCGCAAAAATTTTAGGCATTGATGATAATTATGGAACCTTAGAAGTTGGTAAAAGTGCCACTTTATTTATTAGTGAAGGTGATGCATTAGATATGCGTACAAATAAGCTAACTCATGCCTTTATTGATGGTAGAGCTATAAGTTTAGAAACACATCAAACCAAATTATATAAGCGGTATATGGATAAGTATGTAAAAAAATAAACCACTATGGACTTCCAGTCCATAGGTCTGGTTGGCAGACTGAAAGTCTGCTTTGTGAAATTACTGTAATTAATTCATGACAATTCGTATCTGTTTAACTACAGAGAGTACAGAGGATACAAAGAAATCTGCGCAATCTTCGGGAGAAAATCCGTGTAAATCTGTGAAATTCGTATCAAAATTTTTAGAAGTTAAAGCGAAATGCACTAAAGTACATAGTTTTAACTACATTTGAGACCAATAAAAACTCAAATAACAAATTCCAAAGGTTCTAGTTTGGAATTTAGTGCATATCGAAAGCTTTTTATATTTTTGACAAACTTTCACTGTGTATAAAGAAATTACAAGCATACAAAATTCTTTAATAAAGGAAATTTTACAACTTCAAGAAAAATCTAGAACTAGAAAAAAGTCAGGTCTTTTTATTATTGAAGGTAAGCGTGAAATCGCACTGGCATTAAAAGGAAACTACACACTTAACAAACTGCTATTTTGTGATACTATTTTTAATGAAAATGAATTAGATTCTTTTATTGACGATTCAGTTGAAATTATAAAAATAGACACCTTGATCTATCAAAAAATTGCACAAAGAGATTCTACTGAAGGTGTTATTGCTATTGCAGAGAGTAAAGAGTTAGCTATAAAAAACATCACATTGAAAAATAAGAATCCCTTAATATTAGTAGCCGAAGCACCCGAAAAACCCGGTAATATTGGTGCTTTATTGAGAACCGCAGATGCCGCTAATGTTGACGCAGTATTTATTGCTAATCCTAAAACAGATATATATAATCCTAATATTATTAGGTCTAGTGTTGGGTGTGTGTTTACAAATCAGATTGCTACGGGCAGTACCTCAGAAATTTTATCCTTTTTAAAAGAAAAGAAAATCGCGATATATTGTGCCGCATTACAAGCTTCCTCTAATTATAATGTGCAAAATTTTACTACACCTACAGCTATTGTAGTTGGTACAGAAGCCACGGGATTAAGCGATCTTTGGCTGCAAAATTCAACACAAAACATTATTATCCCTATGCAAGGTCAAATAGATTCTTTAAATCTATCCGTTTCAGCTGCAATTCTTATTTTTGAAGCCAAAAGACAGCGTAATTTTAAATAAACGATGAAAAAAACAGGACTACTTTTTAGTTTGATATTACTTATATTAATGAGTAGTTGCGGTGCATCTAAAAGAGCATCATCTACCAGAACTACTAAAGACAAACTCGAAACTCAATATCAACATTATAAAGGCATAAAATACAAGTATGGTGGTACTGACAAAAGAGGTTTTGATTGTTCCGGTTTTGTACAAACAGTTTATAGTAATGCTTTTAATATTCAGTTGCCCAGAACTACTGCAGAAATGGGTAAATTAGGTAGAAAAATTTCTAAAAATAAATTAAAACTAGGTGATCTAGTATTTTTCAGACCTTCAAAAAGATATCGACATGTTGGTGTTTTTATTGGAAATAATACATTTATGCACAGTTCAACCTCAAAAGGTATCATTAAATCTAAATTAGATAATACATATTGGAAAAAGAAATATAGATTTGCAAAACGAATTTTAAAAAAATGACTCCACAACTTTTATTTTATATCATCATCGCAATCTTAACAATTAATTTTTTAGTCGATAAATACTTAGACTATTTAAACTCAAAACATTTTGACGATGAAATTCCTGTGATTTTAGAAGATGTATATGAAGATAAAGAGTATTATAAGTCACAAGATTATAAAAAAGAAAATTTTAAATTCTCTACTATTACTTCAATTTTTGTATTCCTCTTAACACTAGCATTTTTCTTTTTTGAAGGATTTGCTTATGTTGATGAACTCGCGAAAAGTTTAAGTAACAATCAAATTGTGGTAACTCTTATCTTTTTTGGTATTATTATGTTAGGTAGTGATATTTTGACGACACCTTTCTCTTATTATCAAACTTTTGTAATTGAAGAAAAATACGGATTCAATAAATCTACTAAAACATTGTTTTTTATAGATAAAATAAAAGGGTGGTTATTAATGATACTTCTTGGTGGAAGTATATTAGCACTCATTGTTTGGTTTTATCAACAAACAGGTAAAAATTTTTGGATCTATACATGGATTTTCATAGCCGCTTTTTCTATATTTATGACCCTCTTCTATTCATCGTTAATTGTTCCCCTATTTAACAAGCAAACTCCCTTGCCAGAAGGTGAACTCAAAACCCAATTAGAAACTTTTGCTAAAAAAGTAGGCTTTAACCTTGATAAGATTTTTGTGATTGATGGCTCCAAACGATCTACCAAAGCGAATGCCTATTTTACCGGTTTTGGAAAAAAGAAAAGAATTGTATTATACGACACACTCATTAACGATTTAGAAACCGATGAAATTGTTGCGGTATTAGCACATGAAGTAGGGCATTATAAAAAAAAGCATGTTATTTTTAATATTGTTTCATCCATATTATTAACAGGATTGACGCTATATATTTTTTCATTTTTTATTGATAATGAGTTACTCTCTAATGCTTTATCCGTTACAAAACCCTGTTTTCACATCGGTTTGATTGCTTTTGGCGTACTATATACACCTATTTCTGAAATTACAGGATTGATAATGAACTATGTCTCCAGAAAATTTGAATATCAGGCTGATAATTATGCCAAAACCAATTTTGGAGCAACTCCATTAATTGCTTCTTTAAAAAAACTATCAAAAAATAGCTTGAGTAATTTGACGCCTCATAAAGCATATGTATTTATGCATTATTCGCATCCTACATTATTACAGCGTATACAAAATTTAAATTCTTAAATTTTAGTGAGGGTTTAAACCCTCACTCTAAAAAAACAAACATAAGGTTTGTTCAGTAAAAATCTTTAAGCTATTTTTAAACTATGGCATACGTTGCAACAATAGAAGAAGAAAATAAAGAAATAGCTAAGCGCTATAGAGCTATGTTGCGCATTACTTATCAGACACTTTCAAAAAAGGATAAGCTACAAATACGCAAAGCATTTGAAACTGCTGTTGATGCTCATAAAAACCAACGAAGAAAATCTGGAGAACCCTATATTTTTCATCCTATTGCGGTTGCAAAAATTGTTGCAAATGAAATTGGACTAGGTGCTACCTCTATAATGTGCGCATTATTGCATGATGTTGTTGAAGATTCTGATGATTATACCTTTGAAGACATTGAAAGGCTTTTCGGAGAAACTGTGGCTAGAATTGTCAATGGTCTTACAAAAATTTCAAGATTAAAAAGCGATCAAAAAATATCTATTCAAGCTGAAAATTTTAGAAAGATGCTCTTAACATTAAATGATGATGTAAGAGTTATTTTGATAAAAATTGCTGACCGTTTGCACAATATGCAAACTATGGAGGCTATGCCACAACATAAGCAAGTGAAAATTGCTTCAGAAACATTATATATATATGCGCCTCTGGCACATAGATTAGGTTTATATAATATAAAGAGCGAATTAGAAGACCTAGGATTAAAATATACTGAACCAGAAGTTTACAATGATATTCTTGCCAAAATAAAAGAAAGTAAAGAAGAACAAAATAAGTATATAAAAGAATTTGCTAACAGTATAAAAACTTCCTTAAATAAAGAAAATTTTAGTTATGCAATTAAAGGAAGGCCCAAATCTATTTATTCCATAAGGAGGAAAATGCGTAATCAAAATGTCACTTTTGATGAAGTATATGACAAATTTGCCATTCGTATTATTTACAGTTCAGAACTATCTCAAGAAAAGTTCAATGCCTGGAAGATCTACTCTATAGTTACTGATAGTTTTAATCCGAATCCCAACCGATTAAGGGACTGGATTTCCCAGCCAAAATCAACCGGATATGAATCATTACATATCACTGTAATGGGACCCAAAGGCAGGTGGATTGAAGTTCAAATTCGCTCAGAAAGAATGGATGAAATTGCTGAAAAAGGGTATGCAGCACATTTTAAATATAAACACAGTGGCGAATCTGAAAGCGGCTTAGAAAATTGGCTAAATAAACTCAAAGAAACGCTGGAAAATCCTGATGTAAATGCTGTAGATTTTGTTGAACAGTTTAAACTTAATTTATATGCTAAAGAGATTTATATTTTTACACCTAATGGTGATATAAAATCACTTCCTAAAGGTTCAACACCCATAGATTTTGCTTTTGCTATACATACCGAAGTAGGTATGAAATGTAGAGGTGCCAGAGTCAACGGTAAATTAGTTCCTTTAGGCTTTGAACTTAAAAGTGGTGATCAAGTTGAAATCATTACATCCAATGCTCAAAAACCCAAATTAAGCTGGTTAGATATTGTAAAAACAGCTCGGGCTAAATCAAAAATTAAGACAATTCTTAAAGAAGAGCAAAAGCAAATAGCAAATGACGGAAAAGAAGTACTTGGACGGAAACTAAGGCATTTAAAAATAACGCTTAATGAAAAAACAATTAATGAATTAGTCAGTCATTTTAAACTAAAAACAAGCCATGATCTGTTTTATAGATTTGGTAATGGTTCAATTGACAATCAACAACTTAAAAATTTTGTAAGTCAAAGAAGTAATGCTTTTTATAGTTTTTTTAGAAATAGGATCAAGAGAAATAAAAATGATGAATTAGCAATAAAGAATGATGAAGTTACTAATAAATATGATTTACTTGTTTTTGGTAAAGATGAAGAAAAATTAGATTATAAATTAGCTCAATGTTGTAGCCCTATTCCCGGAGACAAAGTATTTGGTTTTGTAACAGTTTCTGATGGAATTAAAATTCACAAACAGAATTGCCCCAATGCAATAAGTATGCAGTCACAGTTTGCTTATAGAATTATGACTGCAAAATGGATAGATTCATCACAACAAGAGTTCAAAGTATTACTCAAGCTTACGGGCATAGATAATGAAGGGTTGGTTAATAGGGTCACACAAATTATTTCTAACAATATGCATGTAAGTATACACAGCCTAAATATCTCTAGTGAAGAAGGGGTTTTTGAAGGAAAGATTATTGTTGGAATAAAAAATAATGATCAACTTAAAAAATTAATAGGTCGACTTAATAAAGTAGAAGGTATTGATAAGGTTTTAAGATTAAATAAATAAAAGTTCTAAGTTGTTTAAAAGTTGTTAATTGTTTTAGTAAACAGGTAACTAAAATTTCTATTTTAAATGTAAATTTGTGTCACAATTAGTTATTGATAATGGGTACGGAAAATTCTAAAAATCAGGAGATCGTAAAAAATGTTTTTACAAAATTTCTTGAAATTAATAATCATAGAAAAACACCTGAACGGTATGCTATTCTTCAAGAAATATATGACCATAACGATCATTTCGATATTGAGTCATTATATATTGATATGAAAAATAAAAATTATCGTGTAAGTCGTGCAACGCTTTATAACACAATAGAATTATTATTAGAATGCGGTTTGGTAAGACGCCATCAATTTGGTCAAAATCAATCACATTATGAAAAATCGTATTTTAATAAACAACATGATCATATTATTTTAACTGATACTGGTGAAGTTATTGAATTTTGTGATCCAAGAATTCAACTCATTAAAAGAACAATTGAAGAAGTTTTTGATATTACTGTTCAAAAACACTCATTATATTTTTACGGACAAAAAAAAACAACTAAAGATTCATAAATGAGTCTTTAAAATAATAAAAAACTAAAATTTAAAAAATTATTAATGGTTGATTTATTACTAGGTTTACAATGGGGAGATGAAGGTAAAGGGAAAATTGTAGATGTACTCACAAAAAATTATGATATTATAGCTCGCTTTCAAGGTGGTCCAAATGCAGGACATACATTGATTTTTGATGGAAATAAACATGTCTTGCACACTATTCCTTCAGGTATTTTTCATGAAACTGCTATTAATATAGTAGGTAATGGGGTAGTAATTGATCCTGTAATATTTGAAAAAGAGTTAGATAATTTATCAGCATATAATATTGATTTTAAATCAAAACTTCTCATCTCACGTAAAGCGCATTTAATTTTACCTACACATCGTTTACTAGATGCTGCCTCAGAAATTTCAAAAGGAAAAGCTAAAATAGGCTCTACCTTAAAAGGAATAGGTCCAACATATATGGATAAAACCGGCAGAAACGGAATGAGAGTTGGCGATCTAGAACTCTCTAACTGGAAAGAAAAATATCAGGCATTGACAAAAAAGCATTTAAAAATGATAGCTTTTTTTGATGTTGATATTCAATATGATATTGTTGAATTAGAAACAGCGTTTTTTAAAGCAGTTGACAGACTTAGACAATTATCGTTTATTGATAGTGAAGAGTATTTAAACCAAGCAATTAAAAATAATAAAACTATTTTAGCTGAAGGTGCACAAGGATCACTTTTAGATATTGATTTTGGTACTTATCCGTTTGTAACATCCTCAAATACTACTGCTGCCGGAGCCTGTACGGGTTTAGGAGTTGCTCCGAACAAAATTGGTGAGGTATTCGGTATATTTAAAGCCTATACTACACGTGTTGGTTCTGGCCCTTTCCCTACTGAACTTTTTGATGAAGATGGTGCAACAATGGCAAAAGTAGGACATGAATTTGGTGCAACTACAGGAAGACCACGCCGTTGTGGATGGTTAGATTTAGTGGCTTTAAAATATGCTGTTCAAGTAAATGGTGTTACTCAATTGAATATGATGAAAGGTGATGTCTTATCAGGTTTTGATACCCTAAAAGTTTGTACTTCTTATATGTATAAAGGCAACGAAATAAATCATTTTCCTTATAATATCGACCCGGAAAATGTAAGTGTAAAATATACTGAATTTAAAGGGTGGCAAGAGGATCTAACCCAAATGGAATCTGCTGAACAACTTCCTGAAAATCTAATTACTTATATTGATTTCATCGAAAAAGAGTTAGAAATCCCAATTAAGATTGTTTCGGTTGGCCCGGATAGAAAACAAACTATTTTCAGATAGGCAGCTAAATGAAGAATTTTACTTTTTTAAATATTTAAGAAATATCACCAGTTTGATATATTTGTATGTTTAGGTAATGCTACTCTGGGATATGGAATACAAAGATAAATGAAATGCAAACCAATAAATATCTGAAATTCAGAAATTTACATTTATTAATCTCTTTAATTATTGTAGTTCCTACTGCTTTTGTTTATGGCTTATTTCCTGCTTTTACTTTACCTAAACTATTTGATTTTAATGTTGACACAATCGATTTGACAAATGTTTTCAGAGCGATTATGTGTTTGTATTTAGGAATTTCAATTATTTGGTTTTTAGGAATTATTAAACCTAAATTCTGGCAAACAGCAACAATTATAAATATTGTGTTTATGGCAAGTTTGGCTTTAGGCAGAACTATAAGTTTGCTTGTAGACGGGTTGCCATCTACTGCATTTGTAATTGGATTATTTGCTGAATTTATTCTTGCCCTTTTTGGTATAATCCAGTTTAGGAAAAACGTCACATAATACTGGCTCAAAGCCAAAACTTATAAAGCATAACTTTATATAAACCATTACCTATTTTTCTTATCTTCACACTATGCAACAAGAAAAGGCCTTAGTCATATTAAAATCAGGTAAAAATGTTTTTTTAACGGGTTCTGCCGGTACAGGTAAAACCTATGTTATCAATCAATATATCAATTATTTAAAAGTTAGAAAAGTACCTGTAGCCATTACAGCTTCAACTGGCATTGCCGCTACACATATGAATGGTATGACTATACATTCATGGGCAGGCATAGGCGTAAAAGAACACCTTACACAAGGTAATTTGGTGACAATGAAAACCAAAAAATATCTAAAAAAACATCTTGAAAAAGCTAAAATTTTAATTATTGATGAAATATCAATGCTGCATAAAAATCAGCTGAATTTAGTCAATATGGTGCTGCAATATTTTAAAAATAACAATAAGCCCTTTGGTGGTATTCAAATTGTTTTAAGTGGTGATTTTTTTCAATTACCTCCTATTGGTAAATCGGGAGAGAAAAGTAAAGATAAATTTTCTTTTATGTCTGAAGCTTGGGTAAATGCCAATTTAAAAGTGTGCTATTTAACTGAACAATACAGACAAAGTGATACCAGTTTAAATCATATTCTCAATGAAATAAGGGCAGGGGAAATTTCTAAAAACAGTTTAGACCTGCTAAAAACTACTGCAAAAAATAAACTGGAGAACAAAGAGAATCCCACTAAATTATTTACCCATAATTATGATGTTGACACTCTAAACGCCCAACATCTATCAACATTAGAAGGAAAAACGAAAATATTTAAAGCTTCAACCAAAGGTAATATCAAACTCATAGCAACACTTAAAAATTCTGTTTTAGCAGGTGAAAAACTAGAATTGAAAATTGGAGCTAAAGTAATGTTTGTAAAAAATAATGTTGAAAAAGGATATGTAAATGGTACCTTAGGTAAGGTAATAGATTTTAGCGAAGAAGGTTCACCAATAGTTAAAATAATAAATGGAAAAGTAATTATTGTTGAACAAGAAAATTGGACCATACAAGATGATCATAGTAAAGTACTGGCAAGCTTTAATCAATTTCCGTTGCGGTTAGCATGGGCAATAACCATACATAAATGTCAGGGAATGACCTTAGATGAAGCCGAAATTGATCTCTCTAAAACATTTGAAAGAGGTCAAGGCTATGTTGCTTTATCTCGATTAAAAAATATAGAAAGTTTGCAGCTAAAAGGTATCAATGACATGGCTTTAATGGTTGATAGTTTGGCTCACAAAGCAGATATTCGTTTTCAAGAACTTTCAAATGAAATTGATCAAAGTCAAACAGTATCAGAATTAGAAGCTGTTGCTCCATTATTTATTAAAAGCTGTGGAGGCATAACCAATACCAATGAAATCAAAAAAAATAAAAAGAAAATCAAAGAAAAGAAATCTGTAAAACAGTCTACCTATGTCATTACTTTATCTTATTTAAAACAAAAAAAGTCAATTAAAGAGATTGCAGACGAGCGTGGATTGTCGCCCGGGACTATTTCTAGTCATCTTATCAAGATCTGTAAAGATTATCCTAAAGAAGATTTAAGTTTTTATAAACCAGAAAAATCTATCCTTGAAAAAGTAAAAAAGGTTTATGACAAACAACCTAAAGATAAACCTATCAGTTTGAAGGCTATATTTGAGGGTTTAAATGAAAAAATAAGTTATGATGATATTAAATTAAGTGTTGCTTTTCTTGACTAAGGCACTGTTAAGGAATAAATGGTGCAGAATTAGCGAAGTAATTTTATTCT
>CAYXAZ010000081.1:0-13890 GCA_964463085.1 uncultured Flavobacteriaceae bacterium | reverse complement strand
GCCAACGCATAAGCCATACACATTTGCAATTCGCTCAATGCCAACAGCACAAGCCAAAAAATTGCAAAAGAGTATGTCTTGCCTACGCTACAAACAGGACCAAAAATAAAAAACGAAATGACAACAATGTATATAAAATCATAGTTTTTTGCCGCAGGCGCAACACAAAAAACTACGCTTCATATACAAACCGATAAGCGTAACTCCCAAAAACCTCCTATAAAAATCAAACCAGTATCTTTGACCCATGCGAATAGATATTATTACCGTTTTACCGGAATTGATTAAAAGCCCTTTTGAATTTTCAATCATTAAAAGAGCCATCAACAAAGGTTTAGTTGAAGTGTATTTTCATGATCTACGAAAATATGCCATTAATAAATATGGTAAAATTGACGATACTCAGTTTGGAGGCGGAGCAGGTATGGTAATAATGATTGAACCTATTGATAAATGTATCAGTCAATTAAAATCAGAACGTAATTATGATGAAATTATCTTTATGACACCAGATGCTGAAGTTCTCAATCAACAAACAGCAAACACCTTATCATTAAAAGAAAATCTAATTATTTTATGCGGTCATTATAAAGGTATAGACCACCGTGTACGTGAATTATTTATAACTAAAGAAATTTCTATTGGTGATTATGTTTTAAGTGGTGGCGAATTAGGTGCCGCCGTATTATGCGATAGTATTATCAGGTTAATACCGGGTGTTTTAGGCGATGAAACCTCAGCTTTGACCGATTCATTTCAAGACAATTTGTTATCGCCTCCGGTATATACAAGACCTTCGAACTATAAAGATCATAAAGTCCCTGATATATTATTGTCGGGTAATTTTCCTAAAATTGAGGAATGGCGCAATCAAAAAGCATTAGAAAGAACTAAAACTATTCGTCCTGATTTGTTGAAATAAAAAATATAATATTTTGAATTATATTACTATAAGATTAGAGGTTAGAGGTTAGAGGTTAGAGGTTAGAGGTTAGAGGTTAGAATAATTACTTTGAAATTTAAATTTCATCTTTTGTCCAGCAATAAAAATAAAATTTATTAAACGCATTATTATTTCCAATTTAATATCATAAAAAATCACGCTCTCTTTTAATTTCTTCAAAAACTTTTTATTATATTTGCGCTCTCAAAATTAACCTCTGACGAAAATCGTGTATGTTGGTATTTTGAAAAACCATTAAAATATATAAAATGGAAGATTTAGTAAAATTCGTTCAAGACGAATTTGTAACAAAAAAAGAATTTCCTAATTTTTCAGCTGGCGATACTATTACAGTATTTTATGAAATTAAAGAAGGTGAAAAAAAACGTACCCAATTTTTTAAAGGGGTTGTAATTCAACGTAGAGGTTCTGGTTCTACTGAAACTTTTACTATCAAAAAAATGTCAGGTACTGTTGGTGTTGAACGTATATTTCCAGTTAATTTACCTGCTATACAAAAAATTGAACTGGATAGAAAAGGTAAAGTTAGAAGAGCAAGAATTTATTATTTCAGAAATCTTACCGGTAAAAAAGCCAGAATTAAAGAGACGAGAGTATAATTTAATCCTCCATTCACATTATAGAAAAACCCTATTTCAAATTAAGAAATAGGGTTTTTGTATTAACAATTGTTTATAAACGCTATTCATATCTTATTAATAACTCTTAATTAATTTTTATTCATCTTTTCAAGATACTCTTTATATTTGAAATAGAATTTATAACTGATTAACAGTTTAGTAAATGGAAGATGAGATTTCGGTCAAATTGAAAGTTAATTAAATGAGAAATTAATTGTAATTTCTAAAAGAACGTTCTTTATGTTTTTAAGAATTATGTATCGCCAAGTATTTAGCATGAATAATTGGAAATATTAAAATGATTAAAAGCAAATTTAAAATATTTATATAATGAAATCAGATTAATGATTGACATCCGTTATTGTTATTTTGATGAATTGTAAAAATATTTTAAAAAATCATTTAATGAAGTGGGTTGTTTTATTAAATAACAAATGTAATTATTAAGGTAGTTACTAACTTGCATTAAATGGTTTAGCTAAAAGCCATAATAGAAAGCAATTTTTATTATGGCTTTAGTTTTTTACAGAATGAACAAATCGTTACTTATTAACAATTGTTAATAAGTAGTGTTAAGAAGCCGTTAGTAAGTTGAATTGACATTAACACCAATCTATCCTTATATATAGTACTTTTACAAGTAAGAGAATCTAAGTATGAATTTTTCCCCTTTGTATGCTATGAGAGAGATAATTTACTATGAGCTTATTTAGATTCAGAAATATATTGTTCATTAATAATTTCATAATCAGTGTTTAGCGCACAATTCCTTAATGATAAAATTAATATTAAGAACAATATTTAAAAGCATCCGCCTCTTGCGGATGCTTTTTTTATGATTTTTTATCTTCGATACAAATTATATATTTTTTAAAATCTCTTTTCAAAAATTCGATTATAAATTTGTAAATTTGTAGGCTTTAAAAAAAAGGAGACTTAACTTATTAAAAACACGGATACATGTCAAAAACAGCTACGATAGTTTATACAAAAACTGATGAAGCTCCAGCTTTAGCAACACATTCTTTTTTACCTATTGTAAAAGCTTTTACAAAAACTTCTGGAATTAACATTGAAACTAAAGATATTTCATTAGCTAGTAGAATTTTAGCCACTTTTCCTGATTTTTTAACTGACAATCAACAAGTTCCTAATGCATTGGTTGAATTAGGCGAATTAGCAAAAAAACCTGAAGCCAATATTATAAAACTACCAAATATCAGCGCCTCTATTCCGCAATTGAAAACAGCTATAAATGAATTACAGGTAAAAGGTTTTAAACTACCTGATTATCCTGATGAACCAGAAGGTGATACAGAAAAAACTATCAAATCACGTTACGATAAAATAAAAGGCAGTGCGGTGAATCCTGTTCTACGTGAAGGTAACTCTGATCGTCGTGCACCTAAGGCTGTTAAAAATTATGCAAAAAAGAATCCTCATTCAATGGGAGCATGGAGCGCCAATTCAAAAACACATGTAGCCACAATGTCTGAAGGTGATTTCTTTCACAATGAAAAATCGGTTACCATTAAAGAAGCTGACTCTGTAAATATTCAATTTATTGGTGAAAACAAAAGCACCTTTCTTTTAAAAAAGAACTTACCCTTACTTGCCGGCGAGATTATTGATGCTACTGTAATGAGTAAAAAAGCATTACTGAAATTTTTAAAAGAACAAATAGCTGACGCAAAAGATAAAGACGTATTACTTTCATTACATATGAAAGCTACGATGATGAAAGTTTCTGATCCTATTATTTTTGGTCATGTTGTAAGTGTTTTCTTTGCTGATATATTTAAAAAACATGGCGCAATTTTAGATGAAATTGGTATAGATGTAAATAATGGCTTTGGAAGCCTTATCAATAAGTTACAAGAGTTACCGGAAGCCAAACGCAAAGAAATTGAAGCCGATATTAAAACCTGCTACGATCAACAACCAGATTTAGCGATGGTAAATTCTGACCAAGGCATTACAAACCTTCATGTACCAAGTCATGTAATCATTGATGCCTCAATGCCGGCGATGATCCGTACTTCCGGACAAATGTGGAACGCAGAAGGTAATCTTCAAGATACTAAAGCGGTTATTCCCGACAGTTCTTATGCTGATATTTACCAAGTCACAATAGATTTCTGTAAAAAGCATGGTGCTTTTGACCCAACTACAATGGGCACCGTTCCAAATGTAGGGCTTATGGCTCAAAAAGCTGAAGAGTACGGCTCGCATGATAAAACTTTTGAAATAGAATCAAAAGGTAAGGTTTGCGTTGTAGACAGTTCAGGTAATATACTTATTGAACATGAAGTTGAAAAAGGTGATATATGGAGAATGTGTCAGGTTAAAGATGCACCGATTCAAGATTGGGTAAAATTAGCTGTAAGCAGAGCTCGTGCAACCAATACACCTACTGTTTTTTGGCTAGATAACAACAGAGCACATGATGCAGAATTGATCAAAAAAGTAAACACATACCTACCAAATCACGACACAACCGGATTAGATCTTAGAATTTTATCACCGTCACAAGCTACACAATTCACTCTAGAACGCATAAAAGATGGTAAAGATACTATTTCAGTGTCCGGTAATGTTTTACGCGATTATTTAACCGACCTCTTCCCTATTCTAGAGCTAGGTACCAGTGCGAAAATGCTTTCTATTGTTCCACTAATGAATGGTGGCGGATTATTTGAAACCGGTGCTGGTGGTTCAGCTCCAAAGCACGTACAGCAATTCTTAGCAGAAAATCATTTGCGTTGGGATTCATTAGGTGAGTTTTTAGCACTAGCCATCTCATTAGAACATTTCGGCAAAACCAATAATAATTCTAAAGCATTGATATTATCTGAAGCCTTAGATGATGCCACCGATAAATTTTTAGAAAATAAAAAATCTCCTTCACGAAAAGTAAATGAACTTGATAATAGAGGTAGTCATTTTTATCTAACTCTGTATTGGGCACAAGCATTGGCAAATCAGGCTAAAGATATTGAGCTACAAACTAAATTTAGCAATATTGCTAAAGAATTAGAAGCCAATGAAACTCAAATTATTGACGAACTAATTACTGTACAAGGAGAACCAATGGATATTGGGGGTTATTATGTACCAAATGAAGAACTGACAGTAAAAGCAATGCGTCCCAGTAAAACGTTTAATACTATTTTGAGTAGTATATAGTTTTCCATCACTAACGCAAAATAAATTTATGTATTTTTACAGTCATGGGGTTTATAAGAACAACTGAGAAAGATTCTAATTATAATCATCTGGAAAAGATGAATATCAATGAATTGCTCACCAATATAAATAATGAAGATAAAACCGTTCCGTTTGCTGTAGAGAAAGCGATTCCTCAAATAGAAAAATTAACGGCTAAAATAGTTCCAAAACTAAAATCAGGTGGAAGATTGTTTTATTTAGGTGCAGGAACCAGTGGTAGATTAGGAATTGTTGATGCCAGTGAATGTCCTCCCACATTTGGAGTATCACACGATTTAGTTATTGGTTTAATTGCCGGTGGCGATACAGCAATACGAAAAGCTGTTGAATTTGCTGAAGATTCAACTACACAAGGCTGGGAAGATCTAAAATCATATGACATTTCTGAAAAAGATGTGGTTATAGGTATTGCTGCTTCTGGTACTACTCCTTATGTTATTGGAGCTTTAGAGAAATGTAATCAGCAAAATATAATTACGGGTTGCATAACCTGTAATGATAAAAGTCCATTAGCAAAAACAGCAAAATTTCCTGTAGTTGTCATTGTGGGTCCTGAGTTTGTGACAGGTAGTTCGCGTATGAAAGCAGGAACAGCTCAAAAATTAGTACTTAATATGATCACCACTTCTACAATGATTCAATTAGGTAAAATTAAAGACAACAAGATGGTTGATATGCAACTATCAAATAACAAGTTAGTAGATAGAGGTACTAAAATGTTAATGACTGAACTGCAAATTGATGAAAGGTTAGCCACAGAATTACTACAAAGATATGGTAATGTAAGAAAAGCAATAAATAATTACCAAAATGCAAAACAATAAACCTACACTGTCAAATGGAGTTAAATACTTAGCTTTTGCTTTAGTTCTTTTATTTTCTGCTCCCATAATAGTGACCATCGGATTCAAAGCATTAAAAAAAGACAACTCTTATTTGTTACTAATATTAGGAATTGTACTAGCAATCGCAGCAATAATGGTTACAGCTGCTGGGGTTATTAAGGTTACCAGATATATTTTTGACAAGGATAATGATAAAAATTAAATCATTCTTTACCAAACTATTTCAATGGGAACATTGGCCCACTTTTATGTTCTATGTGCCACTAGTTCCTTTTTATATTTACAAATCAATCAAAGCAAAGCATCTTGTTTCTTATTTGATAGCAAATCCTGCAATTAAACATTCTGGAAACGGAACAGAATCTAAATTTGAAACCATACAGTTGATTCCCCAACAATACAAACCAAAAACTGTATTTGTTTCAGAAAATAATAATTTTAATGATGTCTTACTCTGCATAGAAAAAGCAACTATAAAATTTCCTTTGATCGCTAAACCAGATATTGGTTTTAGAGGTTATTTGGTTAAAAAAATTGATACGCAAAATGAATTAGAGACCTATTTAAAAAAGAATAAGATCGATATTATTGTTCAAGAGTTTATAGATTACGAAAATGAATGCGGTCTATTTTACCATAGAATTCCCGGTGAAACTAAAGGGAAAATAACTTCTATAACATTAAAAAAATTTTTAACTGTTACAGGAAATGGTATTTCAAGTTTATCTGAATTAATCTTAGCCGATAAGCGAGCTTATTTATATTATAGTTTATTGCAAAGCATTCACAAAGAAAGAATGCATAATATCCCTAAAAAGGGAAAGCGAATAAAATTAACAGTTATTGGCAATCATTCCAAAGGAACACAATTTGTCAATGGTAATCATCTAATTTCTAAAAATTTAGAACAAATGATGGATATACTTTCTAAACAAATTAATAATTGGTATTATGGACGTTTAGATATAAAGTATCATACCTTTGAAGAACTGACAGCCGGTAAAAATTTTAAAATCTTAGAAATAAATGGTATTATTTCAGAACCAACACATATATACGATCCAACAAATGCTACCTATTTTGATGCCTTAAAAAGTATTAGAAGACATTGGGAAATTATATATATCATTGCCAAAAAGAATCATGAAATTTCTAATATTCCTTATCCAAAATTTATTCCTTACTTTAAAGATATGATGTGGTTAAGAAAATATTCCAAAAAATTAATAAAATTGAATAAGCAAAATTAGTGTCAAGCCATGTATTAAATGCTTTTACACTGATTGTTATAATTCTAATCTTTTCGTTTTGGGTGTTGTAGGATTATAACCAAAATCAGCATCCGGTAATTCTATACCCAATTTAGAAATAATATAACCGATACTGGCAAAATGATGAATCGCATGACTATGGGCTTGAATTAAAGCAGAAGCCAATGTATAATTTGTAATAACTATACCTAAACCTAAATCATCAGAAACTTCAACCATTTGATTTAGATCAACTCTCTTTAAAGCATCTAGTTGCTGTAATGTTTCATCAAAATAAGCCAATCCGAAAGCAGTTTTCTGTTCTGCCAATTCATTACGTTTTCTTGCTGCTAAATCAACTTTTTTTGATTCTAAGCCACAAAAAATACAATCAAAAACATCTAAAATATGTCGCATATGCCCTCCTATACTTGAATGATAAGGTTTCATTGAAGCATCACTATATTGAACATCTGTAATAGTATTTAATAATCTAATACCTCTTTTAAGATTATACTCAATAGCTTCAATCATATTATATGCCATTAAAATTTTATGCTTAGTCGCAAATATAATAATTAATTTACACTAATAACTTTATTAATGTCAACAATGCCAATACGACAAATAAAACACTTAAAATATAGTTAATGTTTTTAGCAATAAACTGTGCCTTTTTAGCAATGATTTCCGCAAAGCTGGCATATATTGAAAATAATGAAAAAGCACCCAAAACCGCACCAATAACATAAATGATTGAAAACGGTTGTTCTGTAGTCATCCAACCTTTGCTTTCAGCTAATGTTGCCATCGCTAAATAAAAGGGTATCGCCAACATATTTAATGATGACATCCCAAATCCCGTTAAGTAATTATTCCCTTTTTTCTGTTTTCCTTCAGCTTTAAATTTTTTTCGTGCCTGCATAAAAAAGAAAATAGCCAATCCGAAAAGCACAAAAACTGCTGCTGTTTTTAATTTTGTAATAACTTCTGGATGTGCTATTAAATATTTGGCAAAAGTTACAGCAATAAACCCTTGTATAAAAACAACTGAGGCTGCACCTGCAGCAAAAATAATTCCTGCTTTTCTTCCTTTTTCAATACTGGTTCTGGCGGCTGTCATGTTCAACATCGAAGGTGCTAACAGGCCTATAAATGCAGAAAGAAATCCGATTATTAGAGGTAATATATAATTCATCATGTAAACTTAGTAAATATAACTTTGGCACCTTTCGTTTAGTTTGATATTGGTTTCAATTTTAGGGTTATATTTTTTGGCACGGTCATAGAAGAACTCCGTCACACAGAGTTCATATTAGCAGAGATTATTTTGGGAGTGTAAGGCATGTAGGTAATGTCTTTATAAACTATAACCGATACGGTAAAGTCTCAAGAGTTGGTTCAGTATTTATTGATTATTGTCATAGAAAAATGACCAATGTTGGTGGTTTTGCGTCTTAGATACAATCGCTTAGGTAAGGTAAATTATTTTGGACAAGTTAAGCCAAGATTTTCATACAGAACCTACGATTATAATTACTTTTATGATGGAATGATCTTAGATTTTGACAATGATTATTTCTTTGATAACGATTTTTATAATAACTTTGATAATTATGATGAAGATGACGATTTTTATTATTACAAATCTAAAAAAGGAAAAGGTCATAAAAAAAGTAAAATTATAAAGAGAAAAAAAGCAACTAAAAATCTTTCAACAAAGAGGAAGATCAGAAGTAAAAGAGATTAAAATATTGAAGAGACTATGAAAGGGGTTAAATGCGAGAAATCCTGTTATCAGCAATGATGCAGGGTTTTTCTTTTTTACACACCTATCATTTAATAGACTTTTATCAACAAAACATACTACTCTGTTAATAAAAAATTGTCAAGATTCATGTAATTAAGTACTAATAAATATATATTCGCACATCGAAAAAAATTAATTCTTTAAAATTGAAGTCAAAGTTTAGTTTCCCTCACCCGGAACTTTAAACCTCTCCGAAGGAGAGGTAAAATAGGAAGCCCTGAGACAAGCCACCTTCTGAAGTCTCGTACTGAGGACAGGTCATCAAGGAATATTAGATTTAAAAACCTTGGATTGCTAGAGGAAAGAAAAAAACTAAGAAGTCCTGTTATCTTAAATGATACAGGATTTTTTTATTTTAGGAATATTACCTTATTTCTTTATAACATAATTCTTCAACAAATTATTTACCTCTTGTGATATATTCAGTTTATAAATTATAATTATATAGACTATAGAAATGAGCATTGATTTTATAGTGATGTTCAATACTGGATGTAAACCAAAATCTATAAAATAAAATGAAGTGTATAATATACCGATCAATACTAATACTTTAATGGTTTTAATACTAAAAGGTTGCATCTTTAATTTTTGCTGAACATATAATATCTTAAATGTTGAAAAAACCAATACAACTACCAATGTTGCCAAAGCAGCACCGTTAATGCCTAATTTATGAATCAACCATTTATTCAATATGATTACACTCAATGCCATGGTTACTGAAAAATAGAAAAATATTCTATAGAATTTAGAATTTGTCAATATTGCTCCATTAGTACCTAATGCCAATTTATACAATTCGGCAATTGAAAGCATTAAAACTATCCATACTCCAACCGAATATTCAGGCTTACCAATAAACACGTATAAATCTTTTACATTTAAGTTTATCAATAAAAATAATAATCCGCCTCCAATCAATAAGGTTATAGAACTCATTTTATATAGTTTACCAACCTCTTCCAAATTATTAGCATTGAGTTCTTTGGCTGTTAACGGATTGATAATTTGCTGCATTGCCCGTGATGGAATTCCAACTACAGATGCTATATATACTCCTACAGAATAATAAGCAACTTCTGCAATTTGTTCTATTTGAGGAATCATGGTTTTATCAATCTCTAACAAAATACCGCCTGCTGATCCTGCTAAAATAATGTAAAATGAATAGGATACAATTTCTTTGATATTGGCAGGTAGTTTAAAAATAAATTGAGGCTTATAGATCGTAAATGCATAGACCATCATGATGAGCATTCTTATACCATAAACAACTACTAATGCATAAATAAAATCTACTTGATCTATCCATTGTAAATAGACTGCCAACAATAAAAATGTTACACTTATTCTTACAAAAACTTCTTTGATAAAATTACCAAATACAGATTGTAACTGTACTTTACTAAAGGCATAAAACACTTCAAAGTATCCCATAAAGACGGCAACTATAAAAATAAGATAAGAATAGGGTTTTATAATGGTGTTCTTTTGAGAGATCCAATCAGAAATTGTTTCGTAAGTAATTGTACCTATCAATGCTAACGGAATAATTATCAATAGTGGCAACAACAATGAGCTTGTTAAAAAGCTATCTTGTTCTAGTTTAGTTTTATATGAAGTGAAAAATTTAATTATGGTATTGTGCATACCAAATACCAACAATGGCAATAAAATATTTGCTGCTGAGAGTAAAAAAATAATTAATCCGTAATAATCTTCATGTAGAAAATGAGTATATAAAAACAATACATTAAGTCCGCCAATAGCAAAACCCACAAAGAGGATAATTATATTTTTTAATGATTGCTTTACGACAATTCCCATTTACCGTAGTATTAACTTTTTAGTTAAGTATTGAAATCGAATATACAACATAATTGCAGAAGCTGTCAATCCGGCTAACAATCCAATCCAAATACCAACACTGCCGTATACGTCTTCTTTTCCTAAAAAATAACTTATCGGAAAACCAATAACCCAATAGGCAATAAAGGTAAGTAATGTGGGAATTTTTACATCTTGCAAACCTCTCAAAGCACCTAATACCACTACTTGGACGCCATCGGTAATTTGAAAAACTGCAGCAACTAATATTAATTTAGCAGCTAGTGCAATTACTTTAAAATTATCTATTTGATTGATTGCATCATGTTCATCAAGATATAATCTAGGTAAATCATTATGGAAAATTATAAATACCATTGCAAAAATAACCTCTATCAATATGGTCAATAAAAATATGGATAGTGCTATACGGCGTAAATCTGTAAAATTCTTTAACCCTTTTTGATTACCTACTCTTATCATTGCAACAACTCCTAAGCCCATAGCTACCATAAAAGTCATAGATGATAGATTTAAAGCTATTTGATTTGCCGCTTGTGGGTTTTTACCCAGAACTCCTGAAAGCCATATTGCTGCGGTGAATATTGCTACTTCAAAAAACATTTGTAAAGCTGAAGGAAAGCCTAAATTGATAATTTTTTTCAACATCGCTTTTTTGATGTTTTTAAAACTAAAACGTTCAAAATATGGTTTGAATTTATCTTTTGACCTCAATAGTATCCAGATAAAAGCCAACATTACTATACGAGATGTGAGTGTACCAATAGCAGCCCCTATAATTCCCAATTCAGGAAAACCGAACTTTCCAAAAATAAGTACATAATTCAATACTACATTGATCACATTTGCTAAAATTGTAGCCCACATCGCATATTTGGTTTGTGATAAGCCATCAGCAAACTGTTTAAACGCCTGGAACATAATTAGTGGCACCAAAGAAAAAGCCACTAAATTCAAATATGGCATTGCAAATTGTACTACCTCTTCAGGTTGACCCATGTGATACATGAGTGGTTTTAAAGACAATATCATTAAAAATAAAACGATTCCTAAAACTGTACATAATACAATGCCATGATTAAAGACTTCCTTTCCTTTTTTAATGTTCTTCTCGCCATCTGCTTCTGCAACCAAAGGCGTAATAGCTGTAGAAAAACCAATACCCAAAGACATGGCAATAAACAAAAAACTATTCCCTAAAGATACTGCTGCCAGCTCTGCAGTGCCTAATTGACCTACCATGATATTATCAACAAAGCCTACCAAAGTATGCCCTAACATACCGAGTATAACAGGATATGCCAGTTTAAGATTATAACGAAATTCAGATGTATAAGCTTTTAAGGTCAAGGGTTTGATTTTTTTTTGAGCTGGTAAAGGTAGTAGATTTGGATGAGGAATTTGTAAAGAAATTTAAAACGGTTTGTGTAAAACCACCTCGTCTTTATACTATCGTAAAAATCTGCTCCTCCTAAATCCCGAGGTTTCAGGAGGAGGGGAGTTAACATATAGAATTTAAAAAATAGTAAAGTGTGAATTTGTTTTAGAATGAAAACTCCTTCCCCGAAAAGGGAAGAGCCTGTGCTGTCCCGACGGTTCGGGAGTTTCAGTATGTCTTTAATCCCGATCTCTCGGGATTAAAGACGGAAGGGTTAACTCTTTAAACAAAAAACCCGCTCAGATGCCGAAACAAATTCGGCACAGGGCAGGCTTTTAATATCTAAATTAGTTTATAACTAATCTTCTTCTTTCACTTCTTCAAAATCTACATCCTGTACATCATCACCTTCAGAAGTTGCTTCAGCTCCAGCATCTGGTGCTCCAGCTTGTGCTTCTTGTTCAGCTTTGTACATTTCTTCAGAGGCAACTTTCCAAGCTTCGTTTATCTTTTCCATAGCAGCGTCAATTTGCGCTATATCTTTAGACTCATGTGCTTTTTTTAATTCCTCTAATCCAGACTCTATAGGTCCTTTTTTATCATCAGATAATTTATCGCCAAACTCTTTTAATTGTTTTTCTGTTTGGAAGATCATTGCATCAGCACCATTAATTTTATCAATGGTCTCTTTTGCTTTTTTATCTGCTTCAGCATTCACCTCAGCATCAGCTTTCATCTTTTCAATTTCTTCTTCTGATAAACCTGAAGATGCTTCTATACGAATGTTATGCTCTTTACCAGTGCCTTTATCTTTCGCTGAAACATTGATAATACCATTGGCATCAATATCAAACGTTACTTCAATTTGAGGTACACCTCTTGGTGCCGGTGGAATTCCATCTAAATGGAAACGACCAATTGTTTTATTATCACCTGCCATAGCACGCTCGCCTTGTATAACATGAATCTCTACAGATGGTTGATTTTCAGCAGCTGTTGAAAATACCTGCGACTTCTTAGTAGGAATCGTTGTATTAGCCTCAATCAATTTTGTCATTACATTACCCATGGTTTCAATACCTAATGAAAGTGGTGTAACATCTAATAACAATACATCTTTTACATCACCTGTCAATACTCCACCTTGAATTGCAGCACCTACAGCTACAACCTCATCAGGATTCACACCTTTATGAGGATCTTTACCAAAGAATTTTTTAACTTCTTCTTGGATTCTTGGGATACGTGTTGAACCACCTACTAAGATAATTTCATCAATCTCAGAAGTAGATAAGTCTGCATCTTTTAAGGCTTTTTTTACCGGGGCCATTGAACGCTTGATCAAATCGTCAGCTAATTTTTCAAAAGCAGCTCTAGTTAATGTTTTTACCAAGTGTTTTGGTCCACTATCTGTAGCAGTAACATAAGGTAAATTTATTTCTGTTTGTTTACTTGATGATAATTCAATCTTTGCTTTTTCAGCAGCTTCTTTTAAACGCTGTAATGCCATAGGATCTTTACGAAGATCAATACCTTCTTCTTTCTTGAACTCATCAGCTAACCAATCAATAATTACATGGTCAAAATCATCACCACCTAAATGTGTATCTCCATTAGTAGATAATACTTCAAAAACACCATCTCCAATTTCAAGGATAGAAATATCGAAAGTACCGCCTCCTAGATCATACACAGCTATTTTTTTATCAGCACCCGATTTATCTAATCCGTATGCCAATGCAGCAGCAGTAGGCTCATTGATAATTCTACTTACTTTTAAACCTGCAATTTCACCGGCTTCTTTTGTTGCCTGACGTTGTGCATCATTAAAATAAGCAGGTACGGTAACTACAGCTTCTTTTACTTCATGACCTAAATAATCTTCAGCTGTTTTTTTCATTTTTTGCAATATCATTGCAGAAATTTCTTGTGGTGTATATAAAC
>CAYXAZ010000080.1:0-13986 GCA_964463085.1 uncultured Flavobacteriaceae bacterium | reverse complement strand
ATCACGAAACCATCTCAAAAGAGGAGGCAAAACAAGTATTGGTAAATATTTCAAAGGGCGACTATAATCAAAGTCAGATTGCTTCTTTTTTAACGGTTTATATGATGCGAAGCATTACTATTGAAGAGTTAGAAGGATTTCGTGATGCATTATTAGAACTATGTTTGGCAGTCGATTTTTCACATTATAATACTGTCGATTTATGTGGTACTGGTGGTGATGGTAAAAATACATTCAATATATCAACTTTATCATCATTTGTAACTGTCGGTGCAGGAATAAAAGTTACCAAGCATGGTAATTACGGAGTATCTTCAATTTCGGGATCTAGTAATGTACTAGAATTTTTAGGAATAAAATTTAGTAATAAAAAAGACTATTTAGAGAAATGTTTAGACCAAGCCGGAATATGTGTATTACACGCACCATTATTTCATCCGGCAATGAAAAACGTAGCGCCTATCCGTAAAAAATTAGGTGTAAAAACCTTTTTTAATATGTTAGGACCGATGGTTAATCCATCTTTTCCAAAAAATCAGATAGTAGGTGTTTTTAATTTAGAATTGGCGAGATTGTACGGCTACTTATATCAAAACACAGATAAGAATTTTACTATTTTACATGCCTTGGATGGTTATGATGAAATTTCCTTAACAGGAAATACTAAAGTAATTTCTAATCAAACAGAAACGATACTTTCTCCTGAAAGTTTTGGAGTACAGCAAATAAAACAAGAAGATATTTTTGGAGGAGATACCGTAAAAGACTCTGCAGAAATTTTTATGAATGTGATAGGTGGAAAAGGAACTGAGGCACAGAACAATGTGGTTTCTGCTAATGCGGGAATGGCAATTGCTACTGTAAAAAAGATAACGCCAAAAGAAGGGTTTGAATTGGCAAAAGAATCGTTATTATCTGGAAAAGGATTAAAAGTGTTGAGAAAATTACAAGAATTGAGTGAAAATTAACGTCATTACGAGGAGTAAAACGACGAAGTAATCTCGCTAAAAAGAAACAGATTGCCACATCACGCAAAAAAGCATGATTCGCAATGACGAATTACAAACAATGAATATTTTAGACAAAATCATAAAAGATAAAATAAAGGAAATTGCTTTAAAAAAGGAATATATTCCAGTTCAAATACTAGAGCAAGTACCTTTTTTTGAACGACAAACCATTTCTTTAGTTAACAGGTTAAAAAATAGTAAAACAGGAATTATAGCTGAATTTAAACGTCGGTCTCCATCAAAATCAATAATTAACATTACAGCAATTGTTGAAGAAGTTGCAATAGGTTACGAAAATGCTGGAGTTAGCGGTATGTCTGTGTTAACAGATGAAATTTATTTTGGAGGCACTACTGATGATTTAGTGATTGCAAGAGAAAGCTGTAATTTACCATTATTACGAAAGGACTTTGTTATAGACGAATATCAACTGTTAGAAGCCAAAGCCTATGGGGCAGACGTGATTTTATTGATTGCAGCAGTATTGACAAGAGATGAGATCAAACAGTTTTCAGAGTTCGCTAAAAGTATCGGTTTAGAGGTGTTGTTAGAAGTCCATAATGATGAAGAATTACAAAAGGCTATCATGTCAAATATTGATATGTTAGGTGTAAATAATAGAAATTTAAAGACATTTGAAGTAAGCCTTGAAAGGAGTAAAATTTTAGCAGATAAAATTCCGAATGACTTTATAAAAGTTTCTGAAAGTGGAATTAGTTCTATTGATGCAATAAAAGAATTACAACCTTATGGTTATAAAGGCTTTTTAATTGGAGAGAATTTTATGAAAACAGATGATCCGGGTAAAAGTGCGAAAGAGTTTATAAAAAACCTTCTCTAACTCCTCCAAAGGAAGAGAATATCTAGATTTAATAAGTAAAAATGAATGAATGAATGAAAATTCCAAACATAGCGGCAAAACTCCCTCTCCAAAGGAGAGGGCTGGGGTGAGGCTTAAAGTTTGCGGAATGAAATACAAAGACAATATAAGTCAAGTTGCAGCATTGCAACCTGACTATCTTGGTTTTATATTCTATAAAAAATCTGCTCGCTTTTTTGATGGTATTATTCCCGATTTACCAATGAACATAAAAAAAGTAGGTGTATTTGTAAATGCCTCTTTAAATCATATTATTGAAACAATAATTAAATACGATTTACAAGCCGTACAATTGCATGGTAATGAATCTCCTGAATTTTGCGAAGCATTGCGTTATGAAGTAGGATGTTACCTTGAGCGTGTCATCTCGAGCGGAGTCGAGAGGCGAAAGGTTGTTTCAGCATCTTATGATGAGACCCTAAAACGTCATTACGAGGAGAGGAACGACGTGGTAATCTCATCTAAAGAAACTGATTGCCACAACTTTTTTCAAAAGTCTCACAATGACAAAGCTATCGAAATCATCAAAGTATTCTCCATAAAAAATGAATTTGATTTCAAGGTATTAGAGCCTTATGAAGATGTCTGCGATTATTATTTATTCGATACCAAAGGAAAACTCCCGGGAGGAAATGGTTATACTTTTAATTGGGAGGTGTTAAAAAATTACCCATCTACTAAACCTTACTTTTTAAGTGGTGGAATAGGCTTGAAGGAACTTGACAACGTCTTGTCATTCCTATCTTTCGACTCCGCTCAAGATAAACTTCGGCAGGAATCTAGAAACTGTTATGCCATTGATGTAAATAGCAAATTTGAAATTAAGGATGGGTTGAAGGATGTAGAACAATTAAAAGAGTTTAAAAAGAACGTGATTGATGAAAATAATTAAGAAGATAAATTAAAAGATTGTCCCCTTGAGGGGACTTTAGGGGTGTTTGATATTGATTAACTAAAAAATTATAAGATTTCCGCCTTCACGGGAATGACATAGAATTATGAATTACAACGCAGACAATAAAGGAAATTACGGGGAATTCGGAGGCGCATATATCCCTGAAATGCTCTATCCTAATGTAGAAGAGTTAAGGCAAAATTATTTAAAAATAATGGAAGAACCTTCTTTTCAAGAAGAATTCAATCAGCTATTAAAAGATTATGTAGGCAGACCTTCTCCGCTATATTTTGCCAAACGTTTATCTAAAAAATACAACACTAAGATCTACCTAAAAAGAGAAGATCTTAATCATACAGGTGCACATAAAATAAATAATACCATTGGGCAAATTCTAATGGCAAAGCGATTGGGTAAAAATCGAATAATCGCCGAAACAGGTGCAGGTCAACATGGTGTTGCTACCGCTACAGTTTGCGCATTGATGGGAATTGAATGTATCGTATATATGGGAGAAATTGATATTGCGCGTCAAGCCCCCAATGTTGCACGAATGAAAATGTTGGGCGCTACTGTGATTCCTGCATTATCTGGAAGTAGAACCTTAAAAGATGCTACGAATGAAGCCATTCGCGATTGGATCAATAACCCAATAGATACACATTATATTATTGGTTCAGTGGTTGGTCCGCATCCATATCCTGACATGGTAGCACGTTTTCAATCGGTTATTTCTGAAGAGATCAAATGGCAATTAAAAGAAAAAGAAGGTAAAGAATACCCTGATGTTGTGATTGCCTGTGTTGGAGGTGGTAGCAATGCTGCCGGAGCATTTTATCATTATTTAGACAATAAATATGTACAATTGATTGCTGTTGAAGCAGCAGGAAAAGGAATTCATTCCGGGAAAAGTGCAGCCACTTCCGTATTAGGTAAAGAAGGTATTATTCATGGAAGTAAAACCTTATTAATGCAAACAGAAGATGGTCAAATTACGGAGCCATATTCTATCTCGGCAGGGTTAGATTATCCGGGTGTTGGTCCGTTACATGCACATTTATACAAAACTGGAAGAGCAGAATTTTTATCAATTACTGATGATGAAGCCATGAAAGCAGGTCTAGAATTGTGTCAATTAGAAGGCATTATTCCTGCTATTGAAAGCGCACATGCATTGGCTATTTTTGAACAAAAACAATTTAAGCCTGATGATGTTATTGTACTCAATTTATCAGGTAGAGGAGATAAAGATTTAAATACATATATAGACTATTTTAAACTGAAATAGTAGTGAGAAATGAGGAGTTAGTATTGAGAAATATATTTGATACTAACTTCTCAATACTCAATACTCAATACTATAATTAATGAACAGAATTAATCAAAAATTACTAGAAAAAAAAAAGCTACTCTCTATTTACTTTACTGCAGGTTATCCGAAATTAGATGATACAGTTACAGTAATCAAAAATTTAGAAAACTCTGATGTAGATATGATTGAAATAGGTTTGCCTTTTAGTGATCCTTTAGCTGATGGACCAACCATTCAATCAAGTTCTGAACAAGCTTTAAAAAATGGAATGACTACGGCTAAACTTTTTGAGCAGTTAAAAAATATCCGAAAATCAGTTAAAACTCCATTAATCATCATGGGATATTTTAATCCGATATTACAATATGGTATCGAAGACTTTTGCAAACAATGTGCTAAAATTGGTATTGACGGATTTATTATTCCTGATTTACCAGTTGAAATCTATAATAATAATTATAAAACAATCTTCGAAAAATATGGTTTGATCAATGTGTTTTTAATAACACCACACACTTCTGACAAACGAATAAAATTTATAGACTCTATTTCAAACGGATTTATCTATATGGTTAGTAGTGCAAGTGTTACTGGAAGCCAATCAGGATTCGGAGAAGAACAGACCAATTATTTTAAACGAATTGAGAATATGAATTTGAAAAACCCTCAAATTGTTGGTTTTGGTATTTCAAATAATGAGACCTTTAAGCAAGCAACAAAAAATACTAAAGGAGCCATAATTGGATCGGCTTTTATTAAATATATTACAAAAAAAGGGATTGAAAAGATTGATGAGTTTGTAAAAAGTATCCTCTAAAATAAATTAAAAAAAAGATTTTCTAAGCCCTTTTAACTTATTGAAAATCAATAAATCTTAAGGCACTGTTAAGGAATAAATGGCGCAGAATTAGCGAAGTAATTTTATTCTTTTTCAAGGCAAAATTTTCAAGCATAGCATCGCTATAGTTCAAAATTTTAACGCAGTAAAAGGGCAAAAGAACAAGCTAAAATGTATCAGTTATTTCTTAACAGTGCCTAAGCCTTAAGTCTATTAGTCTTCTGTCTGTCTAATAATAGGAATGATATTTGTTATATTTACGGAATAAATTCACCTATGAAGCTTAAAAAGTTTTCACTTAGAACGAGAATATTTTTAGCAATGATCTTATTAGTGGTCATTGCTTCTATTTTGATAGCCTTAATCACTATTTTTCAATACAAAGAACAGGCTGAAGATTATCATAAAGGGCGATTAGAACGAAAGGAAAATGCTATTAAAGCGAGTATCGATATTGAATTACAACGTAGAACTACCTATCCGATAGAAGAAGCGTATTTATCTTTAATATTTAAAGATAAAATTTATGATATTTCTGATATCAATCAATTAGATATTCTCATCTTTGATCTAAATGGTAAATTACAACTTAGTTCATCTTCCAGTTTTACAAAAGATACTACCAATTACGATATCTCTAAAAGAATTTTAAAAAGAATTGAAGATAGTGAAGATCATCGTGTTGTTGCAGAAGACCAAACACCAACAGGTATAAAATTTCAATCTTCTTATACCTATATCAATGATAATAAATTTAAACCTATAGGGATATTACATTTACATTACTTAGAGGATAATACATTTCAAGAAAAAGAGTTGAAAGAATTTTTGATGCGCCTGACATTGGTGTATTTATTAATGTTAGTAATAGCTGTAGTCATTGCTTATTTTATATCTAAATATATCACCAAATCAATAAAAACGGTTAGCGAAAAAATGTACCAGACAGCGCTTCATAAACGGAATGAAAAAATTGTTTTAAAAGATGCCAGTCAAGAGATCTTTAATTTGGTAAATGCTTATAATAGTATGGTTGATGAGTTGGGTGAAAGTGCGGTAAGGTTGGCTAAAAGTGAACGTGAACAAGCTTGGCGAGAAATGGCTAAGCAGGTAGCACATGAAATTAAGAATCCGTTGACTCCGATGAGATTGACGGTACAAAATTTTGAACAACGGTTTGACGCAAACGACCCAAATATCAAAGGTAAATTGAGTGAGTTTAGCAAATCATTGATTCAACAAATTGATACAATGAGCTCAATTGCATCTGCATTTTCAAGTTTTGCTGAAATGCCGAAACAGAAAAGAGAAAAGTTAGATGTTATAGAAGTTGTTAAATTAGCCTTAGATATTTTTAGTGAAGATTTTATTCATTATTTTCACGAAGATGATACCTTAATAGCTCAATTAGATAAAACACATTTGATAAGAATTTTAACAAATCTGGTAAAAAATGCCATTCAATCACTTGAAAATATCGATGATCCTAAAATTGAGGTTAAAGTTAAAGAAGATAATGGTAATGTTATTATTAGTGTTGCAGATAACGGTAAAGGTATTGAAGAAACAGATAAAAATAGGATTTTTGAACCTAAATTCACTACAAAATCAAGTGGAATGGGGTTAGGTTTACCGATGATAAAAAATATTGTGGAAGCTTATGATGGAAATATTACTTTTACATCAGAAATAAATCGAGGAACTGTTTTTATAGTTACCATTCCTAAAAAATAAATTATCACACTGAGTCTGTCATCTCGAGCGAAGTCGAGAGGCGAAGTGTCTTAAATATTAAATAAAATGAGTTACAATAACATTCTAGTTTCAGAAAATGATAGTATAACTACTATTATTATCAATCGTCCAAAAAAATTAAATGCTTTAAATAGGGAAACCATTCAAGAGTTACATGACGCTTTCTTGGAAGCAGACTCTGATAAAGATACCCGAGTGATCATCCTTACCGGAAGTGGAGATAAAGCCTTTGTTGCCGGTGCAGATATTTCTGAATTTGCAAATTTTGAAGTTGCAGAAGGTGCAAATCTATCTAAAAAAGGACAAGAACTATTATTTGATTTTATTGAGAATTTAGGAACTCCGGTTATTGCTGCGATTAACGGATTTGCCCTTGGCGGAGGTTTAGAATTAGCCATGGCTTGTCATTTTAGAATTGCAAGTGATAATGCTAAAATGGGATTGCCTGAAGTTGGTTTAGGTGTGATTCCCGGATATGGAGGCACACAGCGTTTACCTCAATTGGTTGGTAAAGGAAAAGCGATGGAAATGATTATGACCGCAGGAATGATCTCAGCCGAAGACGCACTACAAAACGGATTGGTAAATCATATAGTTTCTCAAGAAGAATTACTCCCTTTAGCCGAAAAAATAGCCGGTAAAATATTACGAAATTCACCATTAGCAATAGCATCAGCCATCAAAGCGGTAAACGCAAATTTTAAAGACGGTGTTAATGGCTTTGATGTTGAAATAAGAGAATTTGGTAACTGTTTTGGAACTGATGATTTTGAAGAAGGTACAACTGCGTTTTTGGAAAAACGGAAAGCTAATTTTTAAATTTCACCATCCCATTCCGCATAAAACTGTTTTAAATACAGCTCCATAAATTGATGCCTCTTAGCGGCAAGTTGTCGCCCAGTTCTAGTGTTCATTTTATCTTTTAGGAGTAATAGTTTTTCGTAGAAGTGGTTGATAGTAGGAGCAGTATTTTTTTTATATGCTGCTTTAGTCATAGTTAGATTAGGAAGAATTTCAGGATTATAGAGTGCTCTATTTTTAAATCCACCATAATTAAAACAGCGCGCAATACCAATAGCGCCAATGGCATCTAAACGATCGGCATCCTGAACAACATCTAGTTCTATTGAGAAAAATACTCGTTTTACATTACCTCCCTTGTAAGAAATATTTTTAATGATTTGAACAACGTGTTCAATAATAACGCTATCTACATTTTGAGAAACTAAAAATTCAGTTGCTTTTTTCGGACCGATGGTTTCATCACCATCATAAAACTTTGAATCGGCTATATCGTGTAATAAAGCGCCAAGCGAGACAACAAAATCATCAACCTTTTCTCCTTTAGCAATTAATTTTGCATTGCTAAACACTCTTTGAATATGGAACCAGTCATGACCGCCTTCAGCATCTTTAAGTGTTTTTTTTACAAAGCCAATTGTCGTATCAATAATTTGTTGCTCATTCATGCTATAAAAATAAAAAACCTCTGAATATTCAGAGGTTTTTCTTGGTATTTAATTTTAAATATTATTGTTTAGCAAAACTCCTGATAAGCACCTGCTAAGTTTTCAGCAATCATTTCAGCAGATCTGCCTTCAATATGATGACGCTCTAACATGTGTACCAATTCGCCATCTTTAAATAGGGCTACTGCCGGAGACGATGGAGGAAAAGGAATCATGTATTCTCTCGCTTTTACTGTAGATTCTACATCTACCCCTGCAAAAACAGTAGTTAAATTATCAGGTTTTTTATCACTTTGTAATGACATGATGGTGCCAGGTCTTGCTGTACCTGCTGCACAACCACAAACAGAATTTACCACAATCAACGTTGTGCCTTTTTCTTGTAGCATATTGTCAACTTCAGCAGCAGTATGTAGTTCTTTAAAACCTGCATTCACTAATTCTTGACGCATAGGTTTTACAATTTCTTCTGGATACATAAATTTTAATTATTTAGTTCTTTTACAAAGATATAAGTTTGGACTGAATTTCAACATAAATGTAAAGGATAAAAATTATTAAATTTCAAAAAACAATTCCAAAAAGCATCTAAATCTAATTGAATTGAAAAAGTGAAATTATAATCTATAAATGTATCTTTGAAAATTATTATACAAATTGATTTATGGCAAATTTTGCAAAATGGTTAGGCGGAAGTCTAGGATGGTCATTAGGAGGTCCGATAGGCGGAATTTTAGGATTCGTTCTAGGAAGTTTTATTGACGGTTTTTCTGAAGGAGATATTACAAATGCTAGACAAACTTCTGGAAGAATAAAAGGGACAGGTGCTGGTGATTTTGAAATTAGTTTATTGATTTTGGCTGCTGTTGTAATAAAAGCTGATGGTAAAGTCAATAGAAGAGAATTAGACTTCGTTCGTAGTAGTTTTATAGGAATGTATGGCAAGGAAAAAGCCAACAAAGCCTTTAAACTGTTTGGAGGCATTATTAAAAAAAATGATATTTCTACAAGACAGGTATGTATTCAGATCCGTCAACATATGACCCATGCTTCTCGTTTGCAATTGCTTCATTTTCTATTTGGTATCGCTAAAGCGGATGGACTGGTAAGTCAAGCAGAAATAAATACAGTTAAAAGGATTTCAGTGTATTTATATATAAGTAACCGTGATTTTGAATCGATCAAAGCGATGTTTCATTCGGTTTCTAGCAATAAGTACACTTCAAATAATGCTTATAAGATATTAGAAATTACTAAAAGGGCAACAGATGCTGAGGTTAAAAAAACATACCGAAAACTGGTAAAAAAACATCATCCTGATAAGTTACGTCATTTGGGTGAGGAATATCAAAAAGGTGCAGAAGAAAAATTTCGTCAAATACAAAAGGCATATGAGCAAATCCAAAAAGAGCGAGGGATGTAGTCAAGTACGCAGTATTCAGTCTGCAGTAAATGAATTCTGTCATTGACTCCGTAGAATCTTCGATTTCAGAACGTAACTTAGTGGAGTGAAGAATCTCTTTTAACAGTGAGGTCTTCACTCAAAGTGAAGACCTCACTTGATTTGAAAGAAACCCTTACTCAATTCATAAATACAAATCTAAACTTTTAGGTCCTTCGAGTATTGTTTTTGTAATGTTAGATTGATTTTTATCATCAATACTAGTATGCCATTTTACCAACGAAATTTCTAAGTCTTTAATTTCTATACCAATTATCGAGTTAGGATGCACACAACTACCATCATTAAAATAAGGTAACTCACCAGGATCGGGAAAACGCGGTCTGTGTGTATGTCCAGCAATAACCATTTGATTGTTATTTTTTAACATCCAACCTTTTAATTTTCGTTCAACCTTAATTAAATTTTTATAATTTTTTGCAGGACTTGTTGGGTCTTTCACCTCAAACCATTTTTGTAACGGCATCCAAAAATAACGTACAAAAAATCTACTAAATTTCCAAAACTTATAATTAAACCAATCTGCTTGATGACCGTGAATTAAGAGTATTTTTTTATTAGTATTTTCTATTTCTAATAGAATACTTTCGTGAAATTCTAAATTAAATAGTTTTTCTTTTTCAATGATATTTTTAGGCCTAAAAATTTGATATAACATTTTTTCGACAGTCAAAGGGTCTCTAAATATCATATCATGGTTACCCCAAAGCATATGAAGTCTATTCTCTTGATGAAATAGTTTCAATAACTCGAAAGTAGTTTTATGTGCTTTGTAAATAGGTTCAAAAGAGTAATTCTCCCAAAGTTCAATACCATCACCCAATTCTATATAGGTATAATTGTTTTGATAATATTGCTGAATAGCATGTTTGTAAATTTCCATATTATGGACAAAATCGTCAGCATAACTGTTATCGCCTTTATGTAAATCACTAAACATAATGAGTTTTGAATCGCAATTAATGGTCAGCGGTTTGGCATTTTTAAGGGCGTTGTCAAGGATTGAATGGATCATTGCATTCTATTATTGTTTTAAAAAGGACTTATAAATAGTGGCTTTATCAGTTTGAACTTTAATAAAATATAATCCTGAACTTAGTTTTGATACATTTATTTTTTCTACTAATTGTAGTTTTCTTTCTATTTGTCCTAAGGTATTAAAAATAGTAACGTTTTCAATGAAAATATCATTTGGTTTGTCAATACTTAATTCTGTAGAAACAGGGTTTGGGTATATAACAAATTTTGAGGCTAAAATTTCATCATTAATACCTAGAACAGCACTGTTAAACCTAGAAATTAAGTGTTTATCAGGGTCAACTTCTATTTGAGTTGCTTGAAAATTAATCGTTTCTAGAAATTCTTCTCCTTCAATGGTGTTATTTAGAATTAAGTCTAATATTTCTCCACCCGAACCATGTACTCTAATAGGAACCGGTGCTTCAAAATAATTTACCGAAGTATGACTTTGACTCTGATCTATAGTAATTTTAAGTTGATTTGATTGAGGTTGACTCCAATTCAAGGTATAACTAGGGTAACCTTGATTATAGATCCAATCATTAAAAAATTCACTTAGATCTTGTCCGCTTGCAGCTTCCATATTAGCTATAAAATCAGGAGTCTTAGCATAATTATATGCTAGATCAGGGTCAACTAAATAATTTTTCATTCCTTGAAAAAAAACAGCATTACCTAGTTTTTTACGAAGCATATGTAATACCATTGCGCCTTTTCGGTAAGATAGGCGTCCGTTAAAAATTCTACTTACATTGGTGGTGTCAGAGTCAGATAAATATACAGCTCCACCAGATTCAGATGTAACTGAATTTATAGTACTTACTCTCCAATTTTTAAAGGGAATCTCTCCATCTAGATTTTCGACAGTTAATCCTGCTAAATAAGTAGCAAAGCCTTCATTTAGCCAAATGTCTTTCCAACTTCCACATGTAATTTTATTTCCAAACCATTGATGTGCTAATTCATGAGCAATCAAACCTCTGCTAAAACTTCCCATAAATGAAACAGTAGTATGTTCCATACCACCTCCCCATCCAAATTGGGCATGTCCATATTTTTCATCTGCAAAAGGATATTCTTCAAATAATTGAGTAAAAAGATCCATAATATCTACCGTTACACCAGTTTGATTTTGAGCCGATGCAAAATTTTCAGGATATACATAATTAACAATATCAAAAGGATTACCATTATTGGCAACCGTATGTGAATATACTTCATAGTTTGTAACCGCTATAGCTATTAAATACGCAGGAATAGCATATTGATGCTTAAAATGAGTAGTTTTATTAGTGCCATTAACCGTTTGGCTTTGCTCTAACCCGTTTGATACTGCAATATATTCTTCATTTGAAGCATTAAATTGTGGTGTAGTAATAAATACATCAATTTTATCAATTTTATCGTTCAGGTCTTGTTTGCAAGGCCACCAACCTTTAGCGCCATATGGTTCAGAAAGCGTCCAAATAACAGGGTCTCCATTATGAGTAGATTGTTCAAAAGAACCAAAACCAGAACTTATAGGGTTACCGTTATAAGTAATTTTTACTGAAGTTGACTGTCCTTCTAAAAGGGTTGTTGATAATGTAATGACTAACTCATCATTTGCATTTTGAGAAAATGATAAAACCGATCCGTTTTGTGTCACATCACTAACTGTCATATTATTTGCCAGATCAAACGTAACAGTACTTAAATCACTTTTTGCAGTAAAATCTGTAGTTACAACACCGTTTATAAAGGCAACAGAAGGGTTTATAGTAAAATCTAAGCGATGATAAGTTACATCATAATTCGCTGTGTTGATATTAGCTTTATAATTAATGGTTTTACTGGCCGATTTAACTTCAGCTTCAATAATTTGATTAAATGTTGATTTTACTTCTTGTGAAAAACCTAAATGAACAATAAATATTAAAAGAATGAGTAGTATTTTTTTCATAAGTAGTACTTTTGAACTGTTAAAAATACCATTTTCTATATAAAAGACAATTATTAAATGTTAAAAGGTAAAAACGAACAACGTACTTCTCTATCTGAATTAGGAGAGTTTGGATTGATACAACACTTAACAAACACTGTTAAATTGACTCACAAATCATCTATAAAAGGTGTTGGTGATGATGCTGCTGTTTTAGAATTTGACAATAAACAGGTTTTAATTACTACTGATCTATTAGTTGAAAATGTTCATTTTGATTTGAGCTATATGCCTTTAAAACATTTAGGCTATAAAGCTGTGATGGTAAATCTATCTGATGTATATGCCATGAACGGTACAGCAACTCAGATTACGGTTTCAATTGCGGTTTCTAATCGTTTTCCTCTGGAAGCAATAGAAGAATTATATGCAGGTATTCATTTGGCCTGTAAAACATACAAGGTCGATTTGATTGGAGGTGATACAACTTCTTCAACTACAGGTTTATTGATTAGTATTACAGCCATTGGAGAAGTTGATAAAAAAGATGTGGTTTATAGAAACGGAGCAAAATCCAATGATCTATTGGTGGTAACCGGTGATTTAGGAGCTGCTTATTTAGGTTTACAAGTATTAGAACGTGAAAAACAGGTCTTTCAGGCGAACCCAAAAGCACAGCCAGATTTAGAAAATTATACTTATTTGGTTGAGCGACAATTGAAACCAGAAGCTAGAAAAGATATTTCTAAATTATTAAAAGAACTAGAAGTTAAACCTACAGCAATGATTGATATCAGTGATGGTTTATCGTCTGAAATAATACATATATGTACCCAAAGTAAGGTAGGATGTAATTTATTTGAAGATAAAATTCCGTTAGACCCGCAAGTTATTTCTACCTGTGAAGAGTTTAATATGGATAGTACAACGGTAGCTTTAAGTGGTGGCGAAGATTATGAGTTATTATTTACAATAGATACGGCTAATTTTCCTAAAATTAAGGCAAATCCAAATTTAACGGTTATTGGTCATATGACAGAACAAAATGAAGGGATGCATTTGATCACAAGAGGCAATCAAAAAGTGGAATTGACAGCGCAAGGGTGGAATGCGTTGTTGAAAAAGGAGTAGGATTTTGGATTACGCTTATCGGTTTGTGTATGAAGCGTTGGGCGTTTTTAAGCACTTCATTTTCGGTTTATTACTTAGCGAAATTTACAATTTTTCTTTTAAAATTTACACGCAAAAATGTAAATTTTGCGGACTTTGTAAAACGCACTAAACTTTGAGTTAAGCACTGAAACCCTTATTATTTTTACACTTTGTTGGCAGCTGTTATTTCTCAATTTATATCAAATAAAATATGCAATAAATCATTCCTAAATTGAATCCTGAATGACATAATATTGCTCCCCATATAGAAT
>CAYXAZ010000079.1:0-14958 GCA_964463085.1 uncultured Flavobacteriaceae bacterium | reverse complement strand
AGAGGAAATGATACAGTTCGTGAAGCAATGCATTCTGTGTTTTTATATCATGCTATTCAAGCCGGGATGAATATAGGAATTGTGAATCCTGCTATGTTAGAGATCTACGATGATATACCAAAAGAGTTATTAGAACATGTGGAAGATGTTATTTTAGATAGGCGAGATGATGCTACAGAGCGCTTATTAGATTTAGCTGAAACGGTAAAAGGTTCTAAAAAAGAAAAAGTTATAGATGAATCTTGGCGAGAAAATTCATTACAAGACCGAATCACTCATGCATTAGTAAAAGGAATTGACACTTATATTATAGAAGATGCAGAAGAAGCGCGTATAAAAGCTTCAAAACCCATAGAAGTTATAGAAAGTAATCTAATGATAGGGATGAATGTAGTAGGAGATTTGTTTGGTGACGGTAAAATGTTCTTACCACAAGTGGTGAAATCTGCTCGTGTAATGAAAAAAGCAGTGGCTTATTTAAATCCTTTTATTGAGGAAGATAAAGGTGAAGAGCAAAAAACTTTAGGTCGTATTTTAATGGCTACAGTTAAGGGTGATGTACACGATATAGGTAAAAATATTGTAAGCGTAGTTTTGGGGTGTAATAATTATGAAATAGTTGATTTAGGTGTAATGGTACCACCGGAAAAAATTATTGAAACTGCAAAAAAAGAAAATGTAGATATCATTGGTTTAAGTGGGTTGATAACGCCGTCTTTAGACGAAATGGTGTATTTGGCGAAAGAAATGGAACGCCAAAATTTTAAAGTGCCACTATTAATTGGAGGCGCAACTACCTCAAAGGCACATACGGCGGTAAAGATAAATCCAGAATATAAAAATGCTGTAGTTCATGTAAATGACGCTTCAAGAGCAGTGACCGTCGTGAGTGATTTGCTGAATAAAGAAACCGGAAATGAATATGTTGTTAAACTCAAAAAAGACTATGATGAATTTCGTGAAAAATTTTTAAAGCGAGGTAAAACAAAAACGTATGTTACAATAGAGCAAGCAAGGAAAAATAAATTTTCAATTGATTGGAGAATTTCAAAAATAATCCAGCCAAAAGAAATGGGAATACAAGTATTGAAGCAGTTAAGCTTAAAAAAATTGGAACCATTTATTGATTGGAGCCCGTTTTTTAGAAGTTGGGATTTGCATGGTAAATTTCCTAATATTTTAACGGATGAACTTGTAGGTGAACAAGCCACACAATTATATGAAGATGCTAAATCGATGTTGAAAGAAATTATCGCAAACCAATCTTTAAAAGCAAAGGCAATTTTTGGTTTATTTGAAGCGAATACAATTAATGATGACGATATTTCTATTCAGAAAAAAGGAAAAGAAATTACTATTTTTAGAACATTACGACAACAATTAAAAAAACGAGATGAGGTTCCAAATATAGCCTTGGCAGATTTTATTGCTCCTAAAGAAACAGGCGAAACTGATTATATGGGCGCATTTTGCGTTTCAATTTTTGGTGCAGATGAGTTGGCAGGTAATTATAGAGCAAAAGAAGATGATTATAATGCAATTATGGTACAAGCTTTAGCAGATAGATTTGCCGAAGCATTTGCAGAATACTTACACAAACAAGTACGAACGAAACATTGGAGCTATGCTGTAGATGAGAATTTATCTAACGATGAATTGATTAAAGAAACATATAAAGGTATTCGCCCGGCACCGGGATATCCCGCTTGTCCAGATCATTTAGAAAAAGAAACCATTTGGGACTTGCTAAATATTGAAGAACAGATAGGTGTAAAGCTAACAGAAAGTTTGGCAATGTGGCCAGCAGCATCAGTGTCAGGTTATTATTTTGGAAATTCAGAAGCTAAATATTTTGGATTAGGTAAAATTACTGATGATCAGGTAACTGATTTTGCCAATAGAAAAGGAATTACAAAAGAGAAAGCTGATAAATGGTTACAACCGAATATAGCGGATTAAATATAGAATTGAGAAGTTAGAATTGAGTAATGAAAACAATTAAAGTCTTCATAAACACTCAATACTAATATCTCAATACTCAATACTAAAAATAGATTAATTAAAACACCCTAAGCTCCCTTTCCTTTGGAGAGGGAGGGGAGAGGCTTATGAAAATAACAGAACATATAAAAAAAGCAAACGGAAAAACATTATTTTCTTTTGAAATAATTCCGCCTAAAAAAGGCAAAAGAATTCAGGAATTATATAATAATATTGATCCTTTAATGGAATTTAATCCCCCTTTTATTGATGTAACAACTTCAAGAGAAGAATATATATATCTTGATAAAGGAGAAGGGCTTTTGGATAGAAAGATTACAAGAATGCGGCCAGGTACTGTAGGCATTTGTGCTGCAATAAAACATAAATACAATGTTGATACTGTGCCTCATGTATTGTGCGGAGGTTTTACAAAAGAAGAAACAGAATATTTATTGGTAGATTGTCATTATCTGGGTATTGATAATGTGATGGCTTTAAGAGGTGATGCTATGAAACACCAACAATATTTTGAAGCAGCTAAGGGAGGGCATATTTATGCTAAAGAATTGGTTTCTCAAATTCAGAATCTAAATTTTGGTAAATATTTGCATGATGTAATTGAGGCTGATGATAGAGCTGATTTCTGTATTGGGGTTGCCGGTTATCCTGAAAAGCATATAGAATCACCTTCATTACAAACTGATCTAAAACGACTAAAAGAAAAAGTAGATGCCGGTGCAGATTATGTGGTTACTCAAATGTTCTTTGATAATAAAAAATATTTTGACTTTGTTGATGCTGCTAAAAAAGCAGGTATCAATGTGCCTATAATTCCAGGAATAAAACCTGTAGCCGTAAAGCGACATCTTCAATTATTACCTCAAGTGTTTAAAATTGATTTACCGGAAGAATTAATTCTTGAAATAGAAAAATGTAAAAATAATAAACAGGTAAGACAGATAGGTGTTGAATGGAGCATACAACAATCTAAAGAATTATTGGCTGCCGGTGTGCCTGTATTACATTATTATTCAATGGGCAAATCAGATAATATCAAAGCAATTGCTACAGAATTATTTTAAAATAAGCCTTGGTTCTTTTTTCTAAAAGCAAAGCGGTTTAGTGTTAAGTTAAGCACACTTTAGCCGAACCAAGTCTTGTTCTTTTTGCCCCATACTTCTTTAAAAAACACTTGCGTAACTATGGCTATGCACATAATTTTTTGCATCGTCTGAGACAAAAATACCTGCGACTTATACGACACAGTACACTTAACTCTTTAATCTGACAGCAGTGTTTTTAAATATAAGCCGTTGTGCATTTTGAGTAAAATTCGTCTCCCGATAGCTATCGGGACGAGTGAATTTTAAGAATTGGAAATATGAAAAATTTGTATCGAGAATAGAATTTTACATTTTAATATAGTTCTCGATACTATCCGCCTCTGGCGGATCACTCGAACAGACACCCATCTTTATATAATTGTTTAAAATGCACAACGGGTAAGATTATAATAATAGTCTTGCTATTTTGTAATAGAAAATGAATAAAATAATTATTGTTATGATTAGAAAAATTTTTTGGAAGTCTATTTTAGAGCTTTTCTTTTTGATCCCCATATAATTTTTAGTTTCCTATTCTTTAATATTCAAGATGTTGTTACGCTTTTCTTGTAATTTTTCAATTCTTTCTTTATTGATTTTTGCCACTTTAAAAATAGCCTCTTCAATAAAAAAATGTTCACGTCCATTTAATGTGTTTCTTATATCTTGTGCAATAACCTTACCACCCCGAGGCATGGTATAGTTTTCTTCTTCACATATTTTTAATACATCAATAGTATACTTATAAGGAAGATACAGTTTTAATTTATTTCTTTCATTAGAGCTTATCAAAGGAATAGATTTATTTGTTTGTAGATGCTAGTTTGTTATATTTGTGTTACAATTACAGTACAAAATAACATAATTATCTATTAAAATCAAATAATTATCGACTATTTTTATGAACACTAAAGAAAAAATATTACAATATCTTGATTTTAAGGAAATTAGTCAAGGTAAGTTTTGTAGGAAGATTGGGGTGTCAAATGGATTTTTAGCTAGTGGTAAACATATTGGTAGTGAAAAATTAAAAATAATCAGAGATAATTATGTTGATTTAAATATGGATTGGCTTATTTATGATGAAGGAGAGATGATCAGTAATGAAAATGTAATTAATGAAAAGGAACTGGTTTATGATAGATCATCAAATGACAGCATTAATATATCAAAAAAATTAACAACTGCTCTAAAAGAAAATAATCTAACTGAAACATTAGAAGTATTGATAAAAGAATATATATCACTTCAAAAAAAGCAAGATATTACACAAAGCACTTTAGCTGATTTGGCATTAGACTTTGATAAGTTAGAAGAAAAGGTGACGCTAATACAAATAAAAGTTAATGATTGACAATATTATTCATTAAAGTAAAGGTATTAGACTTTTATATTTTTACAAGAACAGATTCCTTTTCAAAAAGTAATGGTATTTTAATACGAGTATTATCCCAAGCTAAAACCATTTGTACAATATCATTACTGTCTTTAAAAGCAATAGAAAAAGATTCTAAAGTTTCAGCATTACTTACCGGAATTTTAATATTAGCTACATCATAAAGAGGATCATATTGAAAGGCGCCTAAAACATCAAGTTTAGAATTTAAGATAATTTCCCATTCCTTTTTACCTGGAATCGTCAATAATACATAGGTTCCGGCTACAACAGAAACATCTCCAAATTTCACATCTTTATAAAATTTAATTTCAGTTGCCTCATTAGCACCTGTTCTCCAAATTTTATTATAAGGCACCAAATTACCAAATACTTTTTCTCCATTTTTTTGAGGTCTTCCATATAGTACTTTGGCTAAAGGAGGTGTCGTTTTGCTCTCTCTACAATAAGAAATATCATGAGGTTCATCATCAATTTCATTGAAATTTTGAGCATAACTCTCTGTAGTTAATAAAAAAGTAAAAAACAGTAAGGTTATAACTGAAGGGTAGTATAATTTTTTCATAAAACTGCTATGTTTTTTCTTACAACGTAACACAATATGATTTTATTATATCATTAGTTTAAAGTTTATAATATTGTTATTAACAATTTAATATTTTTGTTTTCAATATTTAATTAAAAAGCAGTTTTAACTTTCATATTGTAATTGATTTTTTAATTCTATTAATTATTTAGAATAAAAATATTCATTTTTGCATCATAAAATTAATAATATAGATTATGTGTGGAATTGTTTGTGCTTTTGATCTAAAACAAAAAGTTGAAGTTTTAAGACCTCAACTGTTAGAAATGTCTAAAAAAATTCGTCATCGTGGTCCTGATTGGAGCGGAATTCACAGTGATGCCAACGCTATTTTAACACACGAGCGTTTAGCAATTGTTGACCCTACTTCGGGTAAACAGCCATTGTACAGTGAAGATAAAAAATTAATATTGGCCGCCAATGGTGAAATTTATAATCACAGAGAACTCCGTAAACAATTTGAAGGTACTTATAATTTTCAAACAAAGTCTGATTGTGAAGTGATTTTAGCGCTCTATCAAGAAAAAGGAATAGAATTTTTAGAAGACCTTAATGGAATTTTTGGCTTTGCCATTTACGATACAGAAGCTGATGCATATTTTGTTGCTAGAGATCATATGGGTATTATTCCGTTATATATGGGATGGGATCAACACGGAACTTTTTATGTAGCGTCAGAACTCAAAGCATTAGAAGGAGTTTGTACAAAAATAGAACTATTCCCTCCAGGACATTATTTATCAAGTAAAGATGGTGAATTGAAACAGTGGTATAGTAGAGATTGGATGGAATATGATGCTGTAAAAGACAATGATCCCGATAGCTATCGGGAAAGTATACAAGAAATAAAAGAAGCGTTGGAAGCTGCGGTACACAGGCAATTAATGTCTGATGTTCCTTATGGAGTGTTGCTTTCAGGAGGACTTGATTCATCAGTTACTTCGGCAATTGCAAAAAAATATGCGCAAAAACGTATAGAATCTGATGACAAATCAGAAGCCTGGTGGCCACAACTACATTCGTTTGCAGTTGGTTTAGATGGTTCTCCTGATTTGGCTGCAGCGCAGAAAGTAGCTGATCATATTGGTACCATTCATCATGAGATAAAATTTACTATTCAAGAAGGTTTAGACGCTATCAAAGATGTAATATACAATCTTGAAACCTATGATATTACAACTATTAGAGCATCAACACCCATGTATTTAATGGCAAGAGTTATTAAATCTATGGGGATTAAAATGGTATTGTCGGGTGAAGGAGCAGACGAAATTTTTGGAGGATATTTGTATTTTCATAAGGCGCCAAATGCAAAAGAGTTTCATGAAGAAACCGTTAGAAAATTAAGTAAACTGCACATGTATGATTGTTTGCGTGCCAACAAAAGTTTAGCAGCTTGGGGTATTGAAGGACGTGTGCCGTTTTTAGATAAAGAATTTATGGATGTTGCTATGCGTATCAACCCGCAAGATAAAATGATCAATGGAGAAAGAATGGAAAAATGGGTGTTACGCAAAGCTTTTGAAGAGATGATTCCTGAAAGTGTAGCTTGGCGACAAAAAGAACAATTTTCTGATGGCGTTGGTTATAGCTGGATTGATACTTTAAAAGAGGTTGTTGATCAAGAAGTTTCAGACGAACAATTAGCGAATGCTAAATATAAATTTCCAATTCAAACACCTACCTCTAAAGAAGAGTTTTATTATCGTTCAATATTTACTGACCATTTTCCGAGTGATGCAGCAGCATTGTGTGTGCCTCAAGAGGCATCTGTAGCTTGTAGTACTCAAATTGCATTAGAATGGGATGAGAGTTTTAAAAACATGAATGACCCTTCAGGTAGAGCGGTAGCGAATGTACATGATGAAGCATATTAGTGAAACTCTTCCAAAGCTGAAGCTTGTGAATTGAGAAATTTGATAAAAGACAGAGTTTCATAATTAGAGAAATTATTAGATGACTGAAACTCCGTTTTTTAACGGAGTTTTTATTTTTTTATAATATATTTGATATGTTAAAACAAATGTCTATGAAATTTAATATTAAATTAACCTTTTTTTTATTTTTACTATTAACTTCCGTAACTACATTAGTTGCTCAAAAAAAATTAAAAGGAAATAAAGTTGTTATCACAGAAAATAGAGATATTTCAGAGTTTAATAAAATTGAACTTAGAGATAATATTGATGTAATATTAACTCAGGGTAATGATCAGTCTGTTGTAGTTGAAACTGATGAGAATTTACAATTTGCAGTAATAACGGAAGTTAAGGATAGTACTTTGGTAGTATATCTATTCAAAAAAATAATTAAAAAGAAAGCCCTGAATATTTATATAAATATTGATGAATTTATTGATGAAATTACAACTAAAGGAAAAGCAGATGTCACTGGTGAAGGTCTTTTTAGTTTTAATAGTTTAACTATTAACGCAGAAGGTAATTCTAAAATTGTAATGGATATAAAATCTGAACAATTTATGTTAAAAAATAACGAAAGTGCAAATGTGAATCTTACAGTAAATACCGAAAATGCTACCATAAATACAAATAAGACCGGTAAGTCAAAGATTAACCTGATATCGAATACAACTGAGCTTTTTACATTAGGAAATTCTACTACCGAATTGTCAGGTAACTGTAAAGATGTATTTATTACTGCTGAAAATAAGAGCAATGTAAAAGCTAGTAAGTTTGAATGCGATGACGTAATTGTAAATGCTTCTGACGCCTCAGATGTTCGAGTTAATTCAAAAAACTCATTAACTATTTCTGCTATAAATTCATCTGAGATTTATATTTATAGTGATCCTACAATAACACTTGAAAAATTTACAGACAAAGCTATTATAAGGAAAAAATAAATATTTTTACATTACATTTGTTTTTTAATATCAATCAACCACTATTTGAATTTTAATGCGATAGCATATATTAGTACTTGCATTCTCAATTTTTTCTATTAAACTACCCAAAAGTAGAGCCATGGGTAAATTATATCTTCTTATCCGTTGAGGCGGAAAGAGAAGAGGGATTAAATTATTTACAAACAAATACAATATTTAAATGTATGAAGATTTTAATAGTTGAAGACGAAATAGAATTGCTAGAAACTATTGTTAGTTATCTGCAAAACGAAGATTTTATTTGTGAAAAGGCTTCCACTTTCTTTGAAGCTGAAGATAAAATTATCAGTTTTAATTATGATATAGTTATACTCGATATCACATTACCTGATGGTAGTGGAATAGATTTATTAAAATTTGTCAAGGAAAAATCGCCCAAAACAGGTGTGCTTATAGTATCGGCAAAAAATTCTTTAGATGATAAGCTAAAAGGTTTAGATTTAGGTGCAGATGATTATATTACCAAACCTTTCCATTTAGCAGAGCTCAACTCAAGAGTTAATTCATTAATTAGACGTCAAAAATTTGATGGTAATGATACGATTCAGTTTAACGAAATTGAAATAAACCCTGATTCTAAAGCGGTAACTATAAATGATAAACCTATAGAGTTGACAAAAAAAGAGTATAATTTATTACTCTATTTTGTCACTAATAAAGATAAAGTACTTACAAAAGAATCAATAGCTGAACATTTATGGGGTGATAATATTGAAATGGCTGATAGTTTTGATTTTATTTATACCCATATGGGAAATCTTAGAAAAAAAATGAAAAAATTAGGAGCACCTAATTATTTACAAACTATGTATGGTCTGGGTTATAAATTTACTGATAATTAAGACGATTTCTAAATGAAGTTAATTCAGAAAACAAGTAGAACCTATTTATTACTCTCAGCAATTATTTTTATACTATCTGGGGTAATGCTGTTTTTTGTATTGACTTCAGTAATGAATAATAGGCTAGATGAGAAACTCTTATATAATAAAGAGGTTATAGCTAAGAGAATAAAATATGATTACCCATTAACAATTTTTGAAACAGAAGAATTAACTGAAGCTGAAAACAGATTGTATCCTAATGATACTTTAATTTATAAGGATACACTTATTTTTCATGCTATTGAAGGTGTTGAAGGCGTTGAAGAATATGAAAAATACAGGCAATTAACTGCTTATGAAACTTTACAAGGTGAACGTCATAAAATCATTACAAGAAATTCTTTGGTAAGAAATCAAGATTTTGTTTCAATTATTACACTTTCTACTATCATTATTATTTTATTATTATTAACTGGGCTTTTAATATTAAACACTCAGATTGCTAAAAAGATATGGAAACCGTTTTATTTGAACCTAGACCGTTTGAAAAATTTTTCTATACAAGATCAAAATGCAATTGAGTTAGAACCTTCAAATATTGAAGAGTTTATTGAGTTGAATAATTCAATCAAAAATTTAACTCAAAAATTACAATCAGATTTTAATAACTTAAAAGAGTTTTCAGAAAATGCTTCACATGAGATGCAAACTCCGCTTGCTATTATGCAATCTAAAATAGAATTGTTATTGCAATCTACAGATTTAACAAAAGAACAATCTGAACAATTACAATCTATATATCAAGCAGGTCAACGTCTATCTAAATTAAATAAGACCTTATTACTGTTAGCAAAAGTTGAAAACCAACAGTTCAGTACTAAAGAAGAAATTTCTTTGAAAGAATTAATAGAGAAGCAATTAGAAAACTATGAAGATTTTATTGCAAATAAAAATTTAAAAGTGACTACTGAATTATCAGATGATAATATAACAACTAATACCGTATTGGCCTATACATTAATTTCTAATTTATTGAGTAATGCCATAAAACATAATATCCCAAATGGTACTATTGAGATTATTCACGTTCGTGATATTTTAATTTTTTCAAATACAGGGCTTCCTTTAGATCAAGATCCAGAAAATTTATTTAGTCGTTTTAAAAAGGCTAGTACTCTAAAGGACTCTCTAGGTTTAGGTTTGGCCATTGTTAAAAAAATATGTGAAGTGAATGGTTGGCAAGCCTCATATTCTTACCAAGATAATACCCACCAAATTTCAATTTTATTTAAAACTTAAGACTTTCTTTAGATTCAGTTTTTACATTTGAACCATACAAACAAATAATAATAAGTAAAAACAAAAAATCATGAGAAAATTAAGTATTTTATTAGCATTTGCAGTTTTAAGTTTAGTAAGTACAACAACTTTTGCACAAGAAACAAAAGAAGAAGTGAAAGAGATAGTACAAGATAAGGTTGAAATTCAAATAAGTGAATTACCGGAAGCAGTTACTAAAACATTAGGAGAGCAGTTTGCAGAATTTACTGCAGAAAAGGCGTATAAATCTGTATTAGATGAAAAAGAAGTTTACTATGTTAAATTAGTAAAAGATGGTGAGTATAATGTGGTTCTTATTGATGCTGAAGGTAATGTGGTCCAAAAAGAAGAAGAACCTAAACAATAAACTAAAATTTGAATTAATTGAGCAAATTGGGTTGATTGCTTTTAATTAGAAACAGCTTAGAGTTACTTAATTCTAAGCTGTTTCGTTTTTAAATAGATTTTTATTTAAAACTTAAGAATTTCTTTAGATTCTGTTTTTACATTTGGAATATACAAATCAAACAAAAACTAAGTAATAATATTAATGTCATGAAAAAACTAAAGTATTTTATTGGCGTTTGCAGTATTAAGTTTAGTAAGTACAATAGCTTTTGCACAAGAAACAAAAGAAGAAGTACAAGAAGTAACACAAGACAAAGTTGAAGTTCAAATTAATGAATTACCTGTGGTGGTTACTAAAGTGTTAGAAAAACAGTTTACAGGGTACGCTGTAGAAAAAGCATATAAAACTAAAACTATACAAAATGAAATAGAAGTTTATTATGTTAAGCTTTTGAATGGAGAAGAATATATTAAAGTCCTTATTGATGCTGAAGGTAATATAATTGAAAAGGAACAAAAAACAGAAAAATAAAACTGAATAATTGAGCAAATTGGGTTGATTGCTTTTAATTAGGAACAGCTTAAAATAACTACTTACTTTTAAGCTGTTCTATTTTTTAAATTTATAACCATTAATATCTCGATAATTATCGGGAAGCGCTAACACTCTAATATTTAATTGATCTCTTTTATAGAGAACTTGTTAATAACTTCCGTTATTAAACATCCGAAAAAACACGTTCAAACGAGCGTGTTTTTTTATATTTGTATGTTTTTAAAATACATAAAAAAGAACGGTAAAAATATGAGCGAAGAGGCAAAAAAACACGATTATTCAGCAGATAGTATTCAGGCATTAGAGGGGATGGAGCACGTCCGTAAACGACCTTCAATGTATATTGGTGATGTAGGTGTTAGAGGATTGCATCATTTGGTATATGAAGTAGTAGACAACTCTATTGATGAAGCGATGGCAGGTCATTGTGACGCTATAGATGTTATCATAAATGAAGACAATTCTTTATCAGTAAAGGATAATGGTCGTGGTATCCCTGTTGGGATGCACAAAAAAGAAGGTGTTTCAGCGTTAGAAGTGGTAATGACCAAGATAGGCGCCGGAGGTAAATTTGATAAAGATTCTTATAAAGTTTCCGGTGGTTTACACGGAGTGGGAGTTTCTGTTGTTAATGCGCTTTCGTCTCACTTAAAAGCTACAATATACCGTGATGGTAAAATTTGGGAACAAGAATATTCTCAAGGAAAAGCATTGTATCCTGTAAAAACGGTAGGTAATTCAGATGATAGAGGTACAATGATTACCTTTAAAGCTGATGATACTGTTTTTCAAACAGAAATAGATTTTAGTTACGAAACGCTTGCTACACGTATGCGTGAACTTTCGTTTTTAAATCAAAGAGTACAGATCTCTATTACTGATAAACGTACAAAAGACGATGAAGGTAATTTTATAAGAGAAGATTTTTATAGTGAAGATGGTTTAAAAGAGTTTGTTGCATATTTAGATGCAACTCGTGAGCAATTGACATCAGAAGTTATTTCAATGGAATCTGAAAAAAACGGAATTCCGGTTGAAGTAGCGATGGTTTATAATACTTCTTATACTGAAAATTTACATTCTTATGTAAATAATATTAATACACATGAAGGAGGAACACACCTTTCAGGATTTAGAAGAGGTTTAACACATACACTTAAGAAATATGCTGAAGGCTCAGGTTTATTAAAGAATTTAAAATTTGAAATTGCCGGAGATGATTTTCGTGAAGGTTTAACAGCAATTATTTCAGTAAAAGTTGCAGAGCCACAATTTGAAGGTCAGACCAAAACAAAATTAGGAAACCGAGAAGTCTCTTCTGCTGTGAGTCAAGCTGTTTCTGAAATGTTAACAGATTACTTAGAAGAACATCCTGATGATGCGAAAATTATTGTCCAAAAAGTAATTTTGGCTGCTCAGGCAAGACATGCTGCGAGCAAAGCGCGTGAAATGGTACAGCGAAAAACTGTAATGACCGGTGGTGGTTTACCGGGTAAATTATCAGATTGTGCTTGGACTGACCCTGAAAAATGTGAAATTTTCTTAGTCGAGGGCGACTCGGCAGGTGGTACAGCAAAACAAGGTAGAGAACGTAATTTTCAAGCCATCTTACCATTACGTGGTAAAATATTGAATGTCGAAAAAGCAATGCCCCATAAGGTTTTTGAAAATGAAGAGATCAAAAGTATGTTTACTGCTTTAGGTGTAACTATTGGTACTGAAGAAGATAGTAAAGCATTAAATATGGAAAAACTGCGTTACCATAAAATTGTAATTATGTGTGATGCCGATGTAGATGGTAGTCATATTGCAACACTAATTTTAACATTCTTCTTTAGATATATGAAAGAATTGATTGAAGAAGGTTATGTATATATCGCAGCTCCCCCTTTGTATTTAGTAAAAAAAGGAAAGAATAAAGAGTATGCTTGGAACGATGATGATCGTGATGCTTTAATTAAGAAATTTGATGGCGGAACAATTCAACGATATAAAGGTCTTGGTGAAATGAATGCTGAACAATTGTGGGATACCACTATGAATCCTGAATTCAGAACTATGCGTCAAGTAACTATTGATAATGGTACTGAAGCTGATAGAGTATTCTCTATGCTAATGGGAGATGAAGTTCCGCCAAGAAGAGAATTCATTGAAAAAAATGCGATTTACGCAAATATTGATATTTAGCCTCTCCCCAACCCTCTCCAAAGGAGAGGGAGTTTAAGACAAATTAATATGAATAAAATAATTTTATAAAATATAGAACAAATGAAAGTAACAGTTGTTGGAGCAGGAGCAGTAGGGGCAAGTTGTGCAGAATATATTGCCATTAAAGATTTTGCTTCTGAAGTAGTGGTTTTAGACATTAAAGAAGGGTATGCTGAAGGTAAGGCTATGGATTTAATGCAAACCGCTTCTTTAAATGGTTTTGACACAAAAATTGTAGGTACTACCGGAGATTATTCCAAAACTGCAAATAGTGATGTTTGTGTAATTACTTCGGGTATTCCACGTAAACCAGGGATGACTCGTGAAGAATTAATTGGTATTAATGCCGGTATTGTAAAATCAGTGTCGTCTAGTTTAATTGAACAATCTCCAAATACAATTATTATTGTAGTATCAAACCCAATGGATACAATGGCATATTTAGTGCATAAAACAACAAATTTACCTAGAAATAGAATTATAGGTATGGGTGGTGCATTAGATTCTGCTCGTTTTAAATATAGACTGGCAGAAGCTTTAGGTGCCCCAATTTCTGATGTTGATGGTATGGTAGTTGGTGGACATTCAGATAAAGGGATGATACCTTTAACGCGTATGGCTACAAGAAATAGTGTGCCGGTAACTGAATTTTTATCTGAAGAAAGGCTAGAAAAAGTAGCTGCTGATACTAAAGTTGGTGGTGCTACATTGACAGGTTTATTAGGTACTTCTGCATGGTATGCGCCTGGTGCAGCAGTTTCTGGAATGGTACAGGCTATTGCTTGCGATTCTCAAAAAATGTTTCCGGTTTCTACTTTATTAGAAGGAGAATATGATTTGACTGATATTTCAATAGGTGTACCAGTAATTTTAGGTAGAAACGGTATTGAAAAAATTGTTGAGATTGATCTTACAAATGCTGAAAAAGCTAAAATGCAAGAAAGTGCCGAAGCGGTTAAAAAAACAAATGGTTTGTTAGAATTATAAAATAGTATTGAGTATTCAATATATCTATAAAAGCCATCTGCTTCAGGTAGATGGCTTTTTTATAATATCTAGTATCTTCTTAAAATACATACATTGTCTTTAATTCTAAACATAGAAACTGCTACCAAGAACTGTTCTGTAAGTCTTGCAGATAGTGGAAAGTTGCTAGCTGTAAAAGAATTAAATGATGGAAATTATTCACATAGCGAAAATTTGCATGTTTTTATTGAAGAAGTTTTAAAATCAGCTAATAGATCAATTGCTGAAATTGATGCAATAGCCGTTAGTAAAGGTCCTGGTTCATATACAGGTTTACGAATAGGTGTTTCTGCAGCAAAAGGATTGTGTTTTTCATTAGATAAACCATTGATATCTATATCAACATTAACATCTTTAACTAATGCTATAAGTGTTGAAAATGATGCAGTTATTGTTCCACTTTTAGATGCTCGAAGAATGGAAGTGTATAGTGCAATTTTTGACAATCAATATAATCAAATAAGAGAAGTTAGATCTGAAATTATTGATCCAAATTCTTTTTCAGAGTTTTTAAATAAAGGGAAAGTTTATTTTTTAGGAGATGGGGCTGATAAATGTAAAGATATAATCAAGCATAAAAATGCTATTTTTTTGGATGATTATTTTCCATCAGCAAAGCAAATGGTAAAATTATCTTATGTTAAGTATAAAAAAAACGACATCGAAGATGTCGCTTATTTTGAACCTTTTTATTTAAAAGATT
>CAYXAZ010000078.1:0-16177 GCA_964463085.1 uncultured Flavobacteriaceae bacterium | reverse complement strand
TTACTACAATTCAAACTTGTGGTTCTGCATCACCACAAAAAGAAATTGAATTGTCTAAAAAAATTCGTAACGGTCAGTTCATTGGTCCTAAAATTGTAACAAGCGGTCCTTATTTTACTGGTGACGGAGGTAATTCGAATATGATTATTCCACGTAACGAAAAACATATTAAAGACACGATTAAGTATTGGACGAAAAAAGGAGTTCGTTGGTTTAAAGTTTATCGTAATACACAGCTAAAAGATTTAAAAATTATAATCACAGAGGCACATAAACAAAATGCAAAAGTAACTGGACATTTATGTTCTATTACTTTTGAGCAAGCAACAAATTTAGGAATTGACGGAATAGAACACGGATTGAATAGCATCAGCGATTTTAGGAAAAATAAAACATTCGGAATTTGTGATGGTTCGAGAGAATATATTGATGAACTGGATATTAATAGCCAAAAAGTTAAACAACTTCATCAATTAATGATTGACAAAAATGTCTTTCTAACTTCAACCTTGGCAATCTACGAAGCAAGTATTCCCAAAAAATCTTTTGCGGATAAGCGAACTTTAGATGCAATGTCACCATTTTTAGTTTCCCAATATCAAGAAAGAAGAAAACATTATGACAACCTTAAATCTAACGATAATTTGAGAGAGAAAAGACTGAAACGGATTATGGCTTTTGAATATCAATTTTTTAAAATGGGAGGAACTTTAACAGCAGGTGTGGATGCAGGCAGACACATACTTCCAGGTTTTGGCGACCAACGAAATTTTGAATTGCTCAAAAATGCGGGATTTACAACAGAGGAGGTGCTTAAAATTATGACAAGTAATGGAGCAAAAGTACTTTCCAACTCTGAAATTGGTTCAATAGAAAAAGGCAAAAAAGCAGATTTTGTAGTTATCGAAGGAAATATTGAAAAGAACATAAGGAATGTAGAATTGGTCTTTAAAGATGGTTATGGATATGACCCTAATTTGATTTTACAGGAGATTAAAGGAAAATTTGGTAGAGAGTAACTGCATAGAACAAAGTGTCCTTTAGCCTTTAAATTCTCCTCCTTTTTAAGGGTTATTTCCTAGAATGAGGCATTGAATAATTTTAAAAATAAGATTTACCTAAATGTCACATTGAGCGCAGTCGAAATGCTTAGAAACATCAATATAAAAGCCCTTCGACTCCGCTCAGGAGGACATGTTAATTACTTTTCAAACTAAAATGCCTTATTCTAGGAAATGACCTTTTTAAGGGGAGTATCTGCCTGCCGGCAAAGGCAGAGATTTATGCGTAGCATAAAGACGAGGTGGTTATAATTACGCCACCGGATTCGGCATCACAGCATGCACCGCATTAATTTCATCAATAATTTCTTGAGATAACTCAATATTAATACTCTCAATATTTTCTTTAAGTTGAGATATTTTTGTTGCCCCAATAATATTACTGGTTACAAAGGGCAATTGATTTACAAATGCTAATGATAATTGGGCTAATGTTAAATTATGTTTTTGAGCAATAACAGCATACTTTTTAACTGCATTTACAGATTGTTCAGTAGTATATCTACTACAAAAACTTGGAAATAAATTTGCACGAGAATCTTTTGAAGTATTAGCCAAATATTTATCGCTTAATATACCAAATGCTAAAGGCGAATACGTCAATAGACCAATATTTTCACGTATTGAAACTTCAGAAAGTCCTGCTTCATAAGTTCTATGTAATAATGAATAGGCATTTTGAATGGTGACCATCCTAGGCAAACCTTTAGACTTAGATTTTTCCAAATAACGCATCACACCCCACGGAGATTCATTAGAAAGTCCAATATGCCTGATTTTTCCTTGTTTTATAAATCCATCAAACGTTTCTAATATTTCAGCAAAATTATCTTCCCATTTTGATTGTATCTGATACGGAAAATCTCTAACACCAAAACAATTTACCGGTCTTTCAGGCCAATGCAACTGATAGAGATCAATATAATCTGTCTGTAAACGTTGTAAGCTTCCGTGAATCGCATCAGTAATTGCTTCTTTTGAAAAACCCGTACTTCTAATATGCGCGGTATAGGGTCCTGGACCACATATTTTACTAGCGAGAATAACCTTCTCTCTATTACCTGTTTTTTTAAACCATGAACCAATAATTTTCTCAGTTCCTCCATACGTTTCTGCTCTTGCAGGAACTGAATACATTTCTGCAGTATCTACAAAATTAACACCCTGTTCTAATGCATAATCCAATTGTTCATGTGCTTCTGCTTCAGTATTTTGTTCACCAAAAGTCATAGTACCTAAACAGATTTTGCTGACTTTGACATTGGTATATGGTAGTGTGGTATATTTCATATTATTGTTGATGTGTGTGTTTTTGATTTGGTTAATCTTCAATTTAATAATACTGAGGTTTTTAGCTTATCTTGAGCGAAGACAAAAGGCTCAACTGGACTAAAATATAAATGTCTCCTCGAGCGCAGTCGAAAGGTTGTCAATAAACTATAACTCCGCAAAAACTTCATAATGTTTGACTTTTTCTTCAAATTCTAATAGAAAGTTATCATCTTCAGGATAATACTTTGCTTTTTCAAAATCATCACCAGCAAAATTCTTGATAACTTCAAGGTTTTTCCAATATGTAATTAAGGTAAAATGACCTTCATTACTTTCAATATTCCTTAAAAAGGTTAGCTCTTTAAAACCATCAGTTTTTTTATAATCGGTGATGGCTACCTGTTTTAAAAATTCTGTATAAGTTTCATATTTCTCTATACTTGTTTTTCCATGCCAAATTCTTGCTATCATAATTTAAGGTTTAATATTGTATTCATTTATGGATTCCTGTCACAATTTATCTTGAACGATAGTCGAAAGGCAGGAATGATAAGAAAATCAACTTAATATAGCTTCAATTCCTGGTAAGGTTTTCCCTTCTAACATTTCTAACATAGCACCACCACCGGTTGATACATAACTTACTTTATCTGCTAATCCGAATTGTTTTACGGCAGCGACAGAATCACCTCCACCAACGAGTGAAAATGCACCTTCTTCAGTAGCATCGGCAATTGCATTTCCTAATTCTATAGTACCTTTGGAAAATGCAGACATTTCAAAAACACCTAAAGGACCATTCCATAAAATAGTTTTTGATTCGGCTATAATAAATGAGAATCCTACATTGGTTTTTGGACCGGCATCTAAACCCATCCATCCGTCAGGAATATCATTGGCAGGGAAAATTTGTGTATTTGCATCTTCACTAAAAGCATCAGCAGCAATCACATCAATAGGTAAATGAATTCTTGTATTTTTTTGTTTCGCCGAGTTTAAAATGTCTTGAGCCAAGTCTAATTTATCATTTTCAACGAGTGAATCTCCTATTTTTCCGCCTTTCACTTTGATAAAAGTAAATGCCATACCCCCACCAATAATAATATTATCAACTTTATCTAAAATATTTTTTATCACATCAATTTTTGAGGATACTTTAGCTCCTCCAATAATAGCGGTAACAGGTTTTTCACTATCGTCAAGTACTTTTTTAATACTTTCAATTTCTTTAGCTAATAAATAACCAAAGCATTTTTTATCAGGAAAGAATTGGGCAATAATCGCTGTTGAAGCATGAGCACGATGTGCAGTACCAAAAGCATCATTTACATAGATATCTCCTAGTTTAGATAACTGTTCGGCAAAAGTTATGTCTCCAACTTTTTCTTCCTCGTGAAAGCGTAAATTTTCTAATAATAATATTTCTCCGGGTTCTAATTCTGAGGAAGCTTTTTCAGCAATTTCACCTACACAATCAGAGACAAACTTCACCTGTACACCTATTACTTCACTAACTTTTTCAATAATATGCTGTAGAGAGAGTTTAGCATCAACACCTTTTGGTCTTCCTAAATGTGACATTAAAATCACACTACCACCATCTTCTAATATTTTGATTATGGTAGGTTTGGCAGCTTCAATTCGAGTAGTATCTGTAACTTGAAAATCATCGTTTAAAGGGACGTTAAAATCAACTCGAATTAGTGCTTTTTTATCAGCAAAATTAAAATCATCAATAGTAATCATTAGCATATGTTTATCTGGGTTCAAAGATAAAACTTCTTAATTAAAATAATTTTAATTTAATACAATAAATCTTATGTTGCATTTGTTTTTAAAAAACACACCCCTAACTCTACTGAAACAAGTTCAGCACAGGCTTCTCAAGAGGGGGATTTTATATTAAAAATTAATTTGTTTTTTTACTATAATTGCATCATTGTTGACAAAGGGTGTAGGCATCATTGTGTTAGTTCTGGGTTTGATATGATATAGAGGTTCAACATTAAAAAGAGTGCTTTCTAACAAATCAAAAGATATTTCATACAACGATAATGATAATTTTTCTTCTTTTGGTATTGAAAATTTAATTTTTAAACTTTCATCATCACCAATAATATAATGACTTAAAACTCTTTTGCTTTTATTAAGGCCTGTTTCAAATACGAAATCATATCCTTTTTTCTTTGCTAAATTAACGCCATTTACACTAAATGTTTTGAATGAAAGATTATTTTTTGTAAATAATTCAATTCGATTGGCTTTTCGTTGAGACGTAATTGAAAAATGAACAATTCTATCATTATTAATGATTGTATCTGAAATAACATCAATAACAGGTTGTGCTATATTTTTAACATCCGTTTTTTTATGAAGTCTTATACTGCTTCCATATTTACTAGAAGAGGTAACACTATCAAATTTGCCTTTTGTTGGGTTTTCACCTAAAAATTGCTGTGTAAATTCATCTATATTTTTATCATAACTTGCCCAATGAGCTTCATTTTTATCAGTATCAAGGATATACAGAATACTATTAGGTTGTTTTCTGTCTTCATTATAACCTGATTTAAATGATGCCGATATAAAGATGATCATAGCTAGTACTAAAAAGAGTTGACCTAGTCTTTTGCTATTCTTATAACCTGAAAAAACAGGAATTAACAATCCGAAAATCAAAACGATAAAGGTTGTACTAACGGCCAGAATTTTTAAACCTAAGCCTATAGGAAACATTTGAATCATAGGCACAAAAAGTATTAACACAGGAATGGAAAGTAGTGTTAATAATAATTGGTTGTTTTGAGGGTGTTTCTTAGAAAACAGGAGTATTGTTAAAGAAGTAATACCATAAAGCGCAGCAAATATAAAATACCCGGCACCTTTTAAATAGATTGCAATGGCAATATTAATAAGTATCCAAATAAAAATAGGTGCGATAGTTAAATTGGTCGTTTTGGCTTTTTTGAAATATTTAGAATAAATTAAAAAAGAGATTGCTAGTGTTAAAGCAGAAAAAGCGGCAATATATAAATGACCATTATAAGTGAAGCCATGTTGAATATCATTATATTGTGGATGAAATATTTTTAATAATCTCCATCCATATACGGCAAATAACCCTGAAATGACTAATGATAATAAAAACGGAATAAACCCTAAAAATATTTGTTTAATATGTATCTTATGTTGAGAAATACCATAAAACACCAATCCAATGAACAACAGAATTACTATGATCAATAATGGTAAAATCCATGAAAAAGGATAATATACCATTCCGATAATAGGCATGTTAAAATAAACATAGTCGGTATCAGATTTTAAACTGGTTAAATCGGCATCTGCAAAATAATTTAATAAAGGCATTAAATAAGTACCTTGATGTTCTAATGTATTTCTATCTAATCTTTCGTAGTTATCTTGAGCGGTATGATAATCAAAATGATCATCAATTAATGCAAAATTGAATCCATCTATATCACCATCTTCTCTAAAAATAGTAAGATCTGTGTCATTAGGTAACATTTTATAAATGCTGTACATGAGTGAGGTTGCTACCGGATAGTCAGGATTCGCTTTTCTAAATTGCTGAATAAGATTTTTATTACCGCCATTGGTTTCTAACAGCATATAACTTGGACCACCACTACCACGAGCTTCAAAGTTAAGTACCAAACCGACATTTTTTGCCCAAGGATGATAATTTACAAAAGCATTAGCACCTAATAAACCTATTTCTTCGGCATCAGAAATTAAAATAATAATATCGTTTTTTGGTTGTTTATTATTTGCTAAAAAAGCACGTATACCCTCTAGTATAGTTACAACACCACTTCCTGCATCGCTGGCACCTAATGATGAACTTGGTGCAGAATCGTAATGAGAAAGTAATAATAATGCTTTGCTACTATCTGTCCCTTTTATCTTAGTTAAAATATTTTGAGTTACAGCACTCTGACGATACGTTTTATTGATAGCGACTTGATGTTGGATTTCGGTTTTTAAACCTAATTGTTGTAATTGTTTTACAATATAATCTTTTACATTTTTATGATCTAATGAACCAACATAATGTGGTTTTTTGGTAATTTCTTTTAGATGAAGTAAGGCTCTTTCAGTTGAAAATTGGGTTAAAGGAGTAGAAGCATCACTTACTTTTTGAGGCATTAAAGACAAAAAACTAAAGTAAATTGTGGCGATAATAATTAAAAAGGAAATTGCTGAAGTATATTTTTTTGCAGGCATGATTAGAGATTGAATTGACTTCCTATAAAAGGGATTACTAATATAATGCTTTTATTTTTAAGATTTTATTATTATATTTATCGAAACCAAAAGTTTAGTTATGGCAATTAAAAGTTTTCAAGGACGTAGAAACCCACTCAAAAAGGACGAATTAAAACCAGCATTGGTTTCAGAATATATGACAACAAAGTTGATTACATTTAGACCTGATCAACCTATAGCCGAAGTAATGGATACCTTAATAAAGAATAAAATTTCAGGAGGACCTGTTGTAAATGAGAATAATGAATTATTGGGTATTATTTCTGAAGGCGATTGTATCAAACATATTTCCGAAAGTAGATATTATAATATACCGGTTGATAATGATACGGTTGAAAAACATATGGTAAAAAATGTGGAGACAATTGAGGGCAACTTAAATATTTTTGAAGCTGCAGAACAATTTTTAAAATCTAAAAGAAGACGTTTCCCTATAGTTGAAAACGGTAAACTGTTGGGTCAAATAAGCCAAAAAGATATTTTAATTGCTGCTATGAATCAAAAAGGGAATAACTGGAAGTAAGACACTAATTTCACGAATTCTCACTAATTTTTGTTTTTAATCTAATCTCTTTTTATCAATAAATAATATTCTTTTTCAAGAGAAAGATAGCCTTGGTCATAAATGTAATAATATACATTTCCTGTTTTAGTGGTATAGATGGAAGTGAAAAAGTTAAAATCAAAATTGTGATTTAACAATTTAACTCTTGTTACTTTGGTTTTACCCGATTGATTTAATTGACTTAAAATCTTATAGTTTTTCCGAAGTCGATTATTGGTATTTCTAATCAAGTTTTTACTGTCTTTATTTACCTTATTATTATAGGCATTTCTACAATAATCTGTACAGAATTTTTTATCGGTTCTACCTATAGTTTTTTCACCACATTCTGGACATAATTTATTACTCATATAGTTCAATGTCTAGATTGTCCATAGAAACGGTAGCTGTTGCTCGTGTTTTTAAATAAAAACGTACTCTTATAAATTCAGTTTCTACTGGTATGCATGTCAAGTTAACTTCATAGTTTTCGTATGTTACTAAACCAGTTGTATTATCTTGAATAATATTAAAATACCTTGCAAATCTTTCATTTGAACTATCATATAAATCTCCAATTACTGTAACAAAACCACTACTCAAATTTTCAGTAGTGATGTCTGAACGGATGATTATATTTGAACAAGGTTCAAAATTTGATATGGTAAAATCTTTATACCAATTAGCAAAAACACCTTTATCTGTATGACTTAAAGAAGAAATAATAATAGCATTAGACTCAGAAAAAGTATATGGATTAGAATTTGGAAGGTTATTTTGTACTATTGTCTCCCAGTTTTGTAACGAATCATCAAAATTATCATTATATAAAGATTCTTTAAATGTTTTTTGTGTTGCCCACTGTGGCATATTTATTTGAGAGTTTATCAACTCATCTAAATAATACTCTCTTTGTTCTATTTGATATTTGTTATATGTTCTATAATTGCTGCAAGTTTCACTACACATAATAGATTTTGGAGAGCCATTAGGGTAAAAATTAGTAATATGACCTTTACTTAAAAGAGCATGACCTAATTCATGGTACATTAAATTTTCTTTTTGAATAGCGTCCCATCTATGCCAACAATTTTCAGAATCTATAATTTCAATTTTAGCTTGACCGCTACCAAAAAAATTTGAATAACCATAACCGCAAGCATTTTTGTTCCTAGGAGAGCTTATTTTATCTACAAAAACTACTGAAATATTTTTAGTTCTTAGATTTAAGCCTCTAGATTTCATTTCTGTAAGAAAACTATTTACGAAAGGTTTAAATTCTTCTTCGATGTTTGGAATAAAGCTATTGTCATCAATTATTGGAATAGTGCTATTATCATCAATTATAGTGTCATCTTCACTTTTACAATAAATGAAAAGATTAGATAAAAGAAATAAATAGGTATAGAAATAGACTTTTTTCATTAACTTTTAATATGCCTACGAAGAGGCATCTATATACCTTATGGGACAAGAGCCTTTTTGAGTTATTAAAAAGTAAAGGTAATGTTATTTTTTGTTTTCTATTTTTTGAAAATGAAAAACTCTTCTACCTACTAATTCCGAGAACCATTTAGCCCTTTTAAATCTATTTCTAATAGTTGATATAGAAAGTTTGATACCTATATCTTCATGAGTTATCTTTTTATAAAACGAATTTAGGCTTGTATCAACAACCAAAACATAGTTATCTTGAACTAATGTGTATATCCTTTTGGTTTGGTTGTTCATAAAGTGCGATTTTCACACAAATTGTGTAATATCATGATAAAACACAGATATTAACAATAATCATGATAATTGTTAATATTTAAAGATTTCAAAAATATGCATTTTGATTTTATATATTATATATTTGGCATAATAAAAAACGCCAGTAATAAATTACTGACGTTTTACGTTAATTAAAAAGAGAGTTAGGATTTATTAAATCCAACCTAAGATTGGCTAATGAGACCATCTTCGATCTCTCTAGTTACGTTCAAAGCTCACTAAGCTGAGCAACACTTGTAAAAATGAGGTGCAACTCACTTTAACTAAATAAAATACTATTGTTCAATTATTTAGCTACTGTTCTTACAATTAAATCTTGTAAGTTGTAGTTTGTGTTTTAACCCTTACTGGAACTCTTTTGGTTCCTCTAGGAGTTCTAACACTCACATAAACAGTTTTTGTACTAGTTCTCGTCGAACGTGTCATAATACCGTGTGTATTAATTAAACAATTGTCGGATACGGACTTTCCGAATCCCAAAAAGGGTACTCTACCAAGTACCCTTTTATTTTTATCACAAATTTAACGATTCTTCCATATTCGTTTTTAAAATAGTTTCAACTGTATTAGAAAAACTTCTGTTTTGCTCTTCTGCAATTTGCGCAACATAAGAGATAACTTCTTCACTTAATCTCATTGATTTTAAACTGCTTGGTTTTTTTACACTTCTAGCCATTTTTTAATTTTTAAATGAATTTTAGATTAATAAAGTCATGTAAAAATAAAGAATACGTATCAACGTGTAATACAAGTTAATAAAAGTTATCACCAATTTACTGTTAATAAAAAATACTCTATTATTAGGTAGTTAACGGGACAAATTGTATATTTGTTTTGTAATTAAAAGCAATTATTATGAACTTCAAATCACTACCACAGTTATTAGACTATTTCAAGGAAGAAAGTACTTGTATAGAGTATTATGCTAACTTACGTTGGGGTGGTAATATTGTATGCCCTCATTGCGGTAGTGAGAAGGAACCTTATAATACTACTAGAGGTTATAAATGTTCAAATAATGAATGTTACAAGAAGTTTACTGTTAAAACGGGAACAATATTTGAAAACTCAAAAATACCCTTTAGAATATGGTTTGCTAGTATTTGGTTGGCTACTTCACATAAAAAAGGAATTAGTTCAGTACAGTTAGCTTTAGATTTGGGAATTACACAAAAGAGTGCATGGTTTGTGTTACATAGAATTAGAGAAATGTTAAAAGACAAAGCACCAAAAATGTTGGGTAGAAATAATATGGTAGAAGTTGATGAAGCGTATTTAGGTGGTAAAGAAGGTAATAAACATTTGAGAAAAAGACGTTCTTTTGATGATAAGGCTATTACTAATGAGGGTAAACCATATAAAGAGAAGAAAATAATTGTAGGGCTTATAGAGCGTAATGGAAATGTTGTTTTAAAGCATGTGCCAAAAGCAGATGCAAATAATATGGTAGCATTTATCAATAAGCATGTTCCTAGTGGTTCAAAGGTTTATTCAGATGAAGCGTCTATTTATAAAAAGTTACATAAAACCTATACGCACGATACAGTTAAGCATGCCTTAAATATTTATGTTGAAGGTGATGTGCATACCAATACAATAGAGAACTTTTGGAGTGTTTTAAAGCGTGGTTTATATGGTATTTATCATCAAGTAAGCGAAAAACATTTAGAACGTTATTTAGACGAATATTCAGCTCGTTTTAATACCCGTAAATTAACAAGTCATGAAAGGTTTGATAAGTTTTTAAATGATAGTGAGAGTGTACTTACTTACGAACAGTTGACAGCTAATAATTAATTAGTAACTTTGTAACATGGGAAAAAAGAAGAAAGAGCCTAAAAAAAGGGCTGATAAATATGAAAAGAAACTTGTTATTGACGGTACTTTAGATGAGGTGTTGAAAGTATCAGTACCTCGTACTGAAAAGAGTAAATAAGTTAATTTTCAGGCTCTTCTTGGCTAAATTCTTTTATCAAAGATGTGATTAAGGTAGTGGATTCAATTCTTAGAGAATTAAAAAAGTAATAAACACTATTTCCATTTACTACATGGGTAAGACCCTATTACTTGCTCGGGTCTTTCGTTAAAATACTTTGTAATTAAATCTTTTCTTGACTTACTTTTATCAAGCTCAATTTTCACTATGACATTATTATTATTAATATGATTATATATAATGTGTCTTATAGTCTTGAAAAGCTCGTCAGATTCGGGATAATTAGGGCAATTATCAAGAGTAAATCTTGATATGAATGTGTTTTGAATATTGCTATCTAAATAATCAACAACATATTCTTCTTCAGTACTTTCAATGACAAGTAAATACCTACATTCATTAGGGGTTTGTATAAAAAAATGAGAGCCATTTTGGCTCTCATTTACTTGATATGAATGCATATCTTATAGTTTTTTAAATATATCGTCAAATTTTCCATCGTCATAGTCTTTATTCATTTGTTCTAACGTGGCTTTCTTGTTTATTAATCTTTTTTCAATTCTTGCGAGCATTTCTGCTGACAAAGGAGCATTCGATTCAAGGCGAATGCTACCATTCTCATCTAAACGAATTTTCATAATGTTTTTGTTTTAAATTTGTCTGTTTTTATAATATAATATTCCTATGTACACTAAAATAACGCCCTACAAGTTAGTTATTTTATTTTAATAATGCAATATATGTGCCAAATATTGGCTTTTAAAAAACGTTCGCAAAGGTAATTATTTTTATTTTAATAATAAAATCAAATACCAATATATTATTAATGGACTATATTTTTTTAAAATAGTTACATAATTACAACGTCTAATTTGTATATTTGTTATAGTTATAAATCAGTTTTGACTGTTTAATCAGAGCGATAAGCATTGATTAATTTATAACACAGTTCCTTGTAATAGAAATCATTTAAGCTTTGATTTAATCCCCTTATATCGGGTATAGGTGTACTATCACTTATGAAGTTTATGTTTTCAAAAAATCCAAAAATCACTTTCCGAAGAATATCTATTTAGCGTTGTCCCGCTTTGTATATAGATGCCTACGAAGATACAAATTATCCGTTTACAAACGACTACAATCGTTTACAAACGAAAGTAACTGTTTAATTACCGACTTGAGTTTGGAAAGTGATATATGTTTGCACCAACAAGAGTCCTGAAGAGTTCGGGACACGTCTTAACTGTTTAACAATAAATTTAAAATTATGAACACACTTAGAAACAAAGTACAGTTGATTGGAAACTTAGGTAACAACCCGGAAGTAATCACATTAGATTCCGGTAAGAAATTAGCAAAATTTTCTATAGCTACAAATGATAGTTATACAAATGCTAAAGGAGAAAAAATTACTGATACACAATGGCACAATATAATTGCCTGGAATAAGACTGCCGAAATGGTTGAAAAATATTTAGTAAAAGGAAAAGAAATTGCAGTTGAAGGAAAATTAACATCAAGATCTTATGAAGATAAAGAAGGTGTTAAAAAATATATTACAGAAATAGTTTGTAATGAAATTCTTTTTTTAGGAAGTAAAGGCGAATAGTACTTTTCTTATTCATGAGGCTGTCTAAAAAGTAATAATTTGTGTCAGTTTGAGCCTTTCGACGGAGTTTATATCGAGCTAAGTCGAGATGCTCAAGGCAGGCTAAAGTCGAAAGGCTCAAGGAGACAATCCGTTTAAATTTAATCTTTTTAGATGGTCTCATGATTTTAAAATGATATAATTTATTATGAAAAGTCAAGAAATTATAATTCCTAACGAAACTATCACTAGTGAAATCTATTTGATTAGAGATCAAAAAGTGATGTTAGATAAAGATTTGTCCGAGCTTTATGGTGTAGAAACGAAACAATTGAAAAGGCAAGTGCACAGAAACATTGAACGGTTTCCATCAAGTTTTATGTTTGAACTAACTAAACAAGAGAACGAAAATATAAGGAGCCAAATTGGCACCTTAAAGAAAGGATCACATTCAAAATACCTTCCATTTGCGTTTACTGAGCACGGTATATTAATGTTGTCAAGTATACTAAATAGTAATAAAGCTATTAAAATGAGCGTACACATTATCGAAACTTTTGTACAACTTAGAAAACTAGTGTTAAGTTAAGTATACTTTAGCCGAACCAAGTCTTGTTCTTTTTGCCCCATACTTCTTTAAAAAATACTTGCGTAACTATGGCTATGCACATATTTTTTGCATCGCCTGAGACAAAAATACCTGCGACTTATACGACACAGTACACTTAACTTAACACTAGCTAATAATTATGAGGAGATCATAGATAAAATACAACAAATGGAATCTAAATACCAAGCACAATTTGGCGAAATTTACGAAGTGCTTCAACGATTGTTAGAAAAACCGAAAGAAAAAGATCGACAAAAAATAGGGTATAAAAGTTGAGAATAAATATCAAGATGTCATAAAGATAAAGAAGGGACAAAGAAATATATTATTAAAATATTCGTTAATGAATTACGAATGCTTAGAAATAAAAATAACTAAGCAAGAGAAAAAGTAAAGAGTACGTTTTAGCGTGCTCTTTTTTTATACTTAACCATTTTACCAGATATCATAATTAACTTGATTTGTCAATTATCAATATTATAATATCCTCCTTTATTTTCTTTTCTTTCCAATGACTGGCTAATGATCAGATGCGCTACATTGACCATATTTCTCAACTCACAAAGGGTAGTGTTAATTTTCGTTTTTTTATAAAGTTCTTCAACTTCGTTATATATGTGGTCTAAATGTTTAATAGATTTTGTCAAACGATTATTACTTCGTACAATACCAACATAATCTCTCATTAATGCTTGTAATCGTTTGAGATTATGTTGTATCAAAATATGTTCTTTCGGGATACTTGCTCCTTTATCATTCCATTCAGGAATAGTTATATGTGTCGATTTAACAGGATGTGTAATATGATATGCAAATATATTATGAGCATATACTAGAGCTTCTAATAAAGAATTTGATGCCAGTCTATTCGCTCCATGTAAACCGGTTCTTGAACATTCACCACAGGCAAATAAATTAGCAATTGAGGTTTTTCCGTTCTTATCAACTACAATACCACCACATAAATAATGAGATGCCGGAACTACAGGAATCCAGTCTTTAGAAATATCAATATGCAAACTCAAACATTTTTTATAGATATTAGGAAAGTGTTCTTTAAACGCATCAATATCTAAATGTGTACAATCTAAAAAAACATTTGTATCACCAGATTTTTTCAACTCGCTATCTATACTTTGTGATACGATATCTCTTGAGGCCAATTCGGCTTTTTTATTATAGTCAGGCATAAATCTATAACCTTTTTTAGTACGTAGATATGCGCCAAAGCCTCTGACTGCTTCAGAAATTAAAAATGAAGTTCCTCCTTCTGCATTGTATAATACCGTAGGATGAAACTGAATAAACTCCATGTCTTTAATATAAGCTTTTGCTCTGTATGCCATTGCTATACCGTCTCCTGTTGCAATAACCGGATTAGTGGTATGTCCATATACACGTCCAATACCACCTGAAGCCAATAAAGTACTATCAGATCTAATAGTATGTATGCGTTTAGATTTTTGATCTAATACATAAGCACCATAACAGGATGTTTTTTTTGAATTGGAATTTTTTAAATGATGTTCTGTAATTAGATCTATTGCAAAATAGTAGGGAAAAAGCGTAATGTTAGGCAATTGATGTACACGCTGTAATAAGGTTCTTTCTACTTCGTAACCGGTTATATCCTTGTGATGAACAACACGGTATTCTGAATGTCCTCCTTCCTTTCCCAAAGCTAGATTTCCCTTATTGTCAATGTCAAAATTAGCTCCCCATAACATTAGCTCTTTAAGTCGTTTAGGCCCTTCTTTAATTACCATTTCCACAACAGTTTTATCACATAATCCGTCACCGGCTGTTAAAGTGTCTTGAATATGCTTTTGAAAGGAATCTTTTTTTGAGTTTGACACTACAGCAACACCACCTTGGGCATATTTGGTGTTCGACTCTTCTTCATCTGCTTTAGTAACGATGGTAATATTTTTATCGGGAAATATTTCAGCAATTTTAACTGCAAAGGTCAATCCGGCTACTCCTGAGCCTATCACAAGAAAATTGGTTTCGATCATTACTTTATTATGATAATTGTAACATACGTTCTATAGGCAGTAAAGCACGTTGTCTGATAGATTCATCAACATCTATTTGAGGCGATTCATTCAGCAGACAATCATATAATTTTTGCAGGGTATTTATTTTCATATAACCACATTCACTACAGGCACAGGTATTATCTTCATGTGCCGGAGCGGGAACAAGTTCAGTATCTGGTACTTCTTGTTGCATTTTATGTAGAATACCTGCTTCAGTAGCAACGATAAACTTTTCCTTAGGATGTGTTTTTACATAATTGATCATTCCTGAAGTAGAACCAATGTAGGTGGCTGTATGTAAGATATGTTCTTCAGATTCAGGGTGTGCAATTATTTTAAAATCAGGATTTTTTTTATATAATGCTAAAAGTTTATCTATTGAAAAAGCTTCGTGTACCACGCATGAACCATCCCAAAGTAGAAGATTTCGACCAGTTTTTTTACTAATGTATTTACCAAGATTTCTGTCAGGTGCAAAAATAATAGGCGTTTCATCAGGAATGGACTCTATAATCTTCAAGGCATTAGATGAAGTACATACAATATCACTCAATGCTTTAACTTCAGCTGAACAATTAATATAAGTGATCACAATATGATCAGGATGATCTTCCACAAATTTGCGAAAGGTTTTCGGAGGGCATGAATCTGCCAATGAACAACCTGCTTTGATATCAGGAATTATTACTGTTTTTGTTGGATTTAAGATTTTTGCTGTTTCTGCCATAAAATGTACCCCTGCAAACACAATAATATCTGCATTGGTTTCGGTAGCTTTTTGTGATAATCCTAAACTATCCCCTACATAATCGGCGATTTCCTGTATTTCGGGTCGCTGATAATAATGGGCAAGAATTACAGCATTTTTTTCTTTTTTAAGACGTCTTATTTTTTCTTTTAAATTCATTTTAATTTCTGACAATATAATTTAACTACAAATCTATGCTTTCAATGGATAAATAAGAATGATAAAAATCATAAATGATATTATAATTGTTAGGGTACACTTATACCAATTTAACAATAAAACAAGTCATATAAATTATTTCTTTTTCACTTATATT
>CAYXAZ010000077.1:0-16974 GCA_964463085.1 uncultured Flavobacteriaceae bacterium | reverse complement strand
TTTACTCTCGTATTACTGTAGACGGGAAACGTTCTGAAATTAGTTTAAAAAGAAGTGTTTCGGTGTGCAATTGGGATTCTTCTAAAGGTAGAGCGAGAGGTGCTACTCAAAATATCAGAATTTTAAACAAGTATTTAGACCTTGTTTACGGACAGTTATTAGATTGTCATAAGCAATTACTGGAAGAGTTTAAGGTTATTTCTCCTAACGCCATTAAAGCGCGTTATTTGGGCAAAGACGACCAACGTAAAACACTGCTTGAACTTATTGAATATCATAATACGAATATGACTTCTGTTTTAAAGGCTGGTACTTTAAAGAATTATTATACTACTGAACGGTATTTAAATAAATTCTTAGTTCAGAAATTGAAGGTCAAGGATATTTTTTTAAAGCAATTGAATTATCGTTTTATTATTGACTTTGAACAGTTTCTTAGAAATATCAAAGATTCTAAAAAACAACTCATGATGTCTAATAATGGGGTAATGAAACATTTGGAGCGTTTTAAGAAAATGATAAATCTTGCTATTAAGTTGGAATGGTTGGTTAAAAATCCTTTTGGTCAGTTTCAATTGAAATTTGATAAGTATGACAGGCAGTATCTTTCTGAAAGGGAATTGGAACTTATTGAAAATACGTATTTTAAAAGTGAACGTTTAGAAAGGGTTAAGGATATTTTTATTTTTTCTTGTTATACGGGCTTGTCTTATATTGATGTTAAACAATTGACCATACACCAGATTGTAAAAGGGATTGATAATAATTACTGGATTTATACGAAACGTGAGAAAACGAATGAAGTGGTTAAAATACCAATCTTACCAAAAGCATTGTCTATTATTGATAAGTATAAGGTTATTTCTAAAAGGATAGGTTCTGAAATGCTTCTCCCACTCTACTCCAATCAGAAAACGAATAGTTATTTAAAGGAAATTGCAAAAGATTGTAAAATTCATAAGAATATTACGTTTCATGTGGCTCGTCATACTTTTGCTACTACGGTTCTTTTATCTAATGGTGTTCCTATTGAAACGGTGTCTAAATTATTAGGGCATACTAAATTGTCTACTACTCAAATTTATGCTAGAGTATTGGAACATAAAATTAGTGAGGATATTGATAATTTATTGAAACGGTTTGAAAAGAAAAAAAATAAGGTAACAAAATCCAGTTAAAGAAAGTGCTTAAATTAATGGTATGGAGATAAGTTCAAGATGTGTTTTTGTGTCCACACAAAAACATTCTTGTCTGCTCCCGAAGGTCGCAGAAGAAAAAAAGTCATTTACTATAAATGATTTAAATTTAAGATTTATACAGAAATCCGTTTTTAGACTTGTGGATTCAGAGGTTGGGTGTCAAAGACACTTTAAGTGAGGAGAATCCACAGGTTTAAAAATGAACCAAGCTCGCCTAAGCGAGTGCAGTAGGTTTTCACAAAAATTAGATACTTCAAAGGGCATAATTATATCAAATTTTTCTGATGAATCTTTATATTCTAAAAAACGCCTTTTTTCTTACTCTTTACCCTAAATTGTGTCAACTTTTTTCCCTGTTTATAGGACTTGCCTAAGGATTTGACCCAATTTGGGGTCTTTTTTAAACATTTTAACGTTTTTATTATTTTTCAACAAACTTTTTCAATGTTTACAGGGTTTAGCTAGAGTTTTGCAACAAACCTTTTTTATTTTATTTTATTCTTTATAAATATAAATTTTTGTAAATCAATACTTTATGAAAATAAATAAGTCAGTAGCGTCGCTTTAGCGCGCTACCCTCTTGCTTTTCCCTTAGATTCGCAATGTCATTTACATAGAGCCTTTTTTATGATATGAATCACTATTAATTGGTAACTTCCAATCGAGGGAAAACTCTCCATAATTGTTAACTGTGACCAAACTGATAAGGGCGAATTATACGCTTTTCAAAGCTTTTAGGCTTAGACTTTATTTGATAAAAGCCCTAAACTTCTTTATTTATTATTGTGAATTGTACGATTAAAACTCCAAGGGCTGAAATTCAAATTTCCCATATAGTCTTGCTTTTGAACAATCAGCATTTTTTCTACTCCTTTTTCATTTATAGGTAAAAAGCCATAATCGTAACAAAAAAAATAGATTCCACTTTTAAATGGAAAAATATCAGTGAACAAATCAAACCTAAAGCCTAATGCTTCTAAAATTTCTTTCTTGACAGTGCTTTTACCACTAGGACAAAAATGGGCTAACAAACTTCTATTACTTCTCAACTCTTTGTTGGTTTTTTGAATAGTAAGCTCGTGTTGTGGCCTATTCTTATTATGGTAGACACTCCTGCATTGTGTATCACAAAATTTTTTATCAGAGCGACCTTTCAATTCTTTTTCACAGGTTAAACAATGTTGTTTGTTCATCAATTATATTATTAGACGCTTATATACGTATATAAGCGTTTATTATTACGAATATATAAATTTTTCTCACGACTTTTACTAAATGAAAACACTTCCTACAATTACCTTAAAAAGAGCATATCAAAAAAACCAAGATTCAATACTTGTATTGTTTAAATATAATCAGCGATTTTTATCCATAATCAAAGAGTCCAAAAAATTTAGATGGAGTGTTTCAATGAAATATTGGCATGGTACTTTCTCACCAGAGAATTTGATATTACTTAAACAATCTTTTAAAAACCTTGCAAATATATCAGTAGACCCTTCAATTTTTGAAAAACCAATACAGCCATTAATTAGAAAGAAGCGTATAATTTCAGATAAGAATAAAGATGTAATACATGCATTTGTATCCTATTTAAACGGCAAACGGTATAGTGAAAGTACAGTAAAAACGTATTTTACTTTCATAGCTGATTTTTTAGAGTATATAAATGATACCCCTTTAGAAAATTTAACTAACAGAGATGTAGAGCGTTTTATTGAAGATGTATTTGTTCCTAGAAAGTATAGTATCAGTACACATAGACAGTTCATTAGTGCGATGAAGTTATTTATAATCTTTTATCCCAACAGTCATATTGAAGACCTCACTTTAACCAGACCAAAAAGATCAAAGTTTTTGCCCAATATACTATCAAAAGAAGAAATTATTGATATCCTTAGGCACACAAAAAACTTAAAGCATAGAGCAATTTTAGCTTTAATCTATTCAGCCGGTTTACGTATCGGTGAACTTTTAAACTTGCAATTAAAACATATTGACATAGATAGAAGACAAATTATTGTAAAAAATAGTAAAAGTAGAAAGGATAGAAATGTAATTTTAGCCGAAAGCTTCATCCCACTTATGTTAAATTACCTAGGCACTTATAATCCAAACATATTCTTTACAGAAGGTAAACCATCTCAAAAATATAGTGCTGCCAGTATAAGAGCTTTTTTAAAAAGATCATGCAAAGCAGCAAAAATTACGAAAAAAGTGACACCGCATACGCTAAGGCATAGTTATGCTACTCACCTATTAGAAAATGGAATTGACTTACGTTATATCCAGGAACTTTTAGGTCATTCAAAACCAGAGACAACTATGCTATATACACATGTTTCAAAGAAGGATTTGTTGAATATTGAAAGCCCCTTGGATATTGCACTAAAAAATTTAGTAGAAACAGGTAAAAACACCAATAATATTAGGTTGTCGGAAAATTATTAATTATTTTTTATTTGTAAATAAGCCAAGTGAGGTTCACTTGGAATCTATTATTATATATTGCTTCAAAATAACGCATGAATTACTTATATTTGAAATAATAAAATTAATTGAAAAATTGCTATATTCTGTATACATAATATTAAATATCTATAAACATGATCATTTATTGCGTTTATCCAGTAACACAAACCGATAAACAGTATATTATATAAGGATATAACTAGTTGTGCTTAATATGAAAAGAGGAAAATCACAATGTAAATTGCTCAACTTTATTGAAATGAAAATATAGTGGAAACGAGAAAAGTGGAGTCCAAAATAAGCGGAATAAAATAATGCTAAAAAGAGTATGAATACAACAATAATTTAATGTTATTATATGCAAGCAGTTAGATTTCAAGATTTACATAATCCCTTTGCCCCATTTTCTTACGTTGAAGAAAAAATAAATTTGAGAAAGGGTATAAAGTGCCATATCTCTAAAAAAATAATTGAAAAAGGAGAATATATATATGCTTTTCGTCTTTTTAGTTTTGAACAAGACATTATTTTCTTTGCAAAAAAAACAGTATTTGAAGCATCAGACTACTTTATCAACTATCGTGATTGTTATTTAAAAAACAAGTATTCAATTAATGATTTTGAAAATTGTGAAGAGTTTAGAAATCTTGATTACAAGAAATTGTTAAAAAACTTTTCATTTGATAAGGCAATTAAACTTATAACCAACCCAACTACTCTGCCGTGTACATATCAATATTTATCTGGAGAAGTTATCAATAAATATTCTGAAAAGGAGAGGTTAAAAATAGATTTAAGGGCTGTTTCCATTTTAGTGTCCATTTTAATAAAATGTGGTTACTCTAATCAAATCTTATCTAAGATTAAAGAGTTTCCAAAAGTTTCTTTACCTGTATTTGCACTATTAGACGATAGAAGGTTTCAAAACAAAGTAGCAGAGATTCTTGCTTTAAGCGATTTACCCTTAGCATTGGAAATAATAAGAAAAAGAAAATTATCTCTAGATGATTTTAATACGTTAAAAAAAATTAGCAGTAAAAACAAATCCTTTATTGAATTATTGTCTTTATGCTTAAAAAAATATCAATTACACCTGTTAGATGGTCTAACCAGTAGAGGTTGTTATATGGATATAAAACCACCATTTAATTGTAGGCTAATTTATTTCTTTATTGTAAATCCAGAATGTTTTCCATTATTACATAAATATATCAGTAGCAAAGAACTACCAAGTGGTTTTACATATATGAAATGCTATTATTATAGAGCTGCTATGTTTCATATTATGGATAACTCATCTAATCAAATTGCATCTTGGATTCAGAATATGGAAAATGAAATAAAATACTATTACTCTGGTAGTCCAAAAGGTTTTATAAATGATAGTATTAAAATGATAAAATGTCAATTAATAAAAAATAAGCACAGATGAAGAAAACACTAAACTCGTTACAAGCGAAAAGTTTAAAACCAAATATTAAGAAAACACTAAGCACAACAATGGCTATAGTTAATACGGGTTTTAGTGCTTACCCAAAGTCAAGTACCTTGAACAAAGTCCGCAAAATTTTCAATTTTGCGTGTCTATTGAAATAAAGAAAAAATTAAAAATTTGGCTAAGTGCTTAATCGAAAGTTCAGTCCTTCGAAATCCCGTACTAACCATAGCCGAGACGTTGTGTTTCATACCGAAAAACCAGCCGCACAAACAGCACATTTGGTTTTTCCCGGCACGAAAGCCAACACTTAAAAAACCAAAAGAGCTGTTTTTTTGCCAACGCTCGACCAAAATTGAGGAAATCCATAATTAAATAAATCAAAAATGAAATAAATTAGCAGAATTGAATGATAACGAACACACAAGCCAATACTAAGAGCTGTTTTCTATAAATGCTGATAAAGAAAAAGAAAATGAATGACGTAAACAAATACTTAAAAATACTGATTGAATTTTCCGAAAGAAAACTAAAAAAACACTTCAAAATAAATGAATTGGAATTTGACCAATTTGAAACCGTAAACTCTTATCTAATTTACCAAACAATCAAGGAAAGCAAAAAAAAGAAAAACACACTTATCTTCATTCCTGATAAAGAAACTAAATCTCAATTTTATATTCCTGCAATCTTTACTCTTGCATTATACAACTTTATAGACAACTACATTGACGACACAACTGTATATGAAATTGGAGATGTTTTACAAGAAAGAGGAAACAGATATGAAATAATTAAAAAAACAAAGAAAGGCTATACTTTAAAAGGAAGTAATAATTTACTTAAATACCCAAATTATTCTCAAATAAAAAACTATATAATAATTACATCTAATTTCAATGCAAGACGTGCAAAATTAAAATTTGATACTTACAAAAAATTCTTTACTAAAATATTAAATATTGATAACACAAAGAAATCTGTCAAATTACCCTCAAAATTCAAATACAAATCAATTATTGTAACTGATAAAAGTATTGTAGCTGAATTAAAGGCACACCAAATAAATGAAGAAAATATCCATAAAGCATTCCCTTTTCAATATGTAGCAAAATCAGGCAAGCAAACTGATAACATTCCAATTGACCCAATGATTTACATAGTCAATGATTATGAAACTGCTCGAAAGCATATTTTAAACAAAGGTATTTTAGTACGAAATGTAACTTTCATTGGTCAAAACAAATACAAAGAACATCATCTTGAAATTACAGAAGATTTAAACAATGGAAAAATTGAAAATTGTTTACTAATAGGAAGTACAGACATTTCTATCAATGCAATTCCAGACTTATACAAATGGAAATGGACTTTATCTGAATTGGATTACTTTAATTATTTTGCAACTTATCCAATCAACAAAATGTTGATTGAAAATGAACAATTTACAATTGCTCTAAATGATTTTGACAAATCTATCAATCAAATTGAAGAAGAGTATGGTGTTAATTTAAAAGAGTTGTATAAATATGTACGAAATATACTGCCAATTATAATTCCATCATCAGAAAGCAGATTACTTACCCAACCTGACAATGTTTTAATCTACTTTGAAAAAGAGGGAGAAGACATTGTAGAAACAGCATTAGATGAAATTGGAGAGTATGATTATGATGATGTTTGGAATGAAATATTTAAAAAATTTTCAGCACTAATAAATTTTAAAAAAACAAGTTATTTGAAATTTCAAAAAATTAAGGAATTTCAAAAAATAGACTATTTAGTTGTACCTAAGGAATTTCTGGGAATTTGGGAAGAAGAAATGAATTCCTATAAAGTCAAAAACATTATCTCTTTTAAAGGTTTTAATAATTTGAGTGTAAAGAACAAGACAATTGTCTTTTTAGGTTTTTTCGGACACAATCATTTAAAAGCAATGATGTATAATTCTAATAAGATTAATATCATCTTATATCCTCAAGAAGAATTACATTTTGAAAATTGTGTAAATAGATTGAAAAGAGAAACATATAACGAATTAAAAAATTCAGACAGAAAGATTATCTCTGACATTTCATTTAAAAAAGCAGAACAAATAGAAAATATTGATGAACTGATAAACCGTCTTTTCAGTCAAGATGATGAAGCAAAAATAAATCCTGACTATTCTGATAGTTTTGCTACAAATATTTGTAGGGAACTAACCTTTGAAAACGATACAGAAAAATTAGAATTAGATGAAAACAAAACAGTTTTATTAAAAATTCATCAAAGGGAACGTTTTGAAAAAGTAAAAAATCTCAAAATAGGAGATAAAATCAGAGTTTACGATAATTCTTCTAAAGAAGAACTATATCAAGTTGCTTTGGAGTTTGATACATATGGAAAATTTGCGGAAATTGAAGAACTCTCTAAACTTTGGAAAAATGAATTAAAAACGTTTAGTCTAAAGTACGATTCACTAAATGTATTGTTAGATGACCTTAATAATAAAGGACTTTCAATAACAACCGAATCCACATTGCAAAACTGGATTAACGCAGAAAGCAATGTCAAATTTCCTCAAAAGCCAAAAGACCTTTTGGTTCTGAAAAAAGTGATTAATTCAGATTGTTTAAATAAAAAATTTGGAGAACTACGAAAGAGTCGGAGTGCATATAATGGAATTATGATAGCATTAGGAAGAGATTTTAGTGATGAAATTTCGGACTACATACGAATTAAGAAAAAAGGCAAACTTTTAAAGCAGTTTACAGCAAAACAAATTCAACAATTTGTTGACCAAAATGCAAAAGAAAGAATTATTAAAACAATAAAAGCAATTGATTATGAGTAGTAATCACGATAGTGTAGCAAGAGATATTTTTCAAAAAAGAATTGAAAAAGGACTTTTGGGTCCTGGTTCAGATATTTTCGTAGATGAAAAAGATAAGAATGAAGAAATTATTTCTGATTTTCCTTTACAAAGATATTACACAGGTGTATTGTTCCCTGAACAGGTTAGAGTTGAAACTCAATTAGAAAAAGATGAAGGTGAAGTAAATAATGAAACTGATAGTGATGAAGAAAGTTTATTAAATGATAACACAGAAGAGAAAGAAGCAGAAGACGGAAATTATAATGGTAAAAACAAAGGAGAAAGCAAAGATGATGAAATAAAGGTTTCTCAAAATACATTTTTCCCTTCTAACATTGGTTTAACATTTTGCATTGATAGCAAAGTAAAAGAACTTGATATAGAATTCAATTTCGGACTGTATTCACAAGTAACAAAAGATATAAAAATCAAAATCTCAAAACGAGATTTTGATGAGTTCAATAATCATCCTTCTTTTCCGTTTAAAAAAATTATAAGCTATGAAGATGGCTATATGATATTAAAACGAAAGTTTCAAGGAAAAAGTAGAGCACCAAGAACTGAAGAGTATGCCCAATATGATGAATTCAAAAAATCAGATGGTTACAAAGACAGCCCTCTTCCTCCAATTTTCCACCATTTTGAAAAACTATTAGGTAGAACTTGGAAACGTGAAAATATTACTATCAAAGAAAGAATTTTTGTTTCTGATGTATCAATACCTAAGACAATTTTTGAGAGGAATTTAAAAAAGAGAAAACCTGACAATTATTTAAGAGCTTCATATACAATAAAAACATACAATATTAAGCAAAACCCAAATAACACTTATGTAAAAATACAATTAGCAAATACGTCTGATTTACATCCATCAAACCAATTTTCAAATGCTAAAGAATTATTAAATCAAAAGTGTATTTTTCAAGCTGAAATTAAAGTTAATACAGAAGAATTAAAACCGTACAAATCTTATATTGAACTAAATCCGTTAGACAAAGAAGCAGAAGTGTTAAACTATTTATACAAGGACAAATTTAGTTATGGGATAGGTCATAATTGTTCTATAATTTGGGATGAAACCAAAAATACCATACAAACTTCTTTTTTACCTCAATATGATGTAAAAGACACTAAAAACAGTTTTTCAAAAGAAGATTTTGAAGATAATCCAAGCGATTTTCACCTATTAAACCAAAGTTTAGATATTTACAATCTTTCTCACTTCTCGAATGATAGTAAAAGTGATATATTAGACAGGCTAAACAACTTTGTAAACTTATACGGTAATTGGATTTCCGAACAAAAAAAAAGTAAATCTTCAAATAAAGAAATAGAAAATCATATTTTTAAAAACTTAGATTATAATCTTAACAGATTAAAATCAAACATAGGACTTTTAAAAAATGATAAAATATTTAGAGCGTTTCAATTAGCTAATTCAGCAATGCTAATACAAATTATCATTTCAAATGATGATGATTTCTCTGGAAAAGAAAAAGAGTTAGATGAACTAAACTCAACAATTGATTACAACAGTATTGAAACTTTTAAGAACTACAACTTTGATAAACTTTCTTTTGGAAGACCTAAATACAGACCTTTTCAATTAGCTTTTTTATTATTAAATATTGATAGTATAACGGACTTAAAATCTGATGCAAGAAATAAAGTTGTTGACTTAATTTGGTTTCCTACTGGTGGTGGTAAAACGGAAGCATATTTATCTGTTGGGGCTTTTACAATAATCTATCGTAGATTAATGAATGAAACAGGATATGAAGGTACTTCTGTTATAATGCGTTATACTTTAAGATTACTTACTGCACAACAATTTGAAAGAGCTTCAAGGTTAATCGTTTCTTTAGAATTTTTAAGAAAACAATTTGAAAAAGAATTAAGAAATGAACCAATTACAATAGGAATGTGGGTTGGAATGTCATCAACACCAAATTCATTAAAAGAAGCAGAAGAAAAAGTTGAAGAGATAAATGAAGAATGTAATAAAAAAGATGGTATTCCTGATAATAAAAACGTATTTCAAATCAGTTCTTGCTCTTGGTGTGGGACAAAACTTATAACTAAAAACGAACTTAATAATTGGACTTTTGGTTTTAAAATTAGTGGAAAGAAAAAGGATACAGAATTCAAAATAAAGTGTGTAAATAAAAAGTGTCATTTTCATAACGAACTGCCTATTCAAGTAGTAGATGAAATGCTTTATGATAAACCACCTACTCTTCTTTTTGGAACAGTTGATAAATTCGCTATGTTAGCTTGGAAAGCTAAAGGGAATAGTTTCTTTAACTCACTAAATAATGGATTACCCCCAGATTTAATAATTCAAGATGAGCTACACTTACTAACTGGTCCATTAGGAACAATTACAGGAATATTTGAAAGTGTTATAGAAATGCTTTGCAGCAAAAATGGAAGGAAGCCCAAAATAATTTCTTCCACAGCAACAACTCGAAATACAGATGAACAAATAAAGGCACTATATGGTAATGATAAAACTGTAAACGTTTTTCCACCTTCTGGTTTAAGTTATGCTGATAGCTTTTTTGCTAAAGTTTCTGAAACAAAAAGTACAAGAAGATATATTGGCTTTATTCCTACTGGAAAATCATCTATTGACACGCAATTACAAATGATTGCCAATTTGTTTGTTGCTCGTTTAGAAGTTTACAAAAGATTAATTTTAAATGGTGTAAAAGACTATAAAATATTTGATAAATATTGGACCCTTATTTCTTATTACAATAGTTTAAAAGATGTAGGGAAAATTCACAATAAAGTTGGAGATGAAATTTCAACTTTTACTTCTGCCCTACAAAAGAAATTATATGGAGACAACCCAAATTACAAATTTAACCACACATCTTTATACAATCGTGATGAAGAATTAACCAGTCGAATTGATAGTACAAAAATTAAACAGACTTTAAAACGTTTGGAGGAGAATATTTTTGATGAAGATACCATTGGAGAATATCCAAATGGGAATACTTTTGTAAAAGCAAAAACAGGTATAATTGATTTGGTCTTGGCGACTAATATGATTTCTGTTGGAATTGATATTAAAAGGTTTAATATTATGCTTATTAATAGCCAACCCAAAAATGTTGCAGAATATATTCAGGCTTCAAGTAGAGTTGGTCGTGAATACAAAGGTTTAGTAATTGATTTATTAGATGCAAACAGAGCAAGAGATAAATCTCATTTTGAACATTTCATACCATTCCATCAAGCATTTTACAAAAGCGTTGAACCTGTAAGTTTAACGCCATTTACAGAGAACACACTTGAAAAAATGCTTACAAGCATTATGATTACTTATGCTAGACATAAAGTTTCGGGAATGGCTTCAAATAATTCTGCTCAATATTTTCAACCAGAAATGTTAGACGGTTTGAAAACTGAAATACAAAAACGTTTTTCAGGCAATGCCAAAGTTTATCAATTATTTGAAAGTAAATTAAAAGAATTATCTGACGATTGGTTAGAGCAAATACAAAATCACGATTTAAAAAATTATGAAGCAACAAAAACCGAAATTGGTTTACTTGTAAAACCAGCAGAAAAGAATTTTGACAAGGATGATTTATGGTCGGTTATGCAATCAATGAGAGAAATAGATACAAATTCATTTATTAAAGTTGGACTTCCAAATATTAGAAAAAATGGCTAAATACACAGAATTACAGACAAGAAAATTAATTAGTTCTTATGGTGGAGTTGGTTCAATCATTGAAACAATTGATGGTGCTTTAATGATAAAAGACTTCGATAAATGGAAATACTTCTATTTGATTGAAAAAGGAAAGATTGAAGTTCAAGAAAATGAAAGTATTAATGATAACCGCTTACTCAAAAGGTTAAAATTCTATTTCCCTGATTTAGACCAAATAGTTAAAGTACCTGCTAATTATTCCGCTTTTTATAACACATCTTTACCTAAATTAAAAGACCATATAATTGATGCAGAATACTTTCCAAAATGGATGTATTGTAATAAATGTAACAGTATAAAACACATTAATGATTGGTACAAAGGTTGGAAAATTGCTTTTCACAGCAAGGAAATAAATAAAATTAATGATGCTTTTACACCACCAAAATGTTATAAATGCTACCAAAAAGCAAAAAAGAATAAAGAAAAAAGACGATATTATTTATTAGAACAAGTTAGGTTCATAATGACTGCACCAAATGGAAATATAAAAGATATTCCTTGGCAAAAGTGGACGAATTTATCAAGAGAAAAAGATGAAAATGGACAGAGAAAAATTACTTTCAATGGAAAATGTTGCGACAAACAAGATTTAAAGTATCTAAAAGATGGTAGAAATCCTGACTTTACAGGCGTTAGAATACAATGTAAAAATCCTGATTGTAAAACAAATGCAAAACAAATTTCTTTAGGTGGTTTAATGGGATTAAGAGTTCCTGATTTTAACGAAAACGGAGAAGTCAAAACCATCAGAGATAAAGATGGAGAACCTGTTTTAGATAATAAAGGAAATGAACAAAAAGTAATGTTTAAAGCTGTAATTAGGACAAGTAATAGCGTTTACTACCCATTAATTACTAATAGTTTGTATTTGCCAACTCTTGAAATTAAAAAAGAAATTAGAGATAAAATCAAAACTCTTTATGAAGATGCAGAATTCTCAGCCGAGAAAATTCAAGCAAAAATTAATACTAAACAGCTTCAACTTACAATAAGTCAAATTGAAGAAGTAATGTTTCCTGAAAATCAAGATTTTATAAAAGAAGTTGATTACAGACTTAGAGAGTATCAATATTTAACAACTAACGAAAGTCTAGATGATAAGAACCTTGTTTTTGAGCAAGAAAACTCGAATGAATTAGTAAGTTTTAGTATTACAAAATTATTAAAAATCAATAGGCTTAAACTTACATCTGTTCAAACTGGATACAGTCGTCAAGAACCTATAGATAAAGACCTTTTTGCAGACAAGACAATGGAAGATTACATTTCTGTAAGCAAACACGCAGTTAAAGCAAAATACACAACATCAAAAGGGAAGAATACTAAACTTTTACCTGGAATAGAAAGTTTTGGAGAAGGAATATTTATTGATTTTGATAAAGAAAAAATTGATGCTTGGTTTGAAAAACAATCCAAAAATAAAGCCTTTAATAAAAGAATAGAAACATTAAAAAATAACGCAGAAGCTTCATCTTTCAGGCGGTCAGAAGAAAAAGAAAAAATGTTTGCTAATTTAGAATATTTAGCAACTTTTCTTTTCATACATACCTTTTCTCATATTTTAATCAAAGAATTGGAATTTTTAACTGGTTATCCAGCAACATCACTTTCAGAAAGACTTTACATAAATGAAGACGATATGCAAGGTGTTTTGATTTACACAATGGCTGGTGCTGAAGGAAGTTTTGGTGGATTAGTATCACAAGCAAATTCTGAAAGATTTACTAAAATATTGAATTCAGCTTTGGCAAGAGCAAAAGATTGTGCTTCTGACCCAATTTGTTACCATTCAGAAGGTCAAGGTGTGGGCGGACTAAATCTCGCATCTTGTTACTCTTGTGGTTTACTTCCTGAAACATCTTGTGAAGAGTTTAATAGTTATTTGGATAGAGCAATGCTAATAGATAATGAATTTGGATTTTATAAAGACAATTAAAAACAAACTGAATGAAAAATAGCCAACGCATAAGCCATACACATTTGCAATTCGCTCAAGCCACCACACAAGCCAAAATTGCAAAAGAGTATGTCTTGCCTACGCTATCAGCAGAACGGAAAATAAAGTACGAAAACACAACACTGTATAAAAATAATAGCGGTTTTAGTGCTAAATTCAAAGGTTGTATTTTTGTATAAAGTTTAATGATAAATTGAAAGGTCAGAGCCTTGAAGTCCGCTACTATTCTTATACTAACCGTTGTAGCAAATACAAGAAAACCGAACTAAACAAATGACATTAGGATTAATAATTGCAATTTTAGCTTTAGGAATTGCACTTTTCGTTGTGTTAAATCAATGTAAAAAGGCGAAAATCAAACTAAATGCTGAAATTGAAAATAAGAATGGAGAACTATCCACAAAAATTGACGAAAACGACAAACTTAATTCTGATTTAGAAAGATTTAGCGGAATCGTATCTATCGAAAGTGAAATTGAATCAAAAAACAAGGAGCTTTCAGAAATTCAAGCGAGTGCCACAGAATTGAATGACAAGTTCATCAATGCTAAATCAATCTTTAAAGAGTTACAGAAGGACATTAGACTTTATCAAAATGATTTAGAATTTGTCGAGCTTGGAATTTATGAACCGATTTTCGATTTAGAAACTTCAGAAAAATATCAAGATAGAATCACACAAATAGTTACAAGACAAAAGCAACTAATAAAAGGTGGAAACGCTTGTGTTTGCAATACGGAATGGACTGTTGGGAATAGCCGAAAACAAGGCGAAATAATGACAAGAAGGTATATTAATTTGACTTTAAGAGCATTTAATGGAGAATGTGACTCACTAATTTCAAAAGTGCGTTGGAACAACATAAAGCGTTTTGAAGAACGAATTACAAAAGCTTTTAATGCTATCAATAAACTTGGTCAATCAAACAACACTTTCATAACAGACAAGTATCTAAAGCTAAAATTGGACGAACTTCATTTAGTGTACGAATTAGCTCATAAAAAGTATCAAGAGAAAGAAGAAGCAAGAGCAATTAGAGCAGAACAGCGAGAAGAAGAAAGAGCGCAACGTGAATTTGAGAAAGCAAGAAAAGATGCAGAAATGGAAGAAAAGCGTTTCCAAAAAGCCTTAGAACGAGCGAAAAAAGATTTAGGATTAGTTAGTGGAGAAAAGTTGGATGAACTGAATTCTCAAATCGCTCAATTGGAACAGAATTTAAAAGATGCTCACGAAGCAAAGGAAAGAGCTATTTCAAGAGCACAGGAAACCAAATCTGGACACGTTTATATAATTTCTAATCTTGGTTCATTCGGAGAGAATGTTTACAAAATAGGAATGACAAGAAGACTTGAACCCATGGATAGAGTAAAAGAATTAGGAGATGCCTCTGTACCTTTTACATTTGACTTACACGCAATGATATTTTCAGAAAACGCACCCGAACTTGAGAACCTCTTGCATAAGGAATTTGATGATAGACGCATAAACAAAGTAAATAACAGAAAAGAGTATTTTAAAGTATCATTGGACGAAATCGAACAAGTGATTATAGACAAATATGAAAAAGAAGTTGATTTTATAAAAGTGTCAGAAGCTCAACAATTCAGAGAAACACAGTCTATAATAAAACAAATTCAGCAAGCTAAAAATGAACAAGCGGAAAGTGAGATTGAGAAATATCCTGACAGCCTGTTCTAAAGAAAGTACTTGCTACAACAACGTGTATAAAACATAGCTTAGAGGGTTAATAGAATTGAAATTCCTACATTTATACAAATATCTCTCCCCACCGAAAAATTCGTAGCTTAAAAACCGCTACGTTTCATACACAAAACCGTTACCCACAATATGAAAAAACTGATTCTAATATTGATAATTGGACTTATAACTTCAAGTTGTGATGATAAAAAGAAAAAGATAACTGACCCTAAAACATTGGAAGAAGCGGAATTGGAATTAGCCAACTATAATGAAACTGACCGAATAAAAGAATTGGAATATCTAAAAGTAAATGTGTATAACGGACTTAAAAATCTGAATGACGGATTTGACTCTGAATCAATATACTATTTTTCGGAATCTGACTTTGAAATCGTACTCAACCGAGTTGAAAAACTTGGAATCGGAATAATGGGAATTGAACCTTGGCTGAATGGAGATTTTTATGGAGTAATGGTAGTTGAGGATTTTGAAACTGTTGCGTCCGACCCAAATTGGTACAGAAAAGCATTCTCGGAATTTAAAAAAATTGGAAAAGAACTAATGTATGCTGCGAGTTATGAGGTGCCAAAGAAATTATTAAAAGAATAGATGAAATCATTTACCGTTCTTAAGGTGTTTAGTATTTTATATATTGTTAGCTGTTTGATTTATACTGCGATTAAATGGAAAACTTTGTCCAATGGAGAAGGCTGGGGTGTTGTTTATGTGTTTGGACTTATTTTTTTCGGCCTTATAGGTTTGTTAATAGATTTTATTTTTTAAAAAATAATAAAGAACAAATGGTTACTGAATTCAATCGAGTTGATTATAGTTATAATATTCTCAATGAAATTATGGATTGAAATAAATTAAAATACTGTGGGTAACACCGTATAAAATTAATAATTTAGGTTTGTGTATAATTCAATGGTAATTGTTTATTTAGCAACGGATTTTCCTGCGGAAAATCAGCCGCTTGCATAACCAATTACTAATCTTATACCAAACGTTGTAAAACATTTGAATCAAGCCAATGTCCAAAGATAAAACAAGCAACTTTTCTCATATTAAATTCGGATTTCGTGGAGAAGGAATTATATATGAACTGAATGGAAAGGATTATGAATTATGGTCAACATGGATTGACGGAATAAGAATTCATTTTGACGACTTGAGAAAAACGGACTTGAATGAAACCCAAAAAACTACAATGTTTAATGAAATTATCCAATTTGTGCATGAAAAGAACAGTGAAAAACCAATAATATGTTATAATTCGGACTATCAAGACGCCAAATTATGGAAAAGACTGACAGCTGAACTCAGTTTGGAAATTAAAAAAGTGGAAATAACAACTATTGAAAAAGAAAATGATGCTCTTTACAAAAGTATGTCGGAAGATTTAAAAACTGGATTAACCGAACATCGAATTAAAGGACTCAAAATTAAGTCGGTTAAGGATTTGGACAAATATTGGGATAAAATAAAATTCACTGAAAATGATTCGAATGTTGAAGTTTCGTTTTGGGACAAATTAAAAGCAAAACTGAGTTAAAAAACGTTTTACAACAAAGAACTGAGTTAAAAAACAAGTCTATTTAGCTTAATTTTGAAACAAAA
>CAYXAZ010000076.1:0-16984 GCA_964463085.1 uncultured Flavobacteriaceae bacterium | reverse complement strand
ATTCCTTAATAAAGGTGGCAACATTATAATTAGAAACAACAGTAGCTTCCCATTTCTTGATTCCAAAAATTTCTTCTGGAATTGAAATATCCATATCTTGTTTTACCTTTACCTGACAGGCTAAACGGACACCTTCTTTAAGTTCTTTACGCGTAAAATGAGGCACTTCAGTAGGTAAGGCCTCACCTCCACCAGAATTTACATGACATTCGCATTGAACACAGGTACCACCACCACCACAAGCTGATGGTAAAAATATTTTCTGAGCACTCAATGTGGTTAATAAAGTGTCTCCTGAAGCTACTTCTATCACTTTTTCACCATTAATGGTGATTTTTACCGGACCAGAAGGTGATAATTTTTGTTTTACAACTAATAACAATCCTACTAATAACAAAGTAATGACTAAAAAAGAAATTACTGTTGCTATAATTACTCCTAATGTGCTTACTGCTAATATCATTTATTTACTCGTTTTCTTTTGTTGTGTTATCAGCTAATACTTCTTTTTTATTATTTTGGTTACGCTCAATAATTGCCGTTTTATCCTCAGTTACTTCTTCTTCATCTCCTCCTGTTAGCATACCTCCAAAACTCATAAAGCCAATTGCCATTAATCCTGTAATTATAAACGTAATTCCTAATCCTCTTAATGCTGGCGGAACATTTGAATATCTAATTTTTTCTCGAATTGCTGCAATTGAAAGGATTGCTAAGAAAAATCCAATTCCAGAGCCTATTCCATATACTGTTGCTAAACTAAGTGTAGGAATTTCACGCGATTGCATAAATAACGAGCCTCCTAAAATTGCACAGTTTACTGCAATTAATGGTAAAAATATACCGAGGGAATTATATAAGGAAGGTGCAAATTTTTCAACAACAATTTCTACTAATTGAACCATTGTTGCAATAGTTGCTATAAACATGATAAATGATAAAAAACTTAAATCATATTCTGCATACTCTTCTCCTAACCAAGCTAATGCACCGGGTTGCAATAAATATTGATCTAACAACCAGTTTAAAGGTACTGTAATTGCCAACACAAAAATTACTGCAGCACCTAAGCCAACAGCTGTTGTTACTTTTTTAGATACAGCTAGATAAGAGCACATTCCGAGAAATGTCGCAAATACCATGTTATCTATAAATATTGATTTAAAAAATAATTCTAAATGTTCCATTCTCTTTTAGTCTTCAGTTGACAGTCTTCAGTTGGCAGTCATTTTGCAGTTCTTTTTTACTGCATATTGCGGACTAACTACTGCTTACTATTTTTAATGTTCTTCAATTAATGCTTCGTTTCTACTACGTTGTACCCAAATAATGATTCCTAATGTTATTAATGCCATTGGTGCTAATAACATAAAACCGTTATTTTCATAACCAAAAGCATATAATCCTGTTTTTTTTATTGGATCTCCTAATACTGGAATTCCTAATAAAGTTCCTGCTCCTAAAAGCTCTCTAAAAAAGCCTACTATTATTAATATTAATCCATATCCAAAAGCATTCCCTATTCCGTCAAGGAAAGATTTCCAAGGGCCATTTGCTAAAGCAAAGGCTTCAAAACGTCCCATTATAATACAGTTTGTTATAATTAAGCCAACAAAAACCGAAAGTGTTTTACTCAACTCGTAAGCAAACGCTTTTAATACTAAATCTACTATAATTACTAAAGTAGCTACAACTATTAGTTGCACAATAATTCTAATTTTTGAAGGAATTATATTTCGCATTAAAGAAATCACTACATTTCCAATGCCTAATACAAATAATACTGCAATTGCCATAACAATTGATGCTTCTAATTCGGCAGTTATTGCAAGGGCAGAACAAATGCCAAGTACTTGTATTGTAACTGGATTATTATCAAATAAAGGATCTTTGATTAATGCTGTGTCTTTTTTAGATAAAAGTCCCATAAATTAGTTTTTTAATTTTTTAAAATAAGGTAGATATAATTTCAATTCAGATTTTAGCATCGCTGAAACACCATTTCCTGTAATAGTAGATCCTGCAATAGCATCTACTTCATTATCTGTTTTATCTTTATTTGTTGGATCTGCATTGCTTTTAGAAATTACAATACCTTTAAAATTTCCTGAAGTATCTAATAAATGTTCTCCTATAAAATCATCCATAAAGAAACGCTGATTAATATTTGCTCCTAAACCTGCTGTTTCTCCCTTGTGATCAAAAAATGCTCCTTGAATAACCATATTCTCATCCATAGCAATATAAGCCCAAATAGCATCCCAAAGTCCTTTGCCTCTTATTGGAGCAATATAAAATGTTTTACCATCTTTTTTTCCAACCAATAATGGTAATCGTCTTTGGTTTCCATCTTTAGCTGCTGTTTGTTCTTTTTTAATATCTATTAAATATGCTTCAGAAGTTTCAGTAGCTTTCCCATTAGCATCAACAACTAATTGTGATGTGATGTATTTTGAAAAGTAGTCACTCACTTTGTCTTTTGAAACAAAATTTACATTACTGCCTTCATTTTCATTAACTCCCATTGCGTATAAAATATTAAGTTGCTTTTCGATACGCTTATTTTCGTCAATTCTACCTTTTAAACCTGATGCTGCAAAGGCTAATAACGAACCAACTATTGCTACCATTGCTATGGCAAAAAGTATTGTGTAACTATTTTTATCTGTTCTTTTTTCCATGCTGAATTAATTTCAGTATCTGTTTATTTTTTATTTGAAACGTCTCTACGCTGTTTTCGCTTTTAAACGTTTCAACCTTTTCTTCACATTTCCTTGAACCACATAATGGTCTATTGTTGGTGCAAATACATTCATTAATAAAATGGCTAACATCACACCTTCAGGATATGCCGGATTAAACACACGAATCATTATTGAAATAAAACCAATTAAAAATCCGTAGATCCATTTCCCTCTATTGGTTTGTGATGCTGTTACCGGATCTGTTGCCATAAATACAACACCAAAAGCAAAGCCTCCAATAAGTAAATGATGCCAATATTCGGTATTCATTAAGCCATAGAATTTACTACTTTCTGTAATAATATCTGCTGCAACTATTTGATTAAAAATTAATCCCATTACAACAGCTCCTATAACCGAAGACAACATAATACGCCAACTTCCTATTTTAGTAAATATTAAAAATAATGCTCCGAGTATGATGAGCAATGTTGAGGTTTCCCCAATTGAACCAGGAATAAATCCAAAAAACATTTCCCAATCTGTATGTGTAACTGGATTGTTTTGAGCAATGCCTCCAAGTATGGTTTCACCAGAAATAGCATCTGGAGTTCCTTCTAATGCTTTAGCACCTGCCACCCAAACTTTATCGCCAGACATCCAAGTTGGATAGGCAAAGAATAAAAATGCACGAATAGTCAATGCTGGATTTAGAATATTCATTCCTGTTCCTCCAAAAACTTCCTTACCAATTACAACTCCAAAGATTACTGCAACAGCAAGCATCCACAACGGAATATCTATTGGTACAATTAAAGGAACTAACATTCCTGTTACTAAATAACCTTCTTCTACTTCATGTTTTTTTATGGTAGCAAATAAAATTTCTATACCTAATCCGACAACATAAGAAACAATAATAAGAGGAAGAATTTTCCAGAAACCAACTGTAAAATTAGCCATTGTCCAAAATTCACTACTAAAAAACCCTCCTGAAACACGTTGAATTTCGCCAAGTGCTAAATAATGTTGGTAACCAGCATTAAACATACCAAATATTAAACACGGAATCAATGCCATGATTACTGTATTCATTGTACGTTTTAAATCGTCAGCAACTTTTATATGAGTTCCGTTGTGAGTGGTCTGGTTTGGTAAGTACAAAAAAGTATGGATTGCATTAAATGCAGGAGCCATTTTGGTATCTTTATACTTTTCTTTTAATTTATGTAAATTACTTTTTAAACCCATTATCCTATCTCTTTAAGCATTAAGTCCAAACCTTCTCGTATTATTTTTTGATGTGGTTGTTTAGATACGCATACAAATTCTGTTAACGCAAAATCTTCAGGAGCAACTTCATACATTCCTAAAGCTTCCATTTCATCTAGATCTTTATACAAACACGATTTTAATATTTGTAATGGAAAAATATCGAGAGGAAATACTTCTTCAAAGGTTCCTGTCATTACAAAAGCACGATGCTCGCCATTTGTATTTGTGTTTAGATCAAATTTTTTCTTCGGAAACATCCATGAAAAAGTAAACGCTCTTGATGTTGACACCTTATTAAAAATAGGCTTATTCCAACCCATAAATTCGTAATCATTTCCTTCAGGTATCGCAGTAATTTGATTGTCATAATATCCTAATGAACCATCTATAGAAACTTTTTTACCAGACAATACATTGCCACTAATAATTCTAGCATTTTCATCATTCAAATTATCAGAAACTAAGTCTTTTATTTGAGCTCCGGGTAGCGCAGTAACATATTTAGGTGTATTGAATTGTGACCCTGTTAATGCAATTGTTCTTTTAGCATTGAATTTACCTGTTAGTAACAATTCTCCTATAATTACTAGATCTTGTGGTGTAACTATCCAAACTACTTCTCCTTTATTAATTGGATCTATTTTGTTAATTTGTGTACTTACATTTCCTGCCGGATGCGGACCTGAGACCTTGTGTAGCTCAATTCCGTTAAGGTTAACAAAAGGAGATAATGTATCGTTAAGATTCACGGAAACATGAACTTTACCTGTTGTCAATTTGGTTAAAGCAGTTATGCCTGTTTGTAATTCAGCTTCTTTACCTTTTAGCGTATAATCTAAATCTCCGGCTAAAGGAGCACTAGTATATCCGGAAATAAAAATGGCTTTTGGTGCATTATTTGGATTTGCAATCACATCATAAGGGCGCTGCTTGATAAATGGCCAACAACCTGATGCTAATAAATGTGTTTTCACCTCATCGGTAGACATATTAATCGTATCCTTTTTACCAAAATCTTGATGCTGTTGCGTTTTATCAGCTAAAATTTTAATTTCTACAATTTTACGCTTAGCACCTCTAACAATTTCTATAACCTCACCACTTACAGGAGATGGAAATAAAATACGCTCATCAGCTTTAGAATAAAACAAGGCTTCACCAGCCTTAACTTGTGTTTTTTCTTTAGCTATTAATTTAGGTGTAATTCCGTGAAAATCTTCAGGCTTTATAACATAAACACTACTTATTGGAAGTTCTGTAGTGATCTTGTCTGCTTCGCCAACAAGCTTAATATCTAAGCCTTTTTTGATACGAATGTCTGTTGACATATTTAAATTTTGAATTTATTGTCTTTTAAAACGATGCAAATTTAAAACTTTTGAAGATGTTTATGTAAATAATTTTGGATTATTTATATAGCATATATTTTATTTATAATGGTTCTAAATAATGTATTTATTGTAACTATAATAAGTTTTATTACTTTTATACCAAAACTAAAGCTAAATACTATTTGAAAAATACAATGACTGGTTTAATTGGTATAGCTTTTGATTAAGATGAGTTCTACAAGTAACCAAAATATTAAAATGAACAGGAATAAAGAATTTCTAGAAACCAACTATTCTCAAGACATAACCGTAGAGGCATTATGTCGATTTCATTTTATTCTAAAGATCAAAATCCGAAATTCTGTATTTTACCTCACCCGAAATCGCTTTGGGCAATTTCGACCTCTCCAAAGGAAAGGTAAATCGGAAACCTCGATGCAAAGCATCAAGGAATTCTTTTTCTTTAAATTTATTGTACTCTTTTTTTTAGCTTTTTCAACACTAATTGTTAAGGCTCAAAGTAGTGTAATTATAGATCCGCCTGAGTATATCAAATCAATTGTTTTAAGGTCTCAACAAACTAATAATTATACTCCAATTATTAAATTAGGTCAGCACTTTACCTTAGAGTTTGATGATTTAAATGCCAACCAGGAACAATACACTTACAAAATCGTACATTACGATTATGACTGGCAGCCTTCCGGATTGATAAATACTGAATATATTAACGGGTATGATTCTGATTGGATTAGAGATTTTGAAGATTCATTTAATACCATTCAAGCTTATACTTATTACAGACTACAAATACCTAATGATAATACCCGAATAAAGTTAAGTGGTAATTATGTAATTACCATCTTAAACGAAGATGATGAAGTTGTTTTTGCACGACCGTTCATAATGTATCAACCAAAGGTTACAGTAGGTATTAGTGTACGCAGAAGTAGAGATATAGCGACCTTAAATTCAAAACAAAACGTACAATTTACAGTCAATCACCCTAATTTATTGATAAATAACCCTGCACAGGAAATAAAAATTGCATTGTATCAAAATAACGATTGGAATACCATAATAAAAGATATAAAACCACAATTTTACAGAGGCACACAATTACTCTATAAATACATAAATAAGATTTCTTATTGGGCGGGAAATGAATTCCTGTTTTTTGACACCAAACAAATAAGAAATGCCACTAATAATATTGCCAAAGTTGAGCTTAACGATACTTTTGATACTTACCTCTATTTAGATGAGGAAAGACTACATAGAACCTATACCAATTACCCTGATATCAACGGAAATTTTGTTATCAGATCTATTGATGTTGAAGAAACTACTACTGAAGGCGATTATACTTGGATGCATTTTGCTTTAGAATCATTTGAAAATATTGGTAAAGATGATATTTACATCTATGGCAATTTTAACGGATGGCAATTAAACGAAGAAAATAAAATGACCTATAACGAGACCTTTAAACGTTATACAGGAAAGCTATTGCTAAAACAAGGTTTTTATAATTATCTATATGTTACTGCAACTAAAGATGGTGTTATAAACAATCATGCAATTGAGGGTTCTTTCTTTCAAACAGAAAATGATTATTCTGTCATTGTCTATTACAAACCTATAGGGAGTAGATATGACCAAGTAATTGGATATAATAGTGCAAATTCTGAAAATCTACGCAACTAAATTTACTTCATACCATCTACTTTAGTATACAGTATGTAAATTACAAAAGAATTTATATATTTGTATTATAATAATACTTCTGTATTAGACTATGATTCAACAAGTAACAAACGGTATTAAAATTTCTGTTAAAACAAATTTTGAAGGTAAATCTCATCAAAATGACAGTACATACTTTTCGTTTAGTTATAGCATAACAATTGAAAACCAAAGTAATGATTCAGTACAATTAATGAGTCGTCATTGGAAAATTTTTGATGCTCTTAAAAATATAGAAATTGTTGAAGGTGAAGGAGTTATAGGTAAAAAACCAGTGATAGCTCCTAAAAAAAGTTATACCTATAGTTCTTACTGCAACCTAACATCTCCAATAGGCTCAATGAAAGGATTCTTTAATATGATTAACTTTACTACTACTAAGAGTTTTAGAGTTCATATTCCTTCATTTCAAATGACAGCACCGGCTATTTCTAATTGAAATTCCATAATCTTTCCAAGGGAAAGAAACTGTTATCAAATATTTTTTATTAAATACCTTTTTTGTATTTCTCTCAAGTATCGGATTAGTAATTATTTCTTTCTTAGGCACTGTTAAGGAATAAAATTACTTCGCTAATTCTGCACCATTTATTCCTTAACAGTGCTTTAGCTTTTACACTTTAAAAAATTACGGTTTTATAAGTTGTCCTAAAAAATTACGATTGGCGTTTTTCAAACTTACCTTTACTAACAATTTATTCTTGTTTGATAACTGAACTGAAGTTTCTTTGAGTAATTTTATATGTTCATTATCGGATGGTAAGTGTATGAAATCTAATTGATTTTGTATATATTCCTCAATATTAAAGTATCCTTTTAATTTAAATACACTCTCCTTAACAGGAATTGAAACGACACCTTTTTTATCTGAAATTATCACACTTCTTTTAGTGGGATGCGCGTATAGTTTATATAAAGGAAAAGCTACAAAAAGTGTATCATTTTCAATTACTTTAATGGCATTTTCTTGTAAGAAATAATTATACAAAATTGAGTCTTTTGCTGATTTTAACTCAAACTCTAATTCAGGAATTATTAATTTTTGAGTCGATTTTATTTCAACCTTATTAAAATCATCATCATAATCATAGGTGATAATAGTATCTGTTTTACTTTTTATTGATTTTAAATTAAAACTAAAAGAACCACTCCATTGATCTATAATTGAATCTAAAGATAAATGTGTGATTTTATTAAATTTAGATTGATTAATTATTTGTAAACTGTTTTTAAATAACACGTGTGTTTTGTTAATTTTTCCTGTAATAAAAGCCAATGAATTTTGAGTAAATTCAGGTTGCATAGTAGAAATAAAAAGATCAAAATTAGGATTTGTTTTTCCTCGTATTTCAAAAAATCCATTTTTAAAATTGGCTTCAAAAAAATCATGATCTGTAGTTGTTAAACAAATATCACTGGCATTATCAAGTATTGGTTTTAATAGAGGAGATCCGTCATGCAGAAAATACTCTTCATTAAAAATAGTTTGAATTACCTCGGTAATGTTAGACCTTTTATTATAAGTAATAGCGATGATTAGTTGCTTGTCTTTTAGTGCAAAAACAAAATTGTCTTTGCTATAAATAGTGTTATTCTTTTTAAAATTTTTAGTTAATAGATAACGTGATAGTTCTTCAGGGTTACTCACTTCAAAAACACTACTATACCAAGCTTCATTCAAAGTGGAGTTATTAGTGAAAAATAAGATGTTTTTAGGGATTTTAACACCTTTGGTTAATGAAAATTTCGGTTTTTTAATGCTGTCTCTTGCTGTTGTTTCAGACTTCAAATAGGTAATAGGGTGCTTTAGAAAATCAAATACTATGTGATGCTCTAGTTGTCGAGTGTTTATATTGATAATTGCCGTTGCAGAATTAGGAATTCTGTTGATGAAAGTTGAATCTTGTTTATATCTAAATAAATAGAAAAGCATCAATAAAATGCCAATACCAATAAAAATATAAACATGTTTTTTTTTCATGTGTTTATATTTATTGTTTTTTATTGGTAATCCCGAAGTTTCGGGACTGTTCGCTATTAATCATTCCCTTGGGTGTCAAAATCTTACATGCTCGTTTCATGTGTCTATAATATTTAATAATTCGGTCACATGCTGTTCGCTATTAGTCATTTCTTTGGGTGTGAAAAATTTTAACATGCTCGTTTCATTTATCTAACAAATAGTTCAAAAAAAGCTTAAGAAATATTTTAAAGAATTTTTATGACCTGTAGGTGTATCCATTTTTAATTCCATATGCACTTTATTTCCTTTCATTTTTGAAATTGTAAGGTAAGCTTCACTCAAATTATCTTTCGCAAGGTTGTAAATTTCCATTTCGCTTTTGCTTAATATAGATTTAGGGATTTTATGCATTATTTTTTTCCCATTTACATAGAATACAGAAATATTTTTTCGCATCATCTTTTTATGCTTTCCTGAATTAGAATTAACCTTATCGTTAACAATATCCTTAATTTGTTTTTCTGAACTCGTCAAAAATGCAATATTATTTTTTACAACAAAAAATAGGTCAAAAGGAATGTTATCCTCTTTTTTAAACTTAAAATATTTAGCTTGAGGGTTTACTAATTTATGCTTGGCTCCCAAGCGAATAAGTTTGTCTAATAGTTTTTTGTTTTTTGAACCTATCATAACCGTAAAGTCAGGGATAGTTTCTGTTTTAGTCTTAGTGATTTCAGTTTTTTTATAATCTTCATCATATTCATAAGAGGTATAAGTCACTTCTTTTTCACTTATATCATTCAATATATAAAGCATATTCCCGGTAATTGCATTGCCTATAGCTTTTTCGTCTAATAAGACAGAAGTTACTTCGGCAGCAACTTCAATTTCTTCTTTGTATTTTGGCATCATTCCGCTATAAATATTTGAAACAATATTAGGATATTCTTCTAGTGCGCCTTGCATATTAAAAGAAATACTGGTGTATCCTAATACGTTATCTTGGTCAAAATACTGAAAGAACTCATTACCTATTTTTGATCTGTACATTTTTTTATAAATGCTTCTCCATTCCTCGTTAATTTCCATACTAGCAGTTAAACGTGCAGCATCATCTTCAAGGTAAAAATTGCCCCATACATTATCAACTCCATATCTATTTTTATAGGGTTGGGCACCAAGAGACATAAATAATGATCCTGAACTATATAACATAGCAGTTTCAATCAATTCATCATAATTATCAATCCAAAAAGAAGCTACTGCTTTTCCATCTTTTCTTTTTGTATAGCTGTTATTCGTTAAGATTGATTTCGTAGATTTACTATTAAAAATTGTTAATGCATGATTTTTTGCCCAAGTCTTGGTAAGTCTTTTTTTGATACTATAGGTGTCCTCATCTTCATTTTCTGCTTGTTTTAAAAAGCGCTCTTCATTTTTTTCAAAGTATTGATATAAACCATCAAACTTAGTAAAAAGAAGCATATTGTCATTCCAAACAGTAATATTGCTGTATCCAGTTAAAATGTTTGTAACATCGTTCCTTTCAATTTCATCTGTTTCTGATTTTGACAATAATTTTTCAAATAAATTTTTATCATTTAGTTTTATGATAAAATGATGATAATTAATACTATCAGTTGGTTGGTAGAAATAATAGGCTTTAGAATTTGTTTTAAATCCAAAATCTTTTAAGCTGGCTATTTTAGCAGTTGAGTCGGTACTTTTATTTGCATTTTTAAAGAGTTCTTTTGCAATATTTAATTGATCGAACTCAGCTATTGACATGAGTTCTAGTAAACGATTTCCGTTAACTGAAATTACAGCTTGAGCATTGCTAGGTATTTTACTTTCAAGGTTTTGTGCAACACTAATAAATGATGTACATAAGGAAATTAAGAAGAATAATTTTTTCATGTGTCTATAATATTTGTTAAATTGGTCACATGCTGTTCGCTATTAATCATTTTCTTGGGTGCGAAATTTTTACATGCTCGTTTCATAGTATTTTAATCTTGTAATTGAATTTGATTTTTGATGGAATTTTTGTTTGTAATAATATCTTGAGCATTTACTTTTAGGAAAATTGCCTTTTTATTTCCTGAAATTTTAGCTGTGGTATTTTTAGATGATATAATAGGATTCGTAAAACGATATATCGTGGTGAACGTTGCATTTTCAAATATCTTTCGATCATCCATTTTTGTTTTATTGAATTCTTTAGCTAAATCATAATGATAATTTCTTGTAAACTTATGTTGGTCTTTATCAAAACTAAAATGTTTATACTGTTTTATTTTTTTAGCTTCATTTTTTGAACTAAAGTTTGAAATAACCATATTTAAGACTTCAACAGAAGTAAAGTCACAAGAAATAGTATAAATATATTCTTTGAAATTTAAAGAATTAGTTACATTAGAAATTCCTTTAGTTTTTTTAATAGTATTGGTAATCTCAGTAAAATGTTGTTGTATTTCCGCTTCAGATGGTACTTTGTAATTATTAATACTGTCAAGCAACATCATAGAATTCAATTTAGTTTTACTTCTACTTAAGTTTAATGTAAGTGTAACATGACCTGAACCATCTTTATTGAAACTTACTTCTTCAACAATTTCAAAACAACCTGTCAATAGCAGTAAAAAACTTAAAAAAATAATAGTAATTCCTTTTTTAATCATAGTAATAAATTCTTCACAAGAATAGTGAATATAACGTACTTTTATAAAGTAAATTACTCAACTCTTCTATTAATTCTGAATTTTCTTTTTTCAATCATTTGAGTATGATACATAATTAATGATATTAGCTATGTAATACCATCCAATATCATGTTGAATTCACATTTTAACAATACAAATATGCGCCATATTTCAAAAACACAAACCCCTTAAAACTGTGAAAATTACATCCCTGAAAAAGGGGATTACTTAAGGTGAGTTCTAAAAATTCATTCACATCAAAATTTCCAGAGCTTTTTATAGACAATACAACTTTTTGAAACACTATTGAGATAATGTAAAAAAATTTAGAGCAGTATATGAAAAGCTCAGGAAACCCTCCAGGAAGAAAGATAACAAATAATCTGCTTCGTTAATTTTTTTTGAATTGTAAAGCACATCATGAACACATATTTAAAAAATGAAAATGCGTGAGTAAATAGCTAAGACTATTCCAAAAAAAAATATGCCTTGCATTTCATTCATTCTTTTTGTTTTTTGAATTGCGAAGCACTCATGAACTCCTAATAAAAACAATAAAAGATAAGTGAATAAAGAAATGAATTTTTAGAACTCACCTTAAACCTAATATTGTCTTATTATTTGGATTAAAATATGAATCAAACTCAAACCCGTACATCTTTATAACTCATAATTATATCATTTTGTTCTCTTTTTATAGAAGTTATACTAACAGTACCTCCCATTTTTCTATCCATTATTAAATCAATATGAGGATCGCCAATACCCGCATTATGATGAAACTCTAATATTTTTTCTTGTGAAAAACCATTCCTTTTTTGCCAGTCTGTAAACCAATCACGTCTTAATTGTTTTACACTTTCGTCATATAAGGTTGAAGATGACCAAATATGTGGTTCCTGTGGTAATATTTTGGTATGTTTTTTCTCGCCGTCCCAAACAAACTCTATTAACTCTAACTCATCATTCCAATCAACAATAGTCAAAGTAAACTGTTCAACATCAATTAAATCAATAGTATTTAATCCTTTTCGGATATCATTAACTTTCAATAATTCTTTAACAATTAGTCCTCTACTTTTTTTATAGGATGATTTAGAAGTATGGTATTCAAATCCACCATTTAACAAACAGATCAATCTTTTTTTTGAGCTTGTACCAATCCATGTTCCACCGGCTTTTCCATCTTTAGGATAATACAATTCAACACCATCTTCTATATATTTTTTAGGATGTAACGCTTTTTCCCGAGCAAATGGAACATCTCTACTTGAAGTTAGTATAAAATCTGATGTATTTAATGGCAAATAGGTTACTGTACACATTTATTATAATTTTAACCCTTCCAGCGTTTAAAACGCTGGAAGGGTTGTTAATTTTACTTAACTTTACAAACTCAAAATTAGTCGATTAAAACTTAAAAACATAAATAATGGCAACAGGATTTTATAATGTACCTAAACCAGTTAACGAACCTGTAAAATCGTATGCACCAAATAGCCCTGAACGCAAGCAATTACTGGCTACTTATAAAAAAATGTATAACGAGAAAATTGACATTCCTTTTCATATTGGAGGCAAAGAAATTAGAACAAGTAATACGGTTGCTATTCATCCGCCTCATGATCATAAACATACTGTTGGTCAATATCATAAAGCTGAAAAGAAACATGTAGAGCAAGCAATTGAAAATGCTTTAGAAGCTCGTGAAGCTTGGTCAAAAACTTCATGGGAACACCGAGCTGCTATCTTTTTAAAAGCTGCCGAATTATTAGCTGGTCCTTATCGAGCAAGAATGAATGCTGCAACCATGATTGCACAATCTAAAAACGTAATGCAAGCTGAAATTGATGCTGCTTGTGAAATGATAGATTTCTTTAGATTTAATGTTGAATTTATGACAGAAATCTATGCAAATCAACCTATTTCAAGTCCTGGGATTTGGAACAGAATGGAATACAGACCTTTAGAAGGATTTGTTTATGCTATTACACCATTTAATTTTACATCTATTGCTGCAAATTTATGCGCTGCACCCGTAATGATGGGTAATGTATGTGTATGGAAACCATCTGACAGTCAAGTGTATTCTGCGCAGGTTATTGTCGATTTGTTTAAAGAAGCAGGCGTGCCAGATGGCGTTATAAATGTAGTTTATGGTGACCCGGTAATGATTAGTGATACTATTTTAAATCATCCTGATTTTTCCGGTTTGCATTTTACTGGTTCTACACATATATTTAAATTATTATGGAAACAAATCGGCGAAAATATCAACACCTATAAAACCTATCCTCGTATTGTAGGTGAAACTGGTGGTAAAGATTTTATTTGGGTTCACGCTTCCGCAGATGCTAAGCAAGTCGCCACAGCCATTTCAAGGGGAGCTTTTGAATATCAAGGACAAAAATGTTCGGCGGCATCAAGAGCTTATATCCCTAAAAGTTTGTGGGCAGACGTTAAGAAATATGTAATTGAGCAAGTAAAATCCATAAAAGTAGGCAGTCCGGAAGACACTTCTAATTTTGTAAATGCTGTAATACATGAAGCTTCTTTTGATAAAATTTCTGGTTATATAGATCAAGCTAAAGCCGATAAAGATGCTGAAATTATTGTGGGAGGTAAACATGATAAATCGAAAGGTTATTTTATTGAACCTACGGTAATTTTAGCAAAAGATCCAAAATATACAACGATGTGTACCGAATTATTCGGTCCTGTAATTACCATTTATGTCTATGAAGATGCTAATTGGAAAGAATCATTAATAACAGTTGATAACACGTCTGAATATGCTTTAACCGGAGCAATTTTTAGTGGAGATCGTTATATTATAGATCATGCAACAAATGCTCTAGAAAATGCTGCCGGCAATTTCTATATCAATGACAAACCTACAGGAGCTGTTGTAGGTCAACAACCCTTTGGTGGCGCCAGAGGTTCAGGTACAAACGACAAAGCAGGTTCTGTTTGGAATTTATTGCGTTGGGTTTCTAACCGTACTATTAAAGAAACATTTGTTCCCCCAACAGATTATAAATATCCGTTTTTAGAACAGTAAATTTTAAGTGATAGGATTACTTTGAGTAATCCTATCACTATATTTTTAAACAATAAACAATGGAAATAACATTCAGAAAAGCAACAAAAGATGATGTTCGGTTTATTGTTAAAATGATTGCAAACGATAAATTAGGAAGTTTACGAGAGGAATATAAAGAGCCTTTGCCTGAAAAATATTATCATGCCTTTACCAATATTGATAAAGACCTCAATCAGGAATTGATTGTTATTGAAGATGAAAGTAAGGAAATTGTTGGGACATTACAATTGAGTTTTATTCAATATCTAACCTATCAAGGTGGAATTAGAGCTCAAATAGAAGGTGTGAGAATTAGAGAAGACATAAGAGGAAAAGGGCTTGGTGAAAAATTATTTAACTGGGCAATAAATCGAGCTAAAGAAAGAGGTGCTCATCTATTACAATTAACAACAGATAAAAAAAGACCCGAAGCCATTAAATTTTATGAGAAATTAGGGTTTATTTCTTCGCATGAAGGAATGAAATTGCATTTCAACAAATAAACGTCATTGACAATAAATTACAAACCGTGTTCACATAAAGTTAGTACGGTTCTTATAGTATATTTGAAAGTATCTAAGCTTTTCTACCATGACCAAATACCTATTTCTTAGTTTTTCAATACTCTTCTTTTTATCCTGCACTAAAAAACAAATTCTATGATGATGCACTGATCATTAAAGGCGGCACAACGGAAGAATCCCTCATTGAAATTTTAGTCAGAAATAACATTATCTTTGCACAAAATAACCATAAATGAGTTCCTTTCAAGAATTAAATCTATCAAAACAACTGCATTATGCACTTGATGATTTAGGCTTTCAACAACCAACACCAATACAAGAAAAATCTTTTTCTATCATTCTTTCCGGTAAAGATATGGTGGGAATAGCGCAAACTGGCACAGGAAAAACGTTTGCATATATGTTACCTATATTACGCGATTTAAAGTTTTCAAAACAGCTCAATCCAAGAGCGATGATATTGGTGCCAACACGAGAACTGGTATTGCAAATAGTTGAAGAAATAGAAAAGATTGCCAAATACCTGAATGTTCGTGTGTTGGGTGTTTATGGAGGTACAAATATCAATACACAAAAACAAGCAATTGCTCAAGGAACAGATATTATTGTCGCAACTCCTGGGAGGTTTTATGATCTTGCACTAAGTCGCGCTTTAAAGTTAAAATCAATTCAAAAATTAGTAATTGATGAGGTTGATGTAATGCTTGATCTTGGATTTCGTTTTCAATTGCTAAATATTTTTGAAATTCTTCCGGAACGTAGACAGAATATCATGTTTTCGGCTACTATGACCGATGATGTAGATGCTTTAATTAATGATTATTTTATAGCACCTACCAAAATTTCAGTTGCTGTAAGTGGTACTCCCTTAGATAATATAAGTCAGCAATGTTATAATGTGCCAAATTTTTATACAAAGGTTAATTTATTATCCTTTTTATTAAAAGATAAAGAAACATATCATAAGGTATTGGTATTTGTATCAAATAAAAAAAGTGCAGATAGATTATTTGAAGCATTAGAAGAAGTTTATGATTCAGAAATCTGTGTGATACATTCAAATAAAACACAGAATTATAGAATACGTTCGATCAAACAATTTGATAAAGGCGAAAATAGAATTTTGGTAGCTACTGATGTAATGGCTCGCGGATTAGATCTTAGTGAAATTAGTCACGTTTTTAATTTTGACACTCCTAATTTTCCTGAAAATTATATGCACCGAATAGGAAGAACAGGTAGAGCAGAGCATGAAGGAAAGTCCATATTATTTTCAACTGAGAAGGAGCAGGAAGCAAAAGAAGCAATAGAGGCATTGATGTCTTATAAAATTCCCATGCTTGATTTCCCATCAGGTGAAGTTGAAGTTTCAAAGCAGTTAACACCTGAAGAACGACCGAAAATTATTGAAAGAGACAATCCACATAGACAAAATAGAGAAACTGCCGGAGCTTCCTTTCATGAAAAAAGTAAGAAGAATAGTAAAACCAATCAAGGCGGTTCTTACCGTAGAGAAATATCCAAAAAATATAAAAAGCCTAAAACCAGAGGTGATAAAAACTATAATAAACGAAATAAAAGAAAGTAGTGTTAAGTTAAGTGTACTGTGTCGTATAAGTTGCAGGTATTTTTGTCTCAGGCGATGCAAAAAATATGCGCCTAGCCATAGTTACGCAA
>CAYXAZ010000075.1:0-17112 GCA_964463085.1 uncultured Flavobacteriaceae bacterium | reverse complement strand
AGAGGTAAATCGGAAACCCCGAGGCAGAGCCTAGGGGAATTCTTTTCGATTAAAAAATTGGTATAACTGAGATACTTTAGACCTCACAGGTTTTCAAAACCTGTGGGGTCTTTATAAGTTACAACCATAAGCAGTCAATTGCATCAGTAAGTAAATGCAACAGCAATCCGATTGCAATAATTCTGATTTTATTGAAGAGCAGTAACACTATATATCCCGCTCCAGCAATATAAGTATGCAGTGGATGGAAATTTATACTACATCTATTAGTATCAAAAATTGGTGTTGCTAACAAATGATCTAAATCAATCAGCATAGTCAATAATAGCAATAACCATGCTTTTTTCCAATACTTTCTAAAAAAAGCATAAGCAATAATACCCGGAAAAAGAAGGTGTAAACTATAATGTATTGAAAACCTGAGCATTTCCATTATTTCAAATCGAAAGATTGATTCTCAAGGTAATTCAATGCATTTGGGCCTTCCATAAAAAGCAGATCTAATATGCTTAAGTTTTCAATAAATCCCAGTTTATCAGAAAACACTTGAATGTATTGGTCAAAATTATATTGCTGTTTAGATTTAGCATCCACTAAAGAGCGCATATCCGAAATATCAGTGTATTCCTTTATATATTCTTTAGTAGAAGTATAAGGAATTTCTAATTGTAACAAATCAAACATTACTTCTTGACATTTTATATTTAGATCTAATAAAAATGAAGGTATTTTATCAAAAATAGTTAACACTTCTTCTTCATAAAATTCAAAATAAGGCGAAGATCTATACGCTATCTGTAAAGTCTTTACATGTTGCTTTTGCCAATGAAAACTCGTATCAATTTTTATATCCTTTGTTTTTTTATGCTTACCGTGCTGTATCGGAATATTCAATAACTGTCTACCATCAGCACTATAAATATAACAACGTGTTCTATAGGTTTGTTTTTGGTAGTTATCTTCTACTTCAAAAGTCAGATTATCCGCTTTAGATATAGCAACATATTGAGCGATTGGCGAAAAGTATGTTGGGTATAAGATCAATGTTTAATTATTTGTTGTCCACTTTGTCTTGGTCATTTCCTAGAATGAGGTATTTTAGTTTGAAAAGTAATTAACATGTCCTCCTGAGCGTCCCGAAGCTTCGGGAGAAAGCTTTTATATTGATGTTTCTAAGCAATTTCGACTGCGCTCAATGTGACATTTAGGTAAATCTTATTTTTAAAATTATTCAATGTCATTATCTAGGAAATAACCTTTGTCTTGCGGGCATTTAACTCTGTTAAATCTTCGATTTCCCTAAAGGGGAAAAATCGTAATTCGTAAATCAAAATTCTTAATTCATTACGTTTTTTTACGCTTTCTAAAGAAATCATAAGCAAACCACAAACCAAGTACACCTAAAAAATAATAAAAATAAGATACCGGTTCTCCGCTACCACCAACAGTTGTAAATAAGCGTTTCCATCTAACTTTATTAATACCTTTTCCATTTGTTTCCCAGCTAAACCAAATCAATACGGGTTTACCTACCACATGATCAAAAGGCACATAACCCCAAGCACGGGCATCTAAAGAATTTTGACGATTATCACCCATCATCCAATAATAATCTTGTTTAAAAGTATAACTATCTACATCTTTACCGTTAATTAAAATCTCGTCTCCATTAATAATCAAATTATTGTTTTCGTATTCTCTAATAATACGTTTATAAAAAGGCAATGAATTTTTATCTAGTTTAACCGTTTCTCCTTTTTTTGGTATATAAATAGGCCCAAAATTATCAGTATTCCATCCTAAGGAAGGTATATGTGGAAAAACACCTCCATCAAAACCTTTAGGTTGCATAGATTTAGTAACACTTTTTACAGCAGGGTTCTTTACTATTCTTGCAGCTTCTTTGTCGGTTAAAGTTAACCTGTAGTTTCCATCTTGCATACGATAACCTTCTCTAACATTATACCTGGTAAGTGATGCTTGATTCATTGGTTGACCTTCAGTATTGACAGAAAAGTTATACTGTATTTTAGCTCTTTCATTATACTTAGTACGTTTACCATTGATATAAATATAACCATCACGTATTTCTAAAGAATCACCAGCTATAGCCACACAACGTTTTACCAAATTGGTCTTTTTATCTATAGGTTTATAATAATTTCTATCTGGATAGAAATTATTCATATCTAACAAAGTATCAGCCGGTTGGTTGAATACAACAATACTATTCCGTTCAATTTTTTGAAAACCCGGTAATCGTAAATAAGGCAACTGTAATTTATTAAGCAAAGACGTTTCTTTTTTAGAAAAATCATCACTAAACAGATATGACTTGAACTTTTTTGTTAGCTTTATTTTTGTAAATGGTACAGGAATCGCTGGTATAGTATCATGTACCATCGGCGCAGCTACAGTAGTCATTGGTACTCTGGCACCATAATGAAACTTGCTAACAAATAAAAAGTCACCTATTAATAACGTTTTTTCTAAGGAAGAAGAAGGTATGGTGTATGGCTGCATAAAGTATGTATGCACTAATGTTGCGGCAATAATTGCGAAGGTTATAGAGCTTACCCACTCACCTGCTGAAGTTCTTGGTTGTAAACTCCTATCTTTAATGTATTCAACATCAAGTATATAATTTACATAATAAATGTACAAACCGAGTGTAAGAATTACTAAAAGGGTATCTACTCTTTTATTTTTACCAAAACTTCTGATAGTTTCTACCCAAACTACGGGAAACATTAATAAGTTAATAATAGGTATAAATAATAAAATCACCCACCATTTAGGTCTATTGATAATTTGCATTAAAATGATACCATTATAGATAGGTATTGCAGCTTCCCAAGCTTTTCTCCCAGCTTTAACATATAGTTTCCAAGTACCTAAAAAGTGTATTACTTGAATTATTAAAAAAAATAGTAACCAACCTGTAATTGTCATAATTGTATTTTATTTTGCAAATTAATCATATTTGTCGTTCCTAAGTATCTTGAATCTATTCATTACCAGAGTCTGGATTCCTGCCTGCGCAGGAATTACAATTGTTTGTAATTCAATAAAAGTATTGAAATCTCGACCTTAGTTTATCTTGAGCGAAGACGAAAGACTCGACCAGACATAATAAAATTATTCGATTTAATCAAGTCCCAATACATCTTTCATTGTATATACTCCTTTTTTACCTTGCAACCATTCAGCCGCAATTACAGCGCCTAATGCAAAACCATCTCTGTTTTTTGCAGTATGTTTTATTTCTATCTCGTCAACATCTGAACTATACTTCACAGTATGTGTTCCCGGTACATTTTCTACTCTTTTAGCTACAATAGGTATCACTTTATCATTATCTGTTACATTTAAACTCCATTTTTTTTTATCAGAGTTTTCAATAATACTTTCTGCTAGTGTAATTGCCGTACCGCTTGGAGCATCTAATTTTTGTGTATGATGTATTTCTTCTAACGTAATATTATACGCTTTTAACTTACGCATCATCTTAGCTAATTGAGTGTTCAATTCAAAAAATAAATTAACTCCTAAACTAAAATTTGATGCATAAATAAACGCTCCATTTCTTTTATTACAATTTTCAATTGCAATATCAAATTTATCCAACCAACCTGTTGTTCCTGAAATAATTGGAATACTTTTATTAAAACATTTATTTATATTATTAAAAGCTGAATTTGGTGTGCTAAAATCTATGGCCACATCAGCTACAGTGATATCATAATTTTTAGTATCAACATCAATTTTAGCTACAATTTCATGACCACGTTCTATCGCAATTCTTTCAATTGTTTTACCCATTTTACCATATCCGAACAACGCTATCTTCATCTATTGATTTCTTTAAAAACTAAAATTTATAGTTGCACCCACCACCATTTGATTGGTAACCGGTGCTGTAAAAAGTATTGGATTAAATGAAATATTTGTATCTAATGCTTTATCTGGTAAATGTGCATCAACATTGGCTTCTATTATATTTAAAATATAGAACCCGATAGTAAGAAATAATGACAGATCTCTATTTTTCTTAAATACATCTTGTGCTCTACGTAAACCTTCATCACTAATTTCAGGTCCATTACTACCGTTAAACTCATCCGGTCTTCCGGACTGTCTTAGTTTAAAGGCTGTTCTATACCTTTTATAATCATCATTATTTTTAAAATAAAAATAACCGCTAGTGCCCATTGCACCCCATACTATTGGTACTTTCCAATACTTCTTGTTATATGCCTGACCTAAGCCTGGTAGTACTGCAGAATAAAATGCAGCTCTAGAGGGTGCTAAAATATCCATTCCTTGAACTAAAACAATCGAATCTTTTGCTTTTACTTTAAGGTTCTTTGAAGTCTTTTGAGCAGCAATATTAAAGCAAAAAAAACAAAAAAACATGCTATAAAACCAGCATTTCAGCATTTATTGTAATAATTTTTTAATACGATTAAAATCTTTTTCAGAGCTAAAAGGAATCACAATTTTTCCGTTATTCGATCCTGATAATTTTATGTCAATTTTATGACCAATATATTCACTAATTTCTATAGCTCCAGTACGGATATATGAAGGAGATTCCTTCATTTGCTTTATTATATTCTCTGTGGGTTTTCCTTCTCGGTAATTTTTTACTAATTGTTCAGTTTGTCTTACTGATAGTTTATTACGAATTATTTTTTCGTAAATATCAAGTTGTTTAGATTGATTTTCGATGTTGATCAAGGCTCTTCCATGACCCATAGTTAGAAATCCGTCACGTATACCTGTTTGTATGATCGGATCTAACTTTAATAATCGTAAATAATTGGTAACGGTAGTTCTTTTTTTTCCTACTCTGTTACTTAATTCTTCCTGAGTTAATTTAATCTCATCTATTAAGCGCTGATATGACAATGCTATTTCAATAGGATCTAGATCTTTACGTTGAATATTTTCAACTAATGCCATTTCTAACATTTCCTGATCATTAGCTAATCTAATATAAGCAGGAATTGTAGTTAAACCAATCAATTTAGAAGCTCTAAAACGACGTTCGCCGGAAACCACTTGAAATCTATTCCCTTCTAGTTTTCTAACCGTAATAGGCTGAATAACACCAAGTTCTTTAATAGAACTAGCTAACTCACGTAATGCCTCTTCATTAAAATAAGTTCTAGGTTGATATGGATTCACTTCTATTGAAGCCAACTCAATTTCAACAATACTGCCTACTACTTTATCTGCATTTTTATCATTAATTGATTGAATATCATCAACCGAATTATTTAATAATGCAGATAACCCTCTACCCAGTGCTTGCTTTTTTACGGCTTTAGCCATTGCTATTCTTTTTTAAAATTTCGTGTGCTAAGTTAATATAATTTATGGCTCCTTTACTTGTAGCATCATAAGCAATAATACTTTCGCCAAAACTTGGTGCTTCCCCTAATCTAATATTACGCTGAATAATGGTTTTAAAAACCATATTATGAAAATGTTTTTTCACCTCAGCAACAACTTGATTAGACAAACGTAAACGTGAATCATACATCGTTAATAATAAGCCTTCAATATCTAATTCAGCATTATGTACTTTTTGTACACTCTTAATTGTATTCAATAATTTCCCTAAACCTTCTAGCGCATAATATTCACATTGAATTGGTATGATTACTGCATCAGCTGCTGTTAGTGCATTCAAGGTAATTAAACCTAATGAAGGTGCACAATCAATCACTATATAATCGTAATTATCTTTTATTTCTTTGAGCGCTTCTTTTAGTTTATACTCTCTTTTAGCTTTATCAACCAGCTCTAATTCAATAGCCACCAAGTCAATATGAGCCGGAATAACATCTACATTCGGAGAACTCGTTTTAACAATAACATCTTTGGCTTTTATTGAGTGTAATAATAGCTGATACGTACCATTCTCAACACGCTCTACATCAATACCCAGGCCCGAAGTAGCATTAGCTTGCGGATCAGCATCAATCAATAATACTCTTTGTTCTAGTACACCTAAAGCAGCTGCAAGATTAACAGTAGTTGTAGTTTTACCTACTCCACCTTTTTGATTGGCAATAGCTATAATTTTCCCCATTAAAAGTTATCTGTTTTAGAGGTTATAAAAATACAACTATTTATGAGTTACTAAAATGAAGTTGTGAACAATACATCAACAAAAAACTGTCAAAGAATCAATGGTATTCTTTGACAGTTTTTATAAATTAAATTTCAGCTATTTATTCCTGATTTTCAGGATATAAAATAGCTGAAATGTGTCCACCGGAAAGGTATTTTTTAGCAATAGCTTGAATATCTTCAGCACTAATATCATCAATTGCCTTAGTTAGACCTATTATTTTTGATCTATCTTTTTTATCAAAATCGGCATTTTTTAAAGAATTTACCCAATATTTATTCTTTTTTAAATTCTCTTTATATTCTAATAATTGCGCTTCCTTAATTTTAAGTACATCTTTTTCTAAAGGACCATTATCAATAATACTTTGTACTTCAGCTAAAGCGGCATCTTTTAACTTTGTAACATTTTCTGGTCCACAAGGGAAAGAAATACTAAAACTATATGAGCCATACGGGTATTTTTTAATACTCCCTCTCGCACCAACACCATATACACCACTTTCTTCCTCACGTAGCTTCTCAATTAATTTTATAGATAAAATTTCTCCTAAACTTTTTAGCAAATGTGCTTCTTTAGCATCATAAGTAGTTTCACCGAAAAATTGGATTCTCACACTACTTTTAGGTTCAGTGCCTTTTTTAATGATTTTTTCGTGAGAGCCTGATAATGGTCTGAATCCATGATCTTTAAACTCTTCTCGTTCGTCTGAACTAGGTAAACTCGCTATATACTGTTTTACATAAGCTTTTAGTTTCTCTTCTTCAAAGTTACCTACAAAGTAGAAATTAAAATCGCCTGCATTTGCAAATCGTTCATTATATTTTTCAAATGCCAAATCATAATCTGCTTTATCCCAATCTTCAGCTATAGGAAAACCTATATATCTTTTGTCATTTTTATTTAAAAACTTTTGAACTTCTATTTGAAAATAAAAATTAGGATTAGATAAAATATTACCTAAAAATGCTTTTTGTTTGGTTACAAATGAATTAAAAGCTTTATCGTCTTTATTCAATTTAGTAAAATATAAATGTGTTAATTGAAATAAGGTCTCTAGATCTTTAGGTGTAGAATTACCGCGCAAACCTTCGCTATTCGCTCTAATAAAAGGGCGTACATTTGCAATTTTACCAGAGAGTAATTTTCCTAAATCTGTTTTACTAAATCCATTGATACCAGCCTCAGCTAATCCTTGATTTGCATTTGCTGTTTTCTTTAAAGTTTCGTTATCGTACAAAGATGTACCTCCATAACTAAATGCTTCCATCAATACTTCATCGTCTTTAAAATCAGTTTTCTTATAGGTTACGGTTGCTCCATTGACTAAGGTCAATGTAGTGATGCCTAAACTTTCATTTTTCACTTCTTTAATAATAGCTCCAGCTTTTGGAAGGTCTGTCATTAATGCATCCCCTAGGTCAGCGTCTTCGTAAGGTTTAATATCAGTCTTTTCAACAGCTGACATTGCATCTAATACTTGTTGCTCAGTTACCTTAGGAATATCTTCTTTATCAGCTCCTGTCAATACCACTACTCTGTTATCCTTATGTAAATAATTATTAATTAATAAACTAACTTCTTCTAAATCAATAGTTGATAATTCTTTCTTATAAAAGTTATATTCCCATTCAATACCAGGAATTGGTTCTTGCTCTAAGAAATTACGGACATACTCACCTACAAAGTTTCTGGACTCAGTTTTATCTTTATTTTGATACGATTTTTCCATCTGAGCCATGATATCTTTTTTGGCACGTTCAAACTCTCCTTTTTGGAATCCATATCGCTTTACACGCTCATTCTCTTCTAATAATACTTTTAAAGCAGTCAATTGGCCTGTAGGGCTGGTAATAGCAAATGATTGATATGCGTTTTTACTTCTTGCCCATGTTCCTCCATAATAAGATGACCCAAAAACAAAAGGTGGGTTTTCTCCATTTCGTAACTCATCTAGACGATTATTGATCATTTGAGAAAATAAACGCTTTACCATTGATCTTTTATAATCATTAACTGTAATTTCAGCTTTTGGCAAGCCATCTTCTTTATATAATAATTGTACTCTGTTAAATGTTGCTTCTTTGTCAGTTTCAACTGCTACTAATGTTTCTTTATGAGTAGGTACCTCAAACACTTTACGGTCACGTGGGTTTTCAACAGCAGGTTGTTTACCAAAATGTTTTTTAATTTTTGCTTCTAACTTATCAAGATCAACATCACCAACTGCAATAACAGCCATTAGATCAGGCCTGTACCAATCTTTTTTGAATCTACGAATAGCTTCATAGCTAAAATTTTCTAAAATATCTTTTTTACCAATTGGTAAACGTTCTGCATACTTAGAATTATGCATAATCTTGGGTAAATATTTTCCTAACATACGTTTATCTCCTCCTAAACCTAAACGATATTCTTCTAGAACAACACCTCTTTCCTTGTCAATTTCTTCATCAGTAAGTAATGTATTAAAAGCCCAATCTTCAATAATCTGGAATCCTTTTTCTAACTTCTCTTCATTATCACTTGGTATTGGTAAAATATAAACTGTTTCATCAAAACTGGTATATGCATTTAAGTGTGCTCCAAATTTTACACCTATACTTTGTAAGTAATCAACCAATTCATTTTTCTTAAAATTTTTAGTACCGTTAAAGTTCATATGCTCCATAAAATGAGCCAATCCTTGTTGATCATCATCTTCTAAAATTGATCCTGCATTTACAGCAAGTCTTAAAACTACTTTGTCGGCTGGTTTACCATTGTTACGGATATAATAGGTTAAACCGTTCGCTAATTTGCCCGTTCTTATATTCGGGTCAGTTGGGATTAAACCTGTATTAATTTCGCCTCCTGTCTGTTGGGCGTCTTTTACTACAACTTCTTGTGCAAAGGAATTGCCAATAAAAAATAATAGTGTAATTGATAAAATTAGTTTGTTCATAATTATTGATTTTTGATTAATGTATATATTGATTTTATTTTTATTTTTTACCTTTTTGTGATCGGATCATAGCTTCCAATTGATCCCACATTTCTTGAGGGATAGCTTCTAACATATTAAATTCGCCTGCGCCTTGTAACCATTCTCCTCCGTCAATAGTTACTACTTCTCCGTTTACATAGGCAGAAAAATCTGACATCAAATAAGCTGCTAGATTTGCTAGTTCTTGATGTTCGCCTACTCTACGCAAAGGAATTTTCTTCTTCATATCAAATTTATCCTTCAAATTACCGGGTAGTAATCTATCCCAAGCACCTTTTGTAGGGAAAGGTCCAGGTGCAATCGCATTAAATCTAATACCATATTTAGCCCATTCAACTGCTAATGAACGGGTCATAGCCAACACTCCGGCTTTTGCTGTAGCTGATGGCACTACATAAGATGAACCTGTCCATGCATAAGTTGTAACAATATTTAACACTGTAGCCTTTTTTTGTTTTGTGGCAATCCAATGTTTACCAAAAGATAATGTGCAGTTTTTAGTACCTTTTAAAACTATGTCAATGATAGTATCAAAAGCATTAGACGATAAACGCTCTGTCGGGCTTATAAAATTCCCTGCGGCATTGTTTAGTAATCCGTCAACCTGCCCATACTCTTCTAAAGTGGCTTTTAACATAGCTTCAACTTCATTATAATATCTTACATCACATTGTACGGGTAAGACTTTTCCACCTGTTTTCTCTTCTAATTCAATTTTTACTTTTTCTAACTTTTCTATATTTCTTGAAGTAATTGCTACGTTAGCTCCTAACTCTAAAAAGTAAGTAGTCATTGCTTTTCCAAGTCCACTACCTCCACCCGTAATCACAATTACTTTATCATTTAAGCTCCCTTCTTTGAGCATTGGTTTTTGATATTGATTCATTTCATTAAAAATTTTTATAAAAATATTGAATAATTGTAAACTAGAACTAAAAATTAGTTAAAATTTTTCTTAACAAAACTATTTGTCAAATAAAAAGGATTTGTATATTTGCGCTCGATTTAAGTAATAGCTTTTTTTTAAAGCTTACAATAATAGATTAAGAAGATTTTTAAAGATATATATAATGAGTAAAAGAACATTTCAGCCATCAAAGCGTAAAAGAAGAAACAAACATGGTTTTATGGAAAGAATGGCTAGCGTAAGTGGTAGAAAAGTGTTGGCAAGAAGAAGAGCTAAAGGAAGGAAGAAAATATCTGTTTCGTCAGAAGCCAGACCAAAAAAATAATGATATATCGATCATATTATAAAGGTGTTACTATTTTAGTAGCACCTTTTTTTATATCTTTTAATAAGTTTTTTGAACTTATTAATCATTCAAAAAGAAAATTTTAAATATTTGTATCTGTAAAAATAAGTACTCTAAATGCCAAAAAACAACAACATCAAATCAGTTTTAATTATAGGTTCAGGTCCGATTGTTATTGGACAAGCCTGTGAATTTGATTACTCAGGTAGTCAATCTATCCGATCACTTACAGAAGAAGGAATTGAAGTTACATTGATCAATTCAAATCCTGCTACTATTATGACTGATCCTGCATTAGCTGATAATGTATATCTCAAACCGCTCACTACCAAATCAATTATAGAGATTTTAGAAAAGCACCCAAATATTGATTCCGTATTACCAACCATGGGAGGGCAAACAGCACTGAATTTATGTATTGAAGCTCAGGACAAAGGTATTTGGGATGATTTTAATATTGATCTTATTGGTGTTGACATTGATGCCATAAATGTTACTGAAGATAGAGAGCAGTTTAGAAAGTTAATGATAAAAATTGGCATAGGTCAAGCACCATCAACAACGGCTACTTCTTTTTTAAAAGGTAAAGAAATTGCACAAGAATATGGCTTTCCGTTAGTGATAAGACCTTCATTTACGCTAGGTGGTTTTGGTGCTTCAATTGTTTATAAAAAAGAAGATTTTGATGAATTATTAAGTCGTGGTTTAGAAGCCTCTCCCATTCATGAAGTGATTATTGATAAAGCTTTGTTGGGATGGAAAGAATACGAATTAGAATTGTTGCGTGATAAGAATGACAATGTAGTTATTATCTGTGCCATAGAAAATATGGATCCAATGGGAATTCATACCGGAGACTCTATCACAGTAGCTCCTGCAATGACCTTAAGTGATAGAACTTATCAAAGAATGCGCGATATGGCAATCCACATGATGCGTTCTATTGGTGACTTTGCCGGAGGTTGCAATGTGCAATTTGCGGTGAGCCCTGATGAAAAAGAAGATATCATTGCTATTGAAATTAATCCTCGTGTTTCTCGTTCATCAGCATTAGCATCAAAAGCAACCGGTTATCCTATTGCAAAAATTGCTTCTAAATTGGCTATCGGTTATCATTTAGATGAATTGCAGAATCAAATCACCAAGACCACTTCTGCGCTATTTGAGCCTACATTAGATTATGTAATTGTCAAAATTCCGCGTTGGAACTTTGATAAATTTGAAGGTTCTGACAGAACGATCGGCTTACAAATGAAATCGGTTGGTGAGGTTATGGGTATCGGACGCTCCTTCCAAGAAGCTTTACATAAAGCCACACAATCGCTTGAAATTAAGCGTAATGGAATTGGTGCAGATGGTAAAGGTTATAAAGATTACAATCAAATTATTGATAAATTAACCTATCCGAGTTGGGATCGGGTTTTTGTAATTTATGATGCCATTCAGATGGGAATGCCACTCAGCAGAATTCATGAAATTACAAAAATTGATATGTGGTTCTTAAAACAATATGAAGAGCTGCATACTCTAGAAAAAGAGATTTCTACATATACATTAGACACACTGCAAAGAGATTTGTTATTAGAAGCCAAACAAAAAGGGTATGGCGATCGGCAAATTGCACACATGTTAGGCTGCTTAGAAAGTGAAGTGCATAAAAAACGTCAGGAACTCAATATCAATAGAGTCTATAAATTGGTTGATACTTGTGCTGCTGAATTTAAAGCAGAAACACCTTACTACTACTCTACTTTTGAGAACAATAGTATTCGAAATAATAACAGTTTCGTTGAAAACGAATCGATTGTATCAGATAAGAAAAAAGTGATTGTATTGGGTTCTGGTCCAAACAGGATCGGTCAAGGTATTGAATTTGATTATTGCTGTGTGCATGGTGTACTGGCTGCCAAAGAGTGTGGTTATGAAACTATTATGATCAATTGCAATCCTGAAACTGTTTCTACGGATTTTGACACTGCTGATAAACTCTATTTTGAACCTGTTTTTTGGGAACATATCTATGATATTATTCAACATGAAAAACCCGAGGGTGTTATTGTTCAATTGGGCGGACAAACAGCATTAAAGTTGGCAGAAAAACTAGCTAAGTACAATATAAAAGTTATTGGTACTTCTTTTGAAGCCTTAGACTTAGCTGAGGATAGAGGGCGTTTTTCAACTTTGCTGAAAGAATTAGGTATTCCTTATCCCGAATTTGGCACTGCTACAACAGCTGATGAAGCTTTAGCTGTTGCTGATGAATTAGATTTTCCCATTCTGGTAAGACCGTCTTATGTGCTTGGTGGTCAAGGAATGAAAATTGTAATCAATAAACAGGAATTAGAAGAGCATGTTGTAGATATATTACGTAAAATACCTAATAATGTGTTGTTATTAGACCGTTATTTAGATGGTGCCATAGAAGTTGAATCAGATTCTATTTGTGATGGAAATGATGTTTATACCATTGGTATTATGGAACATATAGAACCTTGTGGTGTACATTCCGGCGATTCTAATGCAACTTTACCGCCATTTAATTTAGGAGAGTTTGTTATGCAGCAAATCAAAGATCATACTGTAAAAATTGCCAAAGCGTTAAAAACTGTAGGCTTAATAAACATTCAGTTTGCCGTCAAAGACGATATAGTCTATATTATTGAAGCCAATCCAAGAGCTTCACGTACTGTGCCTTTTATATCTAAGGCCTATGGCGAACCTTATGTAAATTATGCTACCAAAGTAATGCTGGGCGAAAATAAGGTAAAAGACTTTACTTTTAATCCGCAGTTAAAAGGATATGCCATCAAGCAACCTGTGTTTTCATTCAATAAGTTCCCAAATGTAGATAAAAAATTAGGTCCTGAAATGAAATCTACCGGTGAAAGTATTTTATTTATTGATAGTTTAAAAGATGATCAGTTTTATGAATTATACTCTAGACGTAAGATGTATTTGAGTAAGTAGAATAAACTATATTATTATTTAAAATCAATAATGGATTCATTAACACAAATAGTTTTAGGAGCAGCTATTGGAGAAGCCGTTTTAGGAAAAAAGATAGGTAATAAAGCAATTCTATGGGGAGCAATTGCAGGTACTATTCCTGATTTAGATGTGTTAGCAAATTTTTTTACAGATACCGTTTCTGCTTTAGAAATTCATAGAGGTTTAACTCATTCTTTATTTTTTTGCATCCTTTTTTCGCCAGTGATGGGTTGGATAATGGGGAGAATTTATAAAGCTAAAGAAGCAACTTTTAAAGAATGGACTTTTTTTTATTTTCTTGTTTTGGTAACCCATCCTTTATTAGATGCACATACCACATGGGGAACAAAGTTTTTTTGGCCTTTAGATATTCGTTTAGCATATAAAAACATTTTTGTAGTAGATCCAATGTATACTTTACCATTATTACTTTGTGTAATAGCCGTAATGTTTTACAAACGAACAAGTCCTAAAAGAAAAAAAATAAATAACCTTGGTTTGATTGTTAGCACTTCATATTTGTTATTGACAATAGCTTTTAAATTTGTTAGTTATACTGTGTTTAAAAACAGTTTAAAAGAACAACACATAAATTATACAAATATTATTATAAAACCAACAGCTCTAAATAGTATTTTATGGGTTACAAATGTAGATACTGCTGATTCATATTTGATAGGTTACTATTCCCTTATGGATAAGGGCAAAAAAATAGAATTCACTTCTTACCCAAAAAATCATGAATTACTTGGAGACTTAAAAGAGAATCCCAAAGTAAAAAGATTGATTGCCGTTAGTGAATCATGGTATACTATAACCAAAGTTGAAGGTAAGCTCTATTTAAACGATTTACGCTTCGGACTCTTATCTATGAAACCTAATGAAGATAGGTTTGTTTTCAGTTTCTTATTAGAAAATATTGACAATGAGTTGGTTATTTCTGAAAATAAGAAAAAAATAGAAGATGGTCAAGAAATTATTAAGGATTTATGGAAAAGGGTAAAAGGGATTTAGTAATATTCTCTTTATATAATCTTTATTCTATTATGATCTTTTTACTTATCGAACCTTTTTCTGAAGTATTAATCTTAACTATATATATACCTTCCGAAAGATTTGGTATTAATAAAATATTGTTTTTTGAAGATTGAATATCTTTAGTAAAAACCTCTTTCCCTAAAATATCATAAACCTTAATAGTATTAATTAAAATAGTTTTGGATAATTGAATGTTGATCATATTATTTTTAATAGGATTTGGAAAAATTCTGATATCAATATTTTGAAACTCATCTGTAGTTAATGTCTCTCCACCAGGTGCCACATCATCATAACTTGAATTCTCTTTACCTATACGAAAAGCATCATATAATATTTCTCCGCCTTGATTACCCGTACCATAGTACATCCCTATTTTTTGATATTGACGAGCAGCTCTTGGTTCACCACATCTATCATATTTGTAAACGGTTGGTGTATTCTGTTTATTTACTACTTTTTCTCCGTTAAGCCAAACTTCTATAAATCCAGTATTATCTAGGGTATATTTATAGTGAAGTACAAAATCATACCATTGATTCAATTGATATGGTCTTGATACTTCCTGTAATCCCCAAGAAGCTGAACCTATTGGGGGTACAGTATTAACATTATTAGGGTTTGTAGAAGTTCTTATTAAAAAATTATTATCTTTTGCGAGCATTATAAAAGAATTTGGTCCGGCACCACAACTCCAATCAGCAGAACCGCCACCACCGGGTAATAAATGTGGAGTTGAATGATGTTGACTAATAATACTGAAGCCAGTTGGGTGTTGTATTAACTTTATGCTAAACCCTACCCAAAATTCTTTTCCCCAGTCAAAGGTGCCTTGACCAGTTTTAATAGTAAATTCACTTCGTTTATTATCACTTACCGGAAGAAAACGTACTGATTTTGCTCCTTCACGACTATCAGTAGAAGAAACTGCATTTGCAGGCACTTGTTTCCAAACACCTGAATCACTCCAATCAGAAGCCCCATTTTCAAAACCACTGTCAAAAATTATTTGTGCCGAAGCTGTTATAAAAAAGAATGTGAAGAAAAAAATTGATAAAAAAATCTTGATAAGGTTATTAACTATTTTTTGTTTGTTTAAAGTAGTTGTTCTTACCATATATACTAGAATTTTAAATTGCTATGAACTTAATGTTAAATATAAAAATGAATTCTAAAGAAATTTTAAAGAGTAATTACGTTCCTTTTCTATTTGTGAAAATAAATCAGTTACTTACCTTTGCTTAAAATTCACTGCATGAATTATATTTTATTTGACGGTACTGTACGCAATGCTTTATTACCATTTACATACACAAAACCGGTTGCTGATATACGAATTGGTATTTTAACTATTCGTGAGAAATGGGAAAATTATTTAGGTTATACCACTACCACACTTACTGAAGAATATTTAGAAGAAAAATATCCTATGGTAGAATTGGAAGCTAATATTATGCTGAACGCTTCATTTTTACCTACTGAAAATTTAGTAAATTTTGTAAAAAACTTAAATGAAAATGAAGCTATTTTTAAAGATGATGAAGTAATCGCCTTTTTTACTACTAATGCTCAAGAGGAAGTAGATTTTGATACCTATAAAATTATCTCTTACGAAGATGATATCTTACAAATAAAAAATACCTGGGACATTTTTTCATTAAATGATAAGGCAATTAAAGATGATTTTAAATTATTGACTCAAGGCAGAAAATCTGAACAAATACCAGATACTGTTAATTGTATCAATAAAGAGAATATTTTTTTAGAAGAAGGTGTAGATATCACCTTTGCAACCCTAAATGCCAGTAAAGGACCAATTTATATTGGGGAAAATGCTGTTATTATGGAAGGGGCATTAGTAAGAGGTCCATTTGCGTTATGTCATGATTCAGTACTGAAAATGGGCGCAAAAATTTATGGAGCTACAACTATAGGCCCTCATTGCAAAGTAGGTGGTGAAGTAAACAACTCTGTGTTCTTTGGATATTCTAACAAGGGGCATGAAGGTTATTTAGGGAATTCAGTACTTGGCGAATGGTGTAATTTAGGTGCTGATACAAATAACTCAAATCTTAAAAATAACTATGCAGAAATAAAATTATGGAGTTATGAAACGGAGCGTTTTGCCAAAACAGGATTACAATTTTGTGGTTTAATGATGGGAGATCATTCTAAATGTGGAATTAATACTATGTTCAATACAGGAACTGTTGTTGGCGTTAGTGCTAATATTTATGGAGGAAATTTTCCTAGAAATTTTATTCCTTCTTTTTCTTGGGGAGGTTCAGCAGGTTTTACAACTTATAAAATGGATAAAGTTAATGAAGTAGCAACAGTTGTAATGAAACGTAAACATTTCACATATAATGAATTAGAGAAAAAAATATTAAATCATGTTTTTAGCGAGACTGAAAAGTATAGGAATTTTTAATAAAAGATATTTTGCCTCACCCGTAACTGCTGAAAAAGCAGTTACGACCTCTCCAAAGGAGAGGTAAACAGAAAACCCCGAGACAAGCCGTTGGGGAATTTATAGATTAAATAATTTAAATTATTAGATTCGTCACATCACAGATCAATTAAAAAAGATCTCATTGCAGCCCAAAATAAAAAATTTCTTGAAACCGACTATCCCTGAGGCAGAGCCATAGGGGTATTTCGCCTCCCGATAGCTATCGGGATCATTTTGGTCTTAGGACCAAAAA
>CAYXAZ010000074.1:0-17265 GCA_964463085.1 uncultured Flavobacteriaceae bacterium | reverse complement strand
AGACAAGTGTTCACGATGACCAGAATAGGTGTTCACGTTCACCAGAATATGCAGCTGTCATGAAAATATCGGATTATATCTCTACATTCTTCTTTATTTGCATTGGATTCTTGAGAAGTAGAAATGAAATCAAAGAATGACTTGTCTGTGTATGCAGTACAAAATTTATTTATCCCTTTTTCGAAATGATGCTCATTCACAATTTGCGCAATAAATATAAGAACACATAGAGTAGCAATGAAATATGTAGCTTTAGGTACTTTGGATAATGGTAGATCAAACTTGTATGGATACCAGAAAAGCATGTCTGTATACCTTTTACATTATTGTTTTAGATAATATATAGCATTTAGTCTGTCTTTAGGTGATTTATTAGATATTTTACTATTTAGAGTTTGGGTTAACCCTAGTACATTATCCAGCTTTTTAAGTGGTAGAGTTTAGGGAACCTTTAGTATTAAATCTTTGCCGATAGTCGTAATAATGACTGTAAACAAAACAACAATTAGAATAGCTAGGTAATTAAGTTAACTACTAAGAGTTTAGGTTATTTGGTAACAATACTATTTACTAAATACAGTTAGGGTTTAGGCTATCATTAGTATTTGTTCTTTCCTGAAATATTCCATTTGAGATGATTGTATCCTACTTGGTGTAGTGCAGCGACAGCGGGAACGAAGCCAAGTAGGATATACCTTGTAATAATAAAATACTCTCTGTCAGTTCCGCACTACGTGCTACTCTGACAGAGAGTAATTAAGCTCAGCTTAAAATCATTCCACAAATGAATTCGCATTTCCTTATATATTGTCAAGGTGTCAATCTTGCTGTGCTTTCCGTTAATTTGTTTTCCGCGGTAACTGAATATAATATTTATTTTAATTTACACACGTCGGTTAAATTTTTAATATGCCCCATTTTATGAACACCAATTTCGACTAATGATGCAATTGTTTTTTGAATGCCGAGCTTTATTTCAAACTCATGAATATATTGATTAATAACTACATCATAAACATCGGAGTGTTCACCAAACAATACACTTTTATCTAAAGATTGTCCTTCTGTATCATTTAATTCAGCATTCTTAAGATTACCACCATCCTTAATGGCAAGCATAATGGCAATTCGTGAGCCTATGTTAGGTGTTATACCTGTTTTCATCTTCAGGTATTGCAGCTTGCTTGTGGCTTTCGTAGAAAGCCTTACACGGTTAGGTAACATTTATACTGCCTCAGATTGTTTAGTTTTCCAGAAGTAACCTTCTGTAGCGGTTGAGGATTTTGTCTTTTCATCAAACTCTAATTTATAAGCATGAGATATGCTGTTAGATAATTCATCATAAAACTCTTCATCTACCTCGGTATCGGTAGATAAAATAATGACTTGATGACTCGCATACGGGAAATAATTTCTTATTAGCTTCGTTCTATGAATTGAATCAAGTCTTGCCAAAGGAGTGTCAATAATAATTGGCAGTTTACGTCCAGATGTCTTAGCTAGTGCTTCTAGAATAGCAATCGCGTAAATTTGCTTTTCACCAGCTGAAAGCTGATCCTTATCAATTTCAATACCATTTTCATCGACAAGTTTCACCGAGAAGTCAGTAGGGTTGATTTCTGCACGTAGGCTAACATCTTCTTTTCTCGCTAAACGATGGTAAGAATTTATAAACTCACCTTCAAGGTCGTTAATTTTACGTTTAGCCATTTCGACAGCAAATTCATTTAATAGTGATTTTGAGTTGTTCGCATAATTTAATGTGCGGTCTTTTTTATCAGATGAAGTGAAGTTTTCAGTTAGCTTGTCTAATTTTCGGGCAACATCAAGTGCGTCTCGCAGGTGTTTTTTTCTATCTTCAATCTGTGTTTTTTGTAATGCGAAATATTTAGCCTGTTTTTCTTGCAGCTTTTTAATCTTCTCCATTATGGGTTTAATTAGAGATTCTTCAGGTGCTCGCGCAATATTTTTTCCTGCCATATCAAGTTTATGGGTAATAGCATCGAGCTCTTTGCCATAAGTTTTTAGTTTGGATTCTTGAGTATCAATGGCGTCATTTATCACGCTTTCTATAGAGTTAAGTAATCCATCTGAAATATCATGAATAATTTCTGTTTTTTGTTTTGGATTTGTTACTTTTCCAAATTCTTTTTGAATGGCATTATTTATTTTTGTAAAGTCAGATGTATTTAAAATCTTTTTAAAGGTTTTCTCTAAAGCATCGATATGCTTATTAACCATTTCTGCAGTGTTATCAGATTTTTTCTGACTAGATTCGTTGGATAATTGCTTTAATGTTTTTTTAACAAAAGTCTTTGCCAGTGCAATAGGGTAGCTACCATCAACTAAATCACGAATTTCTTTATGTAAATGAGCTTTCTTTGCTGTGAGTACAGCTTGCAGTTCAATTTCTTTTTCACGAGTAACTGCCCAAGCACCACCACGATCAGTAAGATCGTTTTCTAATTTTTCTAAGTTTATATTGATTTCTGATAATTCAATCCTTGAGTTTTCATAAGCTTCAATTTGTTTTGTGATTTTCTGTTCATGAGAGGATAGCTCTATCTCAAGCTTATTAATTTCTTTTTGAGTCTCTAAGGATGTGCTTTTTTTTGACTCGTTTCTAAGTAAAACGGTTAGATCTGCATTTAAAGTGTCTATTAAATCGAGACCTAGTAATTTTTTTATAGCATCACCAAGAGCATAGCCCCCTGTATCTTCTGCAAGCTCAGCAATTTTTTCACTATCAAAAAAGAAGAGATCAGAAACACCAATAGGAATAAGTTCATTTAAAAACCCCTGGCATTGCTCTGCATTAAGCTCGGTTAATTCTTTATCATTCTCAGAAATGGTTAGCTTTTCAATAACCTTTTTTCCAGAGAGCATCCAATTACGAGTAACAGTATAATGTTTAAGAATCCCCATGTTTGCGTAGCTAAATTTCAGTTCAATAGTGGCTGCATTAGCTTTAACAATCTGAGCTTTAGAATTGTTAATGGATTTTTTTAGGAACTCATCATACGTATTTTGTGAGGTAGCAGGGCCAAGAGACTGTCTACCATAGAGGGCTAAACGTACAGCAGTTAACGTTGTCGTTTTACCTGCACCATTGAGACCACCATATAAGATAATAGGGCGTTTTTTACCATATTTAGTACGAGGCACTAAATCAAAGGTATGTTTTCCATTGAAAACTCTGAAATCAGTGATGCTTAGCTGTTCAAGTAACATTATGCTGGCACCTCATTGTATTGATTCTTTAAGTCTTCTATTTTATCTTTCCACAAATCATGTTTGGCTGTTTCAATGTTACGTTTATTTATTTCATCCAATGATTCCCAGTCTTTTTTAAGAACGGTTTCAAGTTTTTGTAAAACGCCTTTGCGCTTTCCAAGACCATTAACAGAAAGCTCGACTTCAATTAATTTCATAATGAGTTCAGCAGGAATATTATATTTAAGACCTAATTCATCAAGAAGCTTAGCATCAGGTTCAGTAAATGCGCCCGCATCATTCTCTATCCATTCAATATTATTTTCTTCACCATAAACTTCAGAATAAATTCTTGGTAAAGAATCAGCCCAATCAGGTTCATTAGGATCACGTAACCACTGTTGACGAATAACTTGTAATTCATCAATGGTCAGTATGCTGAATTCATGTCCCGTATCTTTTAGTACCTTTTCCATTTGCAGTAAATCTTTTAACCACTGTTGACGGTACTTCATCCAGTAAGGGCCAAGGCTTAACTTACTCTCTAAATTGTCAGCTTTTGCTTTTGTACGTTCACGTAGTACTTTTCCATTGTCACCAGTGAGTAACTTTCCGTCTTTACCTTTCCTTGTCGTATCTTCGATACTGCTCCAGTAATGAACTTTGCCAGTGCGACGTTTATGATTCCGAAATATCTTTTTCTGTTCCGGGTCAGTTGTTTTATAAAGCATATTTCTAAAATCAAGCAAAGGCTTCATCCAGTCAGCACCTGACTCAATTAAGCCATGTAATGCTTTGTCTTCAGTAACAACTGTACATGTCCAACAGCCAAAACGTGAATTACCACAAGATGGGGTACTTTTATCAATCACTAAAGGACATTCACCTTGGTTAGAGCCTTTATACAGTTCAAATAGTAACTCGTTAGTGCCTGTCCATGGACAAGGAGCACTCATTAGGTACTCCCATACATCATCAGCACTCCAATCAACAATTGGCATGTATGTATATGCGTTAGATAATGAGCTATGACGTCCTAGATTAGAGCCTTTACTTTTATGTTTCTTAATTGCTTGTGCACGGCTTGCGCTTTCTTGCGTTCTTGAACCAAGAGCAACAATTACTTCACCAAATTGATCTGCTTTACTGGTAATAAAACGACTAACAGGATCAATTTTCATTCGTTCTGTACACCAGCGAAATGTTTTTGTTGGGGCAGGGTAACCACGACCTAATAAACTCGCCCAAAAAGTTTTTTCACTTTCAGGTACCACTTTATGTGCTGTTATAGGTAAACCGCTTGCTTTTGCTTGTTGATTAATAAGATTAATTGTTTCGTCAATCATATCGACTACAACCGGTGTTTCTACCAAAGTATCTGATGAAACAACGTAAATGGGTTTACTGCGTTGTTCAGGTTTAAGATCGAGTAGTGCACTATATATAAGAGAAAGAATGCAGGTAGAATCTTTACCACCACTAAAGCCAATAATCCAAGGGCGGCTATCACTGCAATATATCTCTTGAATACTCTTAATGAGGCTAGAAAGAGGTTGCTCTGCAATGTCTAATTCTTTAAGCATCGCTTTATGCGAGCTATAGATATAATCTTTTTTCTTACTCATTACTTAAAAGCCTTTTCAATTTCTTCTTCTTGCGGATTTAAGGGAACCCCCAAATGTTGTTTGATGTAGCTACCTGTTAAAATCACATTGGTTCGCTGCTTACTAATACGGCCATGCATCATCGCGCGACCTTCCCAATCTTTATTTGCCCGAGACCAATCAATTTTTTTGAGTTTCTTCAGTTGTTTCTTCCAGGTAGATTCAGCTCTGGTTAACATGTCAGCACCTATCTGCCCCATGGCTTGTAGTAAAACACCATGCGCATGAACATATTGCTCACGAAGTTCAGATGTGTTCACTTTCTTTTCTAGTGCAAGCTGCCAATCAGTCATGTTTGCCGCAACTTCATTCCAATATTTTATTGCGAGTTCTTTTTCTTCTTTGGATATTTCTTCTTTATTGCCTTTGCGAAGTAGAGCCTTAGTCGCATTTTTAATACTACTCAAGGTAAATAGCTTGGTACTTCTGTTTGAAATACTGGATTTTTCCATTTCCGTTAGGCGACTAAATGCACGAACCTTTTTTTGAACATGACGCCCCAGTTCTGAAATATTATCTCTCAGGTCGTAAAGGGTACTAATGGAGTCGCTCGGCCTAACGGCATGTTTATTTAAGTCAGCAAACATTTGTTGGCTGCGTGAAAGGCCTTCATCTATAAAGAAGAGTACGGAAATATTATCGTGTGCAAGCTCAGGGTTTTCCTTAATCGCTTCTTCAATAGCCGCTCGTCTATGCTGTCCATCATTAATTAATATTTGTGCATCCATAGGAATAGAAAGGCTGCCCATATTTTGACCAATTCCTGTGTCAGAAATAGGCTCAAATAACACATTTGCATCGACAGAAGCAGTCAGAGAAGATAAAGTATAATTCGTGTGGTTATCAATAAGATAAGAAGAAAGTTCAGGTATTCGACTTTTATTTAAGGTGCGTTGAGCCCTTAATTCAGGGGGTACTTCGTCTTCATCAAATATAAATAATTTTGGAATAATCCGCATCGGACACATTGCTATGTAGCAAGGTCTACCAGCCTGTGTACCCCTCACGGCTGGGAATATATGGTGAAAACTTGATTCTGTCATTTATATACATCGCTCATGGAAGTTAAATTAATGATAATTGGAAGTTAAATGGATGTCAACAATAACTTCCGTGCTTAAGGTCTTTTGGTCACATTCAAATGAATAAAAATGATTTATCAAAAATTAAATTAAGTGATCTTATAAATTTACCTAATATATCCATACGAGTCAGGAACTGTATTTTGGTTGCCACTGAAAATTTAGATTTCCCAATAGATACTGTTCAAGACTTTTTAAATACTGAGATAGATGTAAAAAGTATATTCCTTCGAATGGTGCCTAACATGGGGCTTAAATCTTTTAATGAATTAGATATTTTGATCTCTAATATTGTAGAGATCAATAATAATGATCTTGCTGTATTTGATTCAATAATGGATACAGATAGACAACAATATGATGCAATTAAAGTGTTATTAGACAGATTCGATCAAATAGAATCTCGCTCTGAGTTAAAACTAGTTAGTGATAATATTCTATCACTAAGCTTAATTGATGTTATTAATCTCAACGTTACTTCAGTTCGACTTAGAAATACTATTATTTCTTCAGTGAAAAGCCTACATGAATTACCTTTCCCCAGCGTTGGTGACTACCTTAACGCTGGTGGGAATGCGATACGGAAAATGCTTTCAATACCAAATTTAGGTAAAGATACAGCCTTAGAATTTGATTCTTTAATTCATAAAATAGTATCCGGTGAAAAACTTACAAATAGTAATAAAGTATATGAAAACAGTACTGATGAAATAATTGGTTACGTATTAAGTAAAAATATTTCAGTTAGATTAAGAAATGCATTTAATGCAGTGAGTTCTTCCAATGAATTGTCATATATGTTTTTTAAAGAATATTTCTCGATAGAATGTAAAAAAGATGCTAGAAAAAAAATTATGCTAGCGATTAAGAATATAGGATTTAAATCAGTAGTTGAATTGGATAGCTTGTTTTCAGAAAACATTGAAGATATTAATAATATTATAGATGCGTATAAACATATAGATGAACAAAAACACTTGTTGTCTGTTGAGCAACATTTTACTGAAAACCCAAAGGATTACATATACAAAAGAGCTGAAGGATATCTTAAAGAAAAAGAGATGTTAGTTTTACGACATAGATATGGAGTAGGTGGTGAATCTTTAAAAACACTTGAAGACGTTGGAGCTATTTTATTTGTAACTAGAGAAAGAATTCGCCAAATAGAAAACAATGCATTACGAAAGTTAGAGGCGATTTTTAAAGATGATGGCTTAGATATATTTTATACCTTTTATAAAGATATATTTATAAAAAATATTTTTGGTTCTAATGTGTTTTTATCGGAAAAAAGATTGCAAAAGAGCAAAAAAGGTATGCCTGCATGGCTACGAATTTATGCTGATTCTTCATATGGCAATATTAAGAATTTTTTATCATTTAATTATATATATAACGTAGAGCTAAAAGGTTGGCTTCAATCAAAAGAGTCTCTAGATACATCTACATATTTACCCGGAGATAACACTGATTATCTTAAGTATGCGATTAGTAAATCACACTGGCCAATAAGGTTCGACTCACTTGTTGAGTTAACAAAACAACCTAAATGCGTGCTAATTGAACAAATCAGCGTAGATGATAAATATTCTCTTAACACTATAAATAATATAACTTATTTTCATATAAAGAATGTAAAGCTTAAAGATGCGATGAGATTCATTCTTAGGAAACATATGCGAGCCATGTCTCGAGATGAAATAAAGTCTGAATATTTTAGTATGTTCAATAAGACAATAAGTGTGGGGCAGGTTGGCAATACATTAGGAGAAATGGAGGATGCCTTAATAGTAAATAGAGGGATATATAATCTTTATGAAAACATGAATATTAGTGATGAAGTTCTTGATTTTGTAAGATTGAAAACTGAAAAATACTTATTGGACAAGCAAGAATTTATTTCGTCAAAGATAATAATACGTGACTTAAGAGACTTACATCAACAAAGCAGTATATTGCATTCTTTAAATGGATATTCACTTCTTGGCATATTGCAAGATGACCCTCGTTTTGACTGCCATAGAGGTTTTATGATTGGTCTGTATATAGAAAATTTTACAGGTGAATTTATTGATCTTGAAACAGAGATAGTTGAGTTAATGCGTAATAAGGGGAAACCAATTACTTTGAAAGAAATTGTACATGAGTTGTCTGATCGTCGTGAACTTATAACTCCATCGTTAAATAATATGTTAGATGCAAACATTTTATTTTCCCAAGAATCACATGACTCATATGGATTAGCTAATGTTATTAGTGAAAATAGTAGAATAGACAGTCAATCAATTGATGCTTCAATATTATCTGATTGGGATATTTAATGAATATACCAGATATATTAAAACTAAAAGACCGATATCAAAATGGTAAAGATAATATAGGAAAAGATTTAATAAAACCTTGTTTAGAACTATGTACTCATTATAGACGTGGAACAGGATTTTTTAGTAGCAGTGCACTTAAATCGTATGCTAGTTCGCTTGAACATATTATTGAAGACAATGTGAAAATTGATATTTTATGTTCACCTATCATTCAAGATAAATCGCTTATTAATGTTCTTGAGCGCAATTCCACTCCTGAGCTTAAAGTAAAAACAATTAGACAGTTAGCTGAAAATGTACTTTTGATGGCTGTAGGCTTTCATTTAGACTCTAAAAGAATAGATTATCGTTCAAAATTATTATCATACCTTATTGCCAACGGCCAACTTGAGTGTAAATTTGCAATCCCTAAAAACTTCGAATGGCCTGCTGAAGGCGACAACACGCATAATATATACCATGTAAAACTTGGATATTTTGAATTCCCAGATGGCTCAAGGGTAGCTTTTGATGGCTCTTTCAATGAAAGTGATTCAGGACATTCTTATCATGTTGATCGTACACAAGTATATTGCAGCTGGATTCCATCTGATGAAATTCGATTAAAAGGTATTATCGATGATGTTGATATTGATTGGAATGAGACAAATGAATATATTAGTGTCTACCCATTATCTAAAGACACACTCGAGATTATAAAAAAACTTTCACCAAAGAAAAGACCAAGAAAGCCAAACGTGCCTCAAGTAAAATCATATGAAAAAGAAAAAATCATCCCACTAACACAAACTTTGTGGCCACATCAAAAAAAGGCTGTTTTAAAATTTCTTAATAATAAATCTGGAATTCTTGAAATGGCAACTGGGTCAGGCAAGACCACAACTGCCATTGAAATTATTAAACAACTATTTTTATCTAATAAAATTAATTCTGTAATAATTTGCACTTATGGAAGTGACTTATTAGATCAGTGGTATAAAGAAATTGAAGGTTGGATAATTAGAAGTGAATCACAGAAGTTGGAGCATATTACTACATTTCGAGCATATAAAACACATGATCAATTACAGGCCTATCTTAATAATCCAATAAATTCTATCTTAATAATTTCTAGAGATGCACCAAGATTAAAACGGCTACTTACAAGCAAACAAATTGACAAGAGCAAGATACTTTTAATTCATGATGAGATACATGGTTTTGGTTCTCCAGCAATGGTATCTAATCTTTCTTCATTGCATAAAAATATTGCTTATAGGCTAGGGTTAAGTGCTACTCCAGAGAGAGAGTATGATGAGGCTGGAACTGATTTTATCAAAAAAGAAATTGGCGAAGTCATCTTCACTTTTACACTGCATGATGCGATTGAACAAGGTACTCTTTGTGAGTTTGATTATATAACTCGTGACTTTATACTTACTGATGCTGATAAAGAACGCCGTAAAAGCATATTTAGTCGACAAGCTAGAGCTGCCAAAGAAGGTAATCCTTGGAGTGAGGAGACCTTGTATAGAGAGTTATCTAAAGTTGTTAAAAAGGCTGAGTTGAAACCATTAGTGCTAAATGATTATTTACATGAAAATGAAGGCGCTCTATCGTCTTCAATTATCTTTGTTTTAGACCGTGAGCAAGGTGATGAAATTTGTAAAGTTGTTAGCCATTTTACTCACAAGTATAAAACATATTATGCAGGTACTGAAAAAGTTTATTTAGACATGCTTGCGTCAAACGAAATAGACACTCTTATTGCTTGTGAAAGATTAAACGAAGGAATAGATATTAAAGGTTTAAAATCTGTTTTTCTTATTGCTTCACCAAAATCAAAGCTTGATACAATTCAAAGAATCGGTAGGTGTTTAAGAAAAGACCCCAATAACCCCATGAAAAGAGCTCTTGTTGTTGATTTTATATTGGAAGAAGATTCAGATAATGAAAGAGTTAATACAGATAATCAACGTAAAGAATGGTTAATGGAAATATCACGTAGCCGATTTAAAAATAATAAAGAGACAGAATAATTATGAAATTAGATTCAATTGTTAAGTCAGCAATTCGTAAAGCATGTCAGGAAGAATCTGTATCAAAAGCAGATGAAGCTGTGATTAGGTTATTAGAAAGATATATTTCTAACGAACTAGCAGAAAATCAAATTGCGGGTTCATTACAAGGGATTTATGAATCATTTAAGGTAGGCTCATAATGCTAGTAACATTGACTGCATGGCAAACTCGCGGATTACGGTGTCCAGATACTGATGTTAACTTCTTGATAAATGGTAATTACAAACGAATAAATCTTGTGCAAATGCCAAATGGTACAGGAAAGTCAACTATTATTGAGCTCATTTCTGCTGCTTTAACTGGAGATGCAAGATATTGGAAAGCTGAAAAAGTTAGAGAAGTTAACAGTACGGAATCTCCAAATAATAATGGTTTATTTATTTTAAAAATCCTTATTGAAGACAATGAACAAAGAATACAAAAAAACATTGTTTTTCAAATGGATTTTGATTTTAATCTAGGAACAATTTTATATAGTACAATTAGTGACCCAACAAGTGGGTTAGAGGTAGGATGGAAAGCACCAAGAGAATTAATTACATTTTTAAATGAGCGGTGTGTAGAAGTATTCGTCTTTAAGGGGGATAAAGTACAGCACTTGATAGCCAAAGATCGTAATGATGCAGAAGCCTCTATAAAAGCCTTTTTTGGTCTGTCACACATTGATGATTTAGAACATATTATTGAAAACGACTTTAAAGGTCGGCAATCAGGAGTTACTTCAGAACAAGGATTTCAAAAACGTAAAAACGTTCTTGATAAATGGACGATGTGGCTTCAAAAACTAGAAGAAGCAAAAATAGAATTAGAGGAAGAGTTAAAACCAATAAGAGCAAGATATGACGATATTAAAACTAATGTAGAAGAGATTTTGTCTGGTCAAGATAAAAACAATCAAACTCTATTAGACCTAGAAAGTACAAAAGATAATATGGAAAAAGAATTATCTATAGTGTCTCTTCAAGCATTTGAGGCATTAAGGAACCCACTTTTCGTATCAAGTAAAATATTAAATAAAATGAATTTTATAAAAGAAAAACTAGACACGATGAAATTACCTGGTACGTCTGGAGAGTTTTTTAAAGAGCTTGCAACACAAGAGTCATGTATTTGTAATAGAGAAATTGATGATTCGAGTAGAAAGGCTATTTTAGAAAATTCAAATACATATTTATCTGAAGATCACATAGAGACCATTAATGGAATAAAAAAAGATACTCAGACATATTCTATTCAAGCAGAGTTAAAAAACTCATCAAACCCATTTCATGAGTTAAGAAAAGCAAGCGCAGATTTTCACTTGGCAGACACTAGACTGCAGAGACATCATAGTAAGATGAAAGGTGAAGCAACTGCTGGGCAGAAAAGTATTATTGAAGAACTTGAAGAGATAGGGAAAGAGAAAGATCTAAAAGAAGCCAGGTTGGAACATCTTATTGACAACAATGGTAACGTTAGGGAGGCTTCTTCGGGTAATCCTGAACAATGTAAAAAAATCCCAATAGTAAAAAAAGTTATAGAATCTCGGCAAAAAGAACTTGCTGAAATTTCAAATACTGTGCAAGAATTTGAAGCAAAAGAGAAATTAAAACGTATATTAAAAAAATCATGTGAAACAGCACTGGGAAATATTAAGCTTGAATTAAAAGATAAAAGTAATTTAAAGCTTAAAAGAATTTTGCCTGGAGGAACACCACTTGAGATTTTAAGTATCGATAAAAATATACAGATAGGATTTAAGGGGAAACAACAAGCAAGTGCAAGCGGAGGACAAAATGTTTCTATTGCATATAGTTTTGCAACTTCAATACTGGAGCGTTCAGGTGCACAATTCCCACTAATTGTGGATCATCCGGTAACAGCACTACAAGTGAGTGCAAGAAAGGGTTTAGGTGAAAATCTAGCAGAAATTTGTCACCAATTTATTGGCTTTATAATCGATACTGAAAAAGATGGCTTTGTTGATGCATTAGGAAGCAATGGTAAAGATGTAAACTATATTACCTTATTTAAAAAAATATCTGGTAATCAAACCTATATCGATCAGTTACCAAATAATAAAGAATCAATTTTTGAGAGTGACAATGGAATTGTTTGTACTGATAAAGATTTTTTTAATAATTTTACCGATTTAACTCCTGATATGAGTGAATAATTACATGTTTAAACTACATAATAGTGCCGTACGCTGGGGCGATAAATTAATACATAAAGATAGCCCAATAAAAACACAGTTTGATATATATTATTTATCATTACTGGTCGGAGTTGGACTTTGTAGATCAAATAAATTTGACTCTGCAGATGTACATGACCTTACTAGACCCGTCACAGAGCCTTTTGTACCATATAGGCATCTTTTAGCTGGTTTGCTATTAGTTTCAGAATTAACAAATTCTAGATTGCCATTAACAAAACCACTAGTTAAGTCAAAAGTTTCAGTATTACTAGATTCACACAGCCAAACTTTTCTAAGTGACACCGCTGTGGAGCTCATGAATGGATATGCATTTGGTGGATTTGAAGCCTTAAGAGAAAAAATGCCAGTAGTTTCGGATGTTAATGAATTTCTTATTTGGTATTACACCATAATGATTCCTGAATGTTTTGAAGATGAAATTTGGGGAGAGGGGTAGTGATTTTTTAATAAATACTAGTTTTTACGAATAAATAGATTTTTTAAATATGTATGATTTCAAATTATTCGTATATTGACTTGTTTTCTAATGGTGTTGGTGTGTATTCTCCAACATAATCAAAAAAATCAACATCTTGTTCTCTAAGTTTTATTTTTATTCTTTCGAGTAACAAGGGCTCTTTCTTGCTCCAGTTGTCATACCCCATCAAACTAACTTTTCCTGATGTAATATGAGCTTTAATCAGGTGTATATCATCTAGGTCACCATAAAGCTGTGTAGCACATCCAATATATATTCTTAACTCTTTAGGGCAGTCACCCACATATTTTTTATGGAATGTGTAACTGTGTCCTTCTTCCATAAGACCGCAGTCTAATATTTTATATGCTAAATTGCAGGATTTTTCAATGACATTATTATTTGAAACTGAATAAAGAACATATGTCGCTACTTCGACTGCATCAGCATATGAATTAAAAAAGACTTTAATATCACGTTTTAATCGTTCTGGCATTTGAGTTTGTGGTCGTCTTTTATCAAATAGGCTCAATGCAAAGTAGACAAGTAAATCATCTCTTCTTTTGGATGCTGATTCTTCAAACACTTTGTTTCCAAAAAACTCAATGAGAGAGCTATGTGCCTTCATATGCGAGCCTGAAATTCTTCTTATTTGTTCTGAAAACTCAAATTCATTGTTTGCAGGGATACGCCCTAGATCTAATGTCATTTTCCAGTAGTCAGAGAAAAGTTCGATGTTTTTCTCGATGATAGATTTCTTAATAGCTTTAGGTCGTGTTTGTAATTCACGTATGGTTTTTTGTTGCCAGTTACGGCTGATGTATTGTCTTTCTACAAGAAAGGTTTGCTCTTCTAATTTGTCTTTGAATATATAGAGTATCCCTTGGCCAACTGGGATAACGTTTTCCTCTAAGGTGCTTTCAATGTAATACCGCACTTCACTTTGTGAGTAGTATTTTTGAAAAGTATTGATCTTCGTAAGTACGCCATCTTTATAGGCGGCAAATTGATTAATCATAGCATCACCCGCAATCATGACTGAGACGACTAATATTTTATTAGCTAAGTCCCACGCTTCTTTTAGTGTACTAGTTCGTTCTGCTTTATCTTCGATTACGTTGATAACAAAACCTAGATTTACGATGTCGGATTTAATTTTCCCTTCTTCTGGGTAAGAGTTTGGATCCCATTTATTAACATTTAATCCATGCGCTTCAAGTTCTCGCACATCATCACCTTTACCACAGCCAAAATCGAAAATGCTATAATCACCATTAAGGTAGTTATGTCGAGCAAGGAGACTAACCGGTTGAGAAAGTTGATGTCGATTTATTGCTGTTTTGTGTCTCTCTACGGTACCGTTGAATTTCTTATCGACTTTTTCAGGCTTAACGAACTCTTCTAAACGTCCTTCTTCATTTAATAAATAGCCTCTTGTTTTGATAATTCGTTCCCAATTTTTCTTGAAGCCAATAGAACGTGGTTTTTCATATAAGTTTATGGCTTCACCTTCGTTAGTGATTTCAATGAATAAACTTCTATTTGGATATTCTTCTTTTACAAAGGTTTCTTTTCGATGAAGGATGGGTGGGTTTTCTGATTTTCCGTACTGACTCTGAGTAAAGGTTGAAGTTTCAATATCAATAGTAGTACTTTTAACAAGAGGAGGATAAGCGTAGGTATCAAAATCAGGATAGTGTAGTAAAGAAATCTTATAGTCGTTTTTGTAGTACTTAATAATATTCCATTTTGTTTTAGTTAATTTAAGATTTTTAATCGTTTCGATTGTATGAAATGCTAATTCTTTTGGGATAGTATCGAGTGCCGATTCATGAAGATAAATCGCAGTGGGTAATTTCTTACCCACCACTATTTGTGAAACATATTGCTTGTAGTCAATAAATTTCACAGATATACAAAAGTTTATCTAGGCCAGTTCATACAAGCCTTTGCCGCTTTGATTAAATATAACCTTAGTGGCTTTAGGATCTGCATCTGATTTTTTCCGAAGGGTAGAAGACAATACGCTCACTGGGTTTTTTGCTCCGAAGGTAAAGAGGTCACGTTTAACAATTTCAGCATGAATGTCAGCCGGTGACATTGGTGAGGTTGAGTCTTTTAATACAGCTTGAGCAGCTTCTGCAATATTCATTATTTAGCCTTTATAATTGGTTTACTAGAGTAGATTTTAGCGAATTCTGTCAAAATCCGATACAGATAAAGCCATTATTCTATACTTATACAATTAATGTTGTTATATATAACGTCAAAAATATTAAGTAGGCTAAATATATGGGCAGATTTTTCGTATATACCATAATTTTTACAAAGGGATTGAGTCGTTATTTATGCTAATTCTTCCTTATAGTACTGAACTCCGTCTGAGCCAGCGACCATATATTGTTTATTCAATCATTTTAATATGTTTTATCGTCTTTCATTTTCAGAAAGAAAATAATAAAGATATTGAAAATACCTTTGATTCGTTTTGTCAGTCAATTAATGTTAACAATAAGAAGACAGCAGAGCTCACTGATTATAATTATAAAGAATCGTGTACATATAACTTACAGGCATTATATTACTATTCAGATACTCCTTATTGGCTTGATTATGACCTCGATAAAATAAAGAGTAAATCTTTACGAGAAAGATTAAAAAACTACACCGACACGAACTATGAGCATTATGATGTGCTTCGACAGTTAGTTGTTCCAAAAAGCTTGGATAAAATGTTGATGTATTATCCAAATAGCTTTAACCCTTTCAAAATGATGACCTCTGCTATATCTCATGCAGATTGGTCACACATCATATTTAACCTTATTTTCTTCTTTGCTTTTGCACCTGCGTTAGAACTTCTTGCCAGAAATAAATTAAAATTTATTAGTGTATTTATTGCTGTCGAGCTTGTTGGTGGTTTTATCTATTCTATAACTTCTATTATGGCAGGGGATAATATTCCTACATTAGGTTTATCTGGCTCTGTATCTGGAATGATTGGTTTTTCTGCCTATATGATGCCGTGGGCTAAAATTCGTACATTTGTCTGATTTTTTCATCTAGCACGTACATATGCAATTCCTGCTTGGATACTCGCAGGTTGGTATATAGGCTGGGATATGTATGAATTATTTTCTCGTACCGAAAATGGAGGTGTGAACTTTTTAGCGCATGTCTCAGGTGGTATTGTCGGCTATCTAATGGGCTATTTCTTTTTTAAGAAAGAAAAAGAAGATGCAAAGTATGAATTAGATCTTGAGATTGATTATATGCGAACAAAGCGTGAAAGCTTTTCAAATATTACATCGATGTATAAGGGGGATAGGGTATATGTTGATAATAAGCAGCGTGAGCATGATGCTAAAAAAGCATACGGTAAATATAATGAAGATCTATACCGACAGGTGAAAATCGGTAACACAAGTGAAGCTCTTGCATTATTAATTGAACCGTATGATACATATGAAGACAGTCCAGAAATTTATATTGAATTATTTAATCAAATTGGTGAATGGAAGAAAAAACGTGTTTATCTATGTGCTGGTCGCTTGGTTATTGATTTGCTCGTAGATAAGAAACAATACGGAAATATATCTAATGTATTAAAATCCTGTTTAGAAGTAGAACCCGATTTTTCATTATCGGATCCCGACGATCTTATTTTTATTGTAAATTATTTAATCAACACTCATGAATATAAGCAAGCATACAACCTCATCACAAATGCTCATGTAAAATATGGTGAAGAAATTAATAAATGTGACTGTATATTATTAGAAGCCAAGATACTGTGGGAATATCTTGATAGAATTGAAGATGCAAAATCATTAATTTCCAATACTATTTCTTCGTCTGAGAAATATGATAAATTGGTGAAATACCTAGAGTTGATTAAAAGCACATAATGCAAAGGACTTGAAATGGAAGAGTTAGAATTACTTGAAGGACAAGAGTTCTATGGGATTATAGGAAAGTTAGTTAATGATTCTGACACTAACCGACGTAGAGTAATAACCAGAGGAAATAAAGTTATACCTGATGGTGTATTCATCGAGTGCTCTAAGAAAATAAGAAAACAACAACCAATAGGTACAATATTCAAGTTAAATATTGGCGTCTCTAGAAAACCAGTTGGTAGACTCTATCTACATTCATTAAAAAAGAAAGAGCTACTTACTGTAGATCAGTGGCAACAAATATATAGTTAAATTTATGGTGTAGCATACTGAATACTGAATACTGAATACTGAATACTGAATACT
>CAYXAZ010000073.1:0-17457 GCA_964463085.1 uncultured Flavobacteriaceae bacterium | reverse complement strand
TTCTGATTTTGCCAATTGCCATTTTTTAATTGATAATCAAAATTTACTTTATCTAGAGTGTACCAATCATTAGAAAGGTTTTTAATTTCTTTTATCTTGACTTTAGGGTTATTCATGTATACCTATTTAATTATAAAATTTGTCATTAATAATCCCGATAACCATCGGGAGAATTATTTTTTGCTTAGATGAGGCAAAAAAATAAAGTATAGCATTGATTATAGTTTATTTTTTAAACAAACTATAAGTGAAAAAGAAACAATTAATATGATTCATTTTATGGTTAAGTTGGTATTAGTTGTTTTTATCATATAAATATGAGGTATACCATCTTCAATATATTCATCACCTACTTGTTGAAAATCAAAATACTCATAGAACTCCTTAAGATAGATTTGTGCTCCTATTTTTATTGGAGTATTACCAAATAATTGTTCTATATTATTAATGGTTTGTTCTATTAATTTATATCCTAATTTTTGATTACGTAAATCTTTATGTACCACTACTCTACCAAAAGCTGCTTCTTTATAATAATCGCCTGGTTTAAAAATTCTTGTATAAGCAATTATGTTAGCATTTTTATCTTTACAAAAAAAGTGGAATGCTATTTGATCTTTATTATCTAATTCAGGATAAGGGCAATTTTGTTCTACTACAAAAACATTAATACGTAACTGTAAAATATCATAAAACTCATTTAAGCTTAGTTCATTAAAATTTTTAACAACCCAAATCAAAACTTAGCAACATTTAAAAGTTATTTTCTCAACTCTATTCTGGTGACGACCTCCTTCAAACTCCGTTTTTAAAAAAATATCTACAAAACCTATGGCTTGGTGTATTGAAACAAAGCGTGCCGGAATACTTAAAATATTTGCATTATTATGCTGTCTGGCTAATGCAACTAATTCGTTATTCCAACATAAAGCAGCTCTAATATCCTGATGTTTATTTGCTGTCATTTGTGCTCCATTACCGCTACCGCAAATAATGATTCCAAAAGTAGCTTCTCCTTTTTCAACAGCATCAGCAACAGGATGTATAAAATCTGGATAATCTACACTATCATTTGAATTAGTCCCAAAATTTAATACAGTAATTCCTTTATTTTGAAGATGTTTTTCAATTTGAAATTTATATTCAGTACCTGCATGATCATTACCTATAGCTATATTCATTTTAATATTTTTTTCAAATTTACTACTTAACTATCACTATTAACAAAATAATTCTTATTTGTTAATTAAATCTACTAATGGTTTAAAAATTAACAGATTAACATTTACCTACAAATGTTTATATTTTATTATTACTATTTATAAAAAGAATTGTGTAATCTCTTAAAAAGAATAAAGAAAATATAAATTCTATTTTCCTAAAAAAATTATAGTTATTTTCTTTTAAATTATAAACATAAAAAAGGAGTGTTTTCAACTAAAAATCTATAAAATTTATTAAAAAATATAGTTAATAACGGTTATTAACAGTCTGTTAATTAAGACTGCTAATTTTCTGACTATCAAATTATTTAGCAAATTAAAATCTACTTATAAGTTGTTTATCATTTATTAAGAACTTAAAAACAAAATAAATGATACACTTTTTATAGTAACTATTAACAGTATATTATATACATCATTATTTTTTTAAATTTTTTAAATAAATAATACTTATTATATTAAATGTTAATAAAAAGGAAAAGTTAGATAACTTGAAAAGTTTTATCTAATATAGTATTTGAAGAAGAATAAACCAAAGTTACTTTTTCTACTTTTTTAAATGTATTATTAATATTTTTATAAGTAATATATATTCCTATAAAAAATAAGAGAAGAAAAACCATAAAAATTTTTATAAAAACCTTCATTTTAATACAATAACTTTCTATAAAGACGATAGAACTTGAAAATAGTTACATTTATTTTAAGATTTTTTTAACAATATTTACCTAAATTAATGTAATTTAGCTCTCTAAACAAATAATTAAGAAATTTAAACTCCCTAATGTTATGAAAAAGAATTACACTTTATTATTGTTTATATTTTGTGCTTATTTAGTGCAAAGTCAAACAATTACGACAATTGCCGGTGACGGTTCTTCTGGTTTTTCAGGAGATGGCGGACTAGCAACAACTGCACAGTTAAATTTACCTTTTAATCTTACTTTTGATAAAGCTGATAATATATTTATTGCAGATACTTATAATAATAGTATTAGAAGAATAGATTCTAAATCTGGTATTATTACTACAGTTGTAGGAACTGCAGATAAAAAACAAATTAGCGAACTTAAAACCCCAACAGGATTAACTTTTGATAATTACAATAATTTATTTATAGCTGATCTTGCTAACCTTCGTATTAGAAAAGTTAATTTAGATACAGGTAGTTCAATAACGTTGGTTGGTAAAAAATCTGAAACAGAATTTCCAAATATTAATGCTTCTTTAGGAGGACCTTTTAATGTAGTGTTTGATAATAAAGAAAATTTATACATTTCTAATAATGGTGATAGTAGAGTAAATAAAGTAGATTTTTCTACTGGTATTGTTACTATAATTGCAGGAACAAAAGAAACAGGTTATTCAGGTGACGATGGTGCTGCTACTATTGCACAATTAGCAAACCCAACAGGATTAGCTTTAGATAGTAAAGGAAATTTATACATTGCTGATTCTGGAAATGAACGCATTAGAAAGGTAAATTTATCTACAGGAATTATAACTACAGTAGCAGGAACCGGAGAAAGAGGTTTTACTAAAGATGGTGTTTTAGCAAAATTTGCAGAATTAGCAAACCCTATAGGATTAGCTGTAGATAAACAAGATAATTTATTTTTTGTTGATAGAGGTAATAATAAAGTAAGAAAAATAAATGCATCTACAGGTATAATAAGTACTATAGCAGGAACAGGCGAAGCTGGTTTTTCAGGAGATGGAGAGTTAGCTACAAACGCACAATTAGCCAATCCAACCGGATTAGCCTTTAATAAAAAAGGAGATTTATTTATAGTTGATAGAGGTAATAATAGAATTAGAAAAATTACCGGACTTTCTTCTGATACTACTGAAGAAGCAGAATTTGTATTAGAAGATAATGTTTTAGTATATCCTAATCCAAGTGTTGATAGAATTAATATTCAATTAAAAAGAAATGTTGAGTTAAAAAGTTTTTCTTTGGTTGATATTACCGGTAAAAAAGCACAAGTGATATTAAGTGAAAATACATTAAATGTTTCTAAATTACCAAGAGGTATATATGTATTACGTATAGTAACATCAAGAGGAACAACAGAACAAAAAATAGTTTTAGAATAAAAATAATTCTATTATTAAAATTATATTTAAAGCCTCAATTTTAATTGAGGCTTTTTTATTATACAATAGTTTTAATTATTAGTACTTTTATAAACAATAAAAATAATTAAATTGCTTCATGACTAAAAAAAGATACCAACGAAAAAAAAAAGGTAGTATAGTTAAAGATTTATCTACTAAGATTTTAAAAATTTTAAATAAAAATTCACAACAATCATTTAATTATAAACAAATTACTTCTAAAATTAACATCAGTGATACCAATGGTAAACAACAAATTATTAAAAAATTAGAAGAGTTAAAACATAAAAAACGGATTGAAGAAACTTCACGAGGAAAGTATAAAATTATTCAAAATGAGCATTATCATATTGGCATATTAGATGTTACTTCTAATAAAAATGCCTATTTTGTTACTGATGATCTAGAACGCGACGCTTTTATACCAACAATAAATTTAAATAGAGGTTTAGATGGTGATACTGTTAAGGTTTATGTCTATAGAAGACGAAATAATGATAGATATGAAGGCGAAGTAATTGAAGTATTAAAAAGGGCAAAAACTGAATTTGTAGGTGTTTTACAAATGAATAAAAATTTCGGATTTGTAATACCTGATAACCCTAAAATGTATGCTGATATTTTTATCTCTCAGAATAAAATTAATGATGCTAAAGATGGTGATAAAGTACTTGCAAAAATTACCGATTGGCCAGATAATTCTAAAAATCCTTTTGGTAAAATTGTTACCGTATTAGGGAAGCCCGGCGAACATAATACAGAAATACATTCCATATTATTAGAATACGGATTACCTTATAAATTTGAAGCAACAGTTGAAAAAGATGCGGAGAATTTACCTATAGAAATTACTAAGGATGAAATTGCTAAACGTAGAGATATGCGTACCACAACTACCTTTACAATTGATCCTAAAGATGCTAAAGATTTTGATGACGCCTTATCTTTTAAACCGCTACAAAATGGTAATTATGAAATAGGAATTCATATAGCTGATGTTTCTCATTATCTCCAACCAGATACTATTTTAGATGAAGAAGCTTATAATAGAGCAACATCTGTATATTTAGTAGATAGAGTAGTACCAATGTTGCCTGAAGTTTTATCAAACGGTGTATGTTCTTTACGACCAAATGAAGAAAAATTAACTTTTTCAGCTGTATTTGAAATGAATGATAAAGCACAAATTATCAATCAATGGTTTGGTCGAACCGTAACCTATTCAGATCAAAGATTTGCCTATGAAGAAGCACAACATATTATTGAAACAAAACAAAATACTATACCTTCAGATATTTCTTTAACAGGAAAAAGTTATGAAGTAAATAAAGAAATTATAGATGCTACTCTAAAATTAGACGAGTTAGCTAAAAAACTAAGAAAAAATCGTTTACAACAAGGTGCAATCACTTTCGATAGAGTGGAAGTAAAATTTAATTTAGATGAAAATTACATTCCTACAGGAGTCTACTTTAAAGAATCTAAAGATGCCAATAAATTAATTGAAGAATTTATGCTATTAGCTAATAGAAAAGTAGCTGAGTTTATCGGTAAAAATAAAAATGGTACCCCAACTAAAAATACATTTATCTATAGAATTCATGACGAACCAGATATTGAAAAACTAGCAAGCTTACAACAGATCATCAGTAAATTTGGCTATAAAATTAATACACAAACCAGAGAAACAACATCAAATTCATTAAATAAATTATTAAGCGATGTACATGGTAAGGGAGAAGCTAATATGATAGAAACATTAACTATTCGATCAATGAGTAAAGCAATTTATACTACAGATAATATTGGTCATTACGGATTGGCTTTTGATTATTACAGTCATTTTACTTCACCTATTCGTCGTTATCCTGATGTAATGACACATCGTTTATTACAACATTATTTAGATGGTGGAAAATCACCTCAATCAGCATTATATGAAGAAAAATGTCAACATTCCTCAGAAAGAGAAATGATGGCAGCTAAAGCAGAGCGATCATCTATTAAATATATGCAGGTTAAATACATGCAAGATCATCAAGATCAAGAATTCAAAGGCGTTATTTCAGGTGTTACAGAGTGGGGAATTTATGTTGAGATCATCGAAAACAAATGTGAAGGTATGGTACGTATAAGAGATATTAAGGATGATTATTATATTTACGAAGAGAAACAATATGCTTTAGTGGGTCAGTCTACAAAGAATGTATTACAGCTGGGAGATGAGGTGATAGTTAAAGTTAAAAAAACAGATTTAGAACGAAAGCACTTAGATTTTGAATTGATTCAGTAATATATTTATAGAAATTAAAATAACATCAAAAATTAAAAATGAATGTCATTCAGAGGGAAGAATGACCGAAGAATCTCAGACCTCTTCCTCATTCATAACTAGTTCGTCAGAATGACAGCAATAAATACCTGAATCGCATGTAAATTATATATTCTATCAAATGAAATTAAGGCATAAAAATTGTAAGTAAACAATCAAAATAACTTCTAAATAAAAAATAATAATAGTATGAATAAACTAAAACTAGTAATCCTTTTTTTAGGATGTACAGCATTATTGCAAGCACAAGACAGAACACAAAATTTAGGCGATTTTAATGAAATTAAAACTTTTAACGGATTAAGTGTTGATATTGAAAGATCCGATAAAGCGAAAATTGAAATTTCTGGTGAAAAGACAGACGATGTTACGGTAAAAAATGTCAACGGAAAATTAAAATTATCATTAAGATTCCCTGATAATTTCAATCCCGATAAGGTTAAAATTAAAGTTTTTTATAATCAAGACCTAACAGTATTAGATGCCAATGAAGGTTCTGCTATTTTTTCTGATGGAATTATTGAACAGAATAGTTTAACCATTAAAACACAAGAAGGCGCTTATATTCACGCATCTGTTAATGTTAAATATCTTACTATTAAAGCGGTTACCGGTGCTAGTATTAAGGTTAGAGGTACAGCTACAAATCAAGAGGTAGAAGTAACAACCGGAGGCGTTTATGAAGCTTATGACCTAATTACAGAAAGCGCTGATATTGTTTCTGCTTCAGGAGCTAAGGCAGAAGTAAATGTTACAAATTTATTAGATGCCAAGGTACGTTTTGGAGGTAATGTATATTATAAAGGAAACCCTGAAAAAGTCAATTCTAAAAAAGTAATGGGTGGCACTATTAAAAATAAAGGATAGTAATTTATAATCTGTATAACTATTTAATTACTACCTTTGTTTTAGTAAAATTAATAAAGATGACAACAGCAACGATATTTTTAGGATTTGTAGGACCATGGCAATGGATTATCATTGGTTTAGCCATATTACTTCTATTTGGCGGTAGAAAATTACCGGAATTAATGAAAGGTTTAGGTACCGGAATTAAGGAATTTAAGAATGCTACTAAAGACGAAGATAAAGAGGAAAATGGAAAAGATAAAAAAGAATCATAATTCATTTATTAGATGACTCAAAGTCATCTAATAAATTGATTTACTTTTATAAACAAAAAAGGCGCAAATATTTGCGCCTTTTTTGTTGACCAAAATTTAATCGAAAAGAATTTCCCGAGGCAGAGCCTCGGGATAGTCAGTTTCAAGAATTTTTTATTATTAATTCATCAGCCTTTTTTCTTACCGGAAGATAAATTCATTTTCTTAGCAGCAACCATACCAGTAACCACATCGGTTAACATATTACTTGCAGCATTTGGATTGTTAGGTAATAAAATTAAGTTAGAATCAGATTTAGAACCAATACTTTGTAAGGTATCATAATGTTGGGTTACAATAATTAAGGCAGAAGCTTCTTGAGAGTTAATTCCCGCTCTATTTAATATAACCATACTTTCTTCTAAACCACGTGCAATTTCTCTACGTTGATCAGCTATACCTTGACCTTGCAAACGTTTACTTTCTGCTTCCGCTTTAGCGCGCTCTACTATTAAAATACGTTGCGCATCTCCTTCATGTTGCGCTGCAACTTTTTCGCGTTCTGCTGCATTGATACGATTCATGGCAATTTTTACATTTTCATCAGGATCAATATCAGTTACCAAAGCTTTAATAATGTCATAACCATAATCGAGCATTGCTTGTTTTAGATCTCGCTGAATAGCCAATGCAATTTCTTCTTTCTTTTCAAACACATCATCTAATACCATTTTAGGAACTTCAGCACGTACAACATCAAAAATAAAAGCCGTAATTTGTTCATGCGGGTTTTGAAGTTTATAAAAGGCATCTTCTACATGATCTTTTCTAATTAAAAATTGTACTGAAATTTTTAAATGTACAAATACATCATCTTTAGTTTTTGTTTCAACGATCACATCTAATTGTTGAATTTTTAAACTGATACGACCAGCAATTCTATCTACAAGCGGAATTTTAATATTCAATCCTGCTTGACGAGTACTTTGAAGTTTTCCAAAACGTTCAACAACTACCGAAGTTTGTTGTTTTACAATAAATAACCCGGAAAGGATAATAAAGATTATAGGAATTGCCCATATATAACTTGATATTTCACTCATAATTTTTTAGTTTTTAAGATTAATGATTACTAAAGATTTAAGCTATAAAGTTAACAATTAATACCAAGAATACTTAATTTTGTTGAAAACACTTATAAAAGATGAAAAAAATAGTAACCATTATACTTTCAATTTTAATTGCAATTACTGTAATTTATTTTCTATTTGTTTATTATGCCACTTTTAGTGAAGGATATAGATCTGGTGAATTAACAAAAATTAGTCATAAGGGTGTACTATTTAAAACTTGGGAAGGAGAAATAAGCCAAGGCGTATCAGAGTCACAACGATTTGATTTTTCAGTAGAAAGTTCAGAAAAAGAAGTGATTGATCTATTAAAAGATTTACAAGGACAAAGTGTAAAACTTACCTATAAAGAACGCTTTGCAACATTCCCATGGTTAGGAGACACCAAATATTATGTTACAAAAGTTGAAAAAACAAAATTAGAGTGATTTAATCTAAAGGATTCCCTTAGGCTCTGCCTCGGAAATAGTTCGTTTTAAGAAATTTCTTTATTCTATTGAATCATCAGTTTTTTTATAATACCTCCTTTATTAGAATCTAGTTTTAAGAAGTACAAACCACTTTTAAGCGAATTAAAAGTCAAGCTTTTTTGATTAGATATATTATTAAACACTTTCACTTTTTTACCTGTGATAGTATAGATTTCAGCTTTTTCAAGTACAATGTTTCCAATATTATTAATATTAATATTTCCGTTATTAGGATTTGGATATATAGAAATAGCATTTTGCAATACATTATTATCAACAGACAAAACTTGTTGTAATGTAAAAACAAAAATTCCAATAATTTGATCTGAAAAAGGAGCAGTATTTTCTAAACTACTCATATTTTCAGCAGGGTTTGTATCATCATTCGCTGAAGTATAAGTTGTTCCGTTATCGGTACCGGCATCAGTAGCATACACATCAACAGAAATTGAGGTTTTCCAATCTCCATTATTTTCTGTTAGTTTTTCATTATTTATTTGTGCAACCCAATCTGGACTAGGTGCAATCATTGTTATTAGACTTATATAAGGAAAGTCAGCATCAACATTTACATCGTTTATGGTAATTGTACCGGGACCAGTGCCCAAACCTGAACCTTCAATAACTTCATAAGCATTTCCATTACCAATAATAGCATTTATTTCTTGCGTAATGGTTGAGGTTCCACCTGTTTCGGCAACTTGTTCTACACCATCAGACGCAAGTATTCCCAATTGAAAAAACGGAGTGGCATCTTTATGGGTTGTACCAATCAATGGTGACCAATGTGCTGAACCGGTAGGATAATCTGTTGGATGTGCGGTACTACTCCAGTTACTTATAAATTCAATTTTATAGACTGCATCTTGAGCAAAAGAAATATTTAAAAAAAGTAAAATAAAAGTAACGGGTAATAACTGAGATAGTTTTTTCATAATTGATTGAATTAGTTGTTAAGTATAACGACGTAAAACTAAATCAATCCTTACAAAAAGTATCATAAAATATTAAATATCAAAATGTTGAAATAGCATTTTCAATTCGTTTAATCGTTTCTTCTTTACCAATCAATGCAATAATATCAAATAAATGAGGGCCTTTCATTGCTCCGACCAAACTTAATCTTAGAGGCTGCATTACTTTACCAAAACCTATTTCTTTAGCGGTGATCCATTCCTTTACAACAGTTTCAATATTTTGAGACGAAAAATCATTAATTGTTTTTAATACTTCAACTAATTCGTGCATTAAAGAGCCGGTTTCCGGTTTCCATGCTTTTTTGGATGCCTTTTCATCATAAGTTTGAGGAGCTTTTAAAAAATATTCATTTTCAGTAACAATTTCTTTTGAAAAATTTATTCTCTCTTTTACTAAAAGTGCAGCCCCTTCAAGTCTTTTAGATAATTCTTCATCTGTAATGTCTTTTATTTCGTTAAAATAATCACTTAACTCTGTTTTAAGAGATTTAATAATCTTTTCATTTTCATATTCTTGAAGATATTTATGATTAAACCAAACAGCCTTATCAGGATTAAACTTTGCACCTGCCTTACTTACATGCTCTAAGCTAAAAACTTCAATTAACTCGCTTAGCGAGTATATTTCTTTTTCAGAACCATCACCTTCATTCCACCCCAATAATGCCAACATGTTAATTACAGCTTCAGGGAAATAACCATCTTCTCTATAGCCACGTGAAACTTCATCACCTTGTTTCCATTCTATCGGAAACACAGGAAAACCCATTTTATCACCATCACGTTTACTTAATTTCCCTTTACCTTCAGGTTTTAAAATAAGAGGAAGATGTGCAAATTCAGGTGCTTCCCACCCAAAAGCTTTGTATAATAATACATGTAATGCTAATGATGGTAACCATTCTTCTCCACGGATAACATGTGTGATTTCCATTAAATGGTCATCAACAATATTAGCCAAATGATATGTTGGCATTCCGTCAGATTTAAAGAGAATTTTATCATCTAAGACATTGGTGTCTATTGTTATTTTTCCTCTAATAATATCTTGTAAGATTAATTCTTCATTTTCAGGCGACTTAAACCGAACCACATACTTTTCTCCGCTGTTGATACGTCGTTGCACTTCTTCTGCATTCAGCGATAATGAATTATCTAATTTTAGCCGGTTATGCCAATTATAAATAAAGGTTTCCCCCTTAGCTTCATGGTCCTTTCTGTGAAAATCAAGTTTATCAGAAGTGTCAAAGGCATAATAAGCATTCCCTGAATTGATCAATTCATCAATATATTTTTTATAGATGTCTTTGCGTTCCGACTGACGATACGGACCAAAATCGCCACCAATATTCGGACCTTCATCAAAAGGAATGTTTAACCAGTTTAACGCTTCAACTATATAATTTTCAGCACCTTCTACATATCTATTCTGATCGGTATCTTCAATACGAAGTATAAAAGCTCCATTATGTTTTTTAGCAAATAAATAATTAAATAATGCCGTTCTTACACCACCAATATGAAGCGGTCCGGTTGGACTCGGTGCAAAACGTACTCTAACTTTGTTAACCATTCTGTTAAAATTTGAATGCAAAGATACTATTTGACAATGAAAATTGTAATTTTAAGGTCTATAAAAACATGAGTAACTTCACCAACATACAACAAAAATTACAACTGTTCATTAAAAAATACTATACCAATGAACTGATTAAAGGCTTGATCTTATTTTCTACCTTTGGTTTGTTATATTTTTTAATAACACTTTTCATTGAATATTTTTTATGGTTGCCACCTAATATTAGGAGTATTTTATTCTTTGTTTTTATAGTGGTTGAACTGGGTTTACTGGTTAAATTTATCGTATTACCTACCATCAAACTCTTTGGTTTACAAAAAGGCATTTCGTTTACAGATGCTTCTAAGATCATTGGTAAATATTTTCCTGAAGTTGATGATAAATTGTTGAATGTACTGCAACTCAATCAAAATCAACAACAATCAGAATTGTTATTGGCAGGGATTGAACAGAAAGCAGCTTCACTACAACCAATTCCGTTTAAAAAAGCCATAAATTTTAGAGGAAACATCAAGTATTTAAAATATCTTTTAATTCCATTAGTTATTTGGTTGTTTACTTTCCTTACCGGAAATAATAAGTTGTTTAATGAAAGTTTTACTCGTGTTATAAACTACCAGACAGCTTATGAACCGCCTGCTCCTTTTAGATTTGTAATTTTAAATGATCAATTAAACACAATCGAAAACAAACCTTTTGAATTACAAGTTAAAACAGTTGGAGATATTATTCCTGAAAATGTTCAAATCCATTTTAATAACCAAAATTATTTACTGAAAGATAAAAATACAGGCTTGTTTTCTTACGGATTTAGTAATTTGAAAGAACCTTTAACTTTTTATCTTGAAGCTAATGGAGTAAGGTCAAAAGACTATCAACTAAATATAATTAAAACACCAATAGTTACAGGTTTTGCAATGTTTTTGAATTATCCGTCTTATACCGGTAAAAAAGATGAACTCGTTAAAAACACAGGTAATGCTGTTATTCCGGAAGGCACTAATATCACATGGAATATTAAAACACAAGCAACAGATTCGCTGACTTTTATAAGCGGAGGCATTGTTCCGTTCAAACTAAATACTGATAACGATTTTTCAATTACAAAAAGACTCAAACAAAATTTAACCTATCAAATAGCAACTTCAAACGTTAATTTAAAAGACTATGAAAAACTGAATTATACTATTGAGGTAATTAAAGATGAGTTTCCTAAAATTGAGGTTAAATCAGACCTCGATTCGGTAAGTAGAGGTCCGGTTCAGTTTGCAGGTCAGATAAGTGATGATTACAGATTGCAAAAGTTAAATATAGTTTATTATGCTACAGATGATAAAATTGCTGTTAAAAATCTTGCTATTGAAATAAATAAATCGGCTTTTGAAGAATTTTATTATATTTTTTCTCCTGCTAATTTAGAAGTTACGGAAGGTGTTGCTTATGAAATGTATTTCGAAGTTTTTGATAATGATGGGGTAAATGGTAGTAAATCGACAAAAAGCAAAACATTTAATTATTATAATAAAACCAAGCAAGAAATTATAGACGATCTATTAAAAGAGCAACAACAAAACTTAGAAGAATTAAATAAAACAACAAAAAGTACTGAAAAATTAAGCAAAGATTTTGAAGATTTTTCTAAAAAATTGAAGAAGAAATCTAAATTAAATTGGAATGATAAAAAAGAATTCGATCAATTTTTAAAACGCCAAGAGCAATATCAAGAAATGTTGGAAAAACATACAGATAAACTCAAAGAAAATTTAGACGAACAAGAATTAAATAATGAAGATCAGTCTATAAAAGATAAAAAAGAAGAACTTAAAAAACGCATAGAAGAAGCACAAGAACTGCAAAAAAAGGACAAGCTGTTAGAGGAATTAAAAAAAATGGCTGAAAAATTGGATAAAGAGGGAATGCTAAAAAAACTAGATAAGTTAGCTCAAAAGAACAAACAAGAAAAACGCTCATCAGAACGGCTACTTGAATTGGCCAAACGCTTTTTTGTTGAGAAAAAAGCCGCTCAGATTACTAAAAAGTTAGATTCTCTTTCTAAGAAACAAGACAAGCAAGCTGATAAAGAAAACAATAACGCTGAAGATCAAAAGAAATTGAATAAAAAGTTTGAAGACATTCAAAAAGATTTTAAAGAACTCAATAAACAAAATCAGCATTTGGTGCAGCCGATGAAGTTTCCTGATACCAATAAGGAAGAAAGAGAAATTGATGAAGAAATGAATAAAGCCACAGAGAAGTTAGAAGATCAAGAAAAAAAAGAGGATGAAGAAAATTCTAAATCATCAGAGGGTAAGCAAAAATCGGCAAAGAAAAATCAAAGGTCTGCAGCAAAGAAAATGAAACAATTAAGCGAGCAAATGCAAGGTGCGATGTCTGCCATGCAAGGTGAATCTATAGATGAGAATATTGACGATCTACGATCTATTTTAGAAAATCTATTGACCTTTTCTTTTGATCAAGAACAATTGATGCTTTCTTTTGATGGAGTTGATGCAAGCCATGCAGAGTTTCCAGTTAAATTAAAAAAGCAACAAATTCTAAAAGAAAACTTTGAACATATTGATGATAGTTTGTATACACTTTCTTTACGGGTACAAAAACTTTCTTCTAACATTCAAAAGGACTTGACGGAAGCACATTATAATCTTGATAAATCGTTAGAAAATATTGCAGAGAACAGAATACATCAAGGAGTCTCTAATCAGCAATACACAATGACTGCAGCTAATAATTTAGCCAATATGCTGAGCAATGTCTTAAATAGTTTGCAGAATCCGGGAATGGGTTCAGGTAAAGGAAAAGGAAATTCATTCAGTTTACCCGATATCATTAAAAAACAAAAAGGCTTAGGGGAAAAAATGAAGGATGGTATTAAAAAAGGAAAAGAACAAGGAAAGGAAAAAGGAGAAGGTAAACAGCAAGGTAAAGAAGGAGAAGGAGGAAAACAAGGAGAAAAAATGACAGGAGAACAATACCAGATATATCAAGAACAAAATGCACTCAAAGAAGCACTTAAAGAGTTGATGGGTAAAGAAGGAAAGGGCGGCTCAAAAGGACAAAAGGCATTGCGACAAATGGAAGAATTAGAAAAGCAATTGTTAGATAAAGGGTTTAATAATAAGGTTTTGGAAAATATGTTAAGATTAGAACATGAATTATTAAAACTGGAAAAAGCAACCTTAGAACAAGGAAAAGACAATAAGCGAAAATCAGAAACGAATAAGCAACAATTTAATAAGCGTAACATTCCTCAAATTAAAAACAAAAAACTCTACTTCAATTCCAAGGAAATTTTAAATAGAGAACCTTTACCTTTACGAAATAATTATAAAAAGAAAGTTCAAGAATATTTTAAGGACACCAAATAAACCGATGCGTAGAATTACACTTTTGTTTTGTTTATTGCTTGTGCAATCTGTTTTTTCTCAAGTTCTTCAGGATATAGCAATCAATGAAAAACTATATAAGCTAAAAAACACATATTCTATCAAAACGAATGATAGTACTACGTTACATTTAATAGTAGTAAAAAACAAAAAGACAAAAAAGATTGATTTTTTACCTTTTTCTCTCGGAAGCAAATTTAAGAAACTTAATTCTTTCACATTTGATAAAGAACCAATTATATTATCTCATCATTTTTATAAAAACAAATTAATTATTGTTTATAAAATTACAAAGGATAATGATGATATATATATGAGAGAATTTGATACTGAAACCAGTAAGATAAGCTCTCCTAAAATTGTTCACAAAAGAAAATATAAAAAAATTATCACTGAAGGAGATGTTACTTATATCCTTAGTTTTGTAAATAAATATTTTTTTATTACAACTATTCAAGATGGTAAAAATAATTCAATAGTGCAGTATTCTATGGGTACTAATACGGATGATTATTTATTGAAAAACCTTGTGAATGCAACTTTCGATTATGTTACTACAAATGAATTTGTTGAAGTAGGCTCTTTGGAAGAAGGACATTTATTTATTGACAAAAACAGGTTATTGTTAACGCTAGATATTAAAAAAAACGCTTCTTCCTATTTTGTAGAGTTTGACTTAGTTCCAAATTCAAACTCAAAACAATTTGTTGAGATCAAACAATTTAAAAGTAATTTCTTGAAGGTTAAACAAATTAGATCTTTTTATATTGAAAACAAGCTCTTTCAATTTTCATTAACAGGTCAAGAAGCATCTTTAAAAATTTTAGATATTAAGACTGCTTTAGTGTTGAATGAATTTAGATATACAAAATTAAACTTTGGTCCGTATAATAAGTATTTTTTTAAATCGAAAGAGACTAAACCCAATCCTAAGAAGTTTTTTAATAGTTTTAAAAAATTTAGACCTACAGTAGAGTATCTCCCAACTATTTTTGTGGTTGTAAACAAATCGTCAAATGGAGGCTTTATTGTTGAGTCTGGACATATTGATAGTAAAATTTATCATTATAATAATTTTTATGATTGGCAGTCTCAATGGCATATGCAATTAGAACAAGATTTTCAAGATCGAGTTCGAAATAATTCTTTCCCCCCAGATAGAGGGCCTAATGCTAATTTTGAATTAGTTATGAAAGAGAAAGACTCATTAAGGAAGACATCGTTTATACTAGCATTAAATAAAAATTTAAATAAGACAGTTGACATTCCTAGAACTGTATATAAAAAAGGAACATGGAAGGACAAAGTAAAGTATTTGAGAAAAGCGTTGAATGTTAAAAATCTTTCATATACTAAATTTAAGGATGGATTGAGGTATGCATATTATAATCCAGATTATATGAAAGTTTTTATCAAGGAAAAAAAATAATCAATGATATCGCTTAATTACGAAACTAAGTTTCTGTTAAATAATTCTAAACCTATAATCGATTGGATCTCACAATCGATTGATAATGAGTCGTATAAATTAGGAGACATTAATTATATCTTTTGTGACGATAAATATTTAACACAATTAAACATTAAACATCTGAATCACAATACTTTAACTGATATAGTCAGTTTTGATGAAACTTTAGGTAGATTAGTCTCAGGTGATATATTTATATCAATTGATAGAGTTAAAGAAAATGCTACAGAGTTTAAGGTTTCTTTTACCGATGAACTGCACCGGGTTATGATGCACGGCATATTACATTTTTGCAGATACAATGATAAAACAAAAGAAGAAAAACAGTTGATGCGCGAAAAAGAAGATTATTACCTATCTTTGCGCGACTTTTAATGAGACTTTAAATACGACTGTCTCCCTGAGCGCAGTCGAAGGGTTATATAGTTTTTAACTCCTAACTTCTGAATTCAACTAAATGTTCCACGTGAAACAATGAGCTTATTTCAAGACATATATGATGTAATTGTTGTCGGTGGTGGTCATGCGGGTAGTGAAGCAGCTGCGGCAAGTGCTAATTTAGGCGCTAAGACCTTATTGGTTACAATGAGCTTGCAGAATATTGCACAGATGAGTTGTAATCCTGCTATGGGTGGTATTGCAAAAGGACAGATAGTTCGAGAAATTGATGCCTTGGGTGGTTATAGTGGAATTGTAACGGATAAAACGGCTATTCAGTTTAAAATGCTCAATAAATCAAAAGGACCCGCTATGTGGAGTCCGCGCGCACAAAGTGACCGTATGCGTTTTGCCGAAACTTGGCGCTTAATGTTAGAGCAAACAGATAATTTAGATTTTTATCAAGATTCTGTAAATGGTTTATTATTCGATGGAGATACAATTGTAGGCGTCAAAACAGTATTGGGTTTATCAATAAAAGCTAAGACAGTTATTTTAACTGCGGGGACTTTTTTAAACGGACTTATTCATATTGGTGAAAAACAGTTTGGAGGTGGCCGTGCTGGAGAAAGCCCTTCAACTGGTATTACCGAAGATCTTATTGAAAAAGGATTTGAATCAGGGCGAATGAAAACAGGGACTCCCCCGCGTGTTGATGGCCGTTCTTTAGACTATTCTAAAATGATAGAACAGCCTGGTGATGAACATCCAGAAAAATTTTCTTATTCAACTACAACAAAAGCATTGACAAAACAACGCTCTTGTTTTATGACATATACAAGTCAAGAAGTGCATGATGTGTTGCGTTCGGGTTTTGATAGATCGCCCATGTTTAATGGGCGTATTAAAAGTATTGGACCAAGATATTGTCCTTCAATCGAAGATAAGATAGATAGGTTTGCTACAAAAGACCGACATCAATTATTTATAGAACCCGAAGGTTGGGATACTGTTGAAGTTTACGTCAATGGATTTTCTACTTCGTTACCAGAAGACATTCAAGATAGCGCTCTTAGAAAAGTCGCCGGATTTGAAAAAGTTAAATTTTTTAGATATGGCTATGCTATAGAATACGATTATTTTCCGCCGACACAATTAAAGCATAATTTAGAAACCAAACAGATTTCAAATCTGTTTTTTGCAGGTCAAATTAATGGCACAACAGGTTATGAAGAAGCCGCAGCGCAAGGTTTAATTGCCGGAATGAACGCA